>JAFSJO010000137.1 GCA_017449415.1 Synergistaceae bacterium
TGATCACCGGCGCAGCTCAGATGGACGGAACGATCCTTGTCGTCTCAGCCGCTGATGGCCCGATGCCTCAGACCCGTGAGCACGTTCTGCTTGCCCGTCAGGTCAACGTTCCCGCGATCGTTGTCTTCATGAACAAGACCGACCAGGTTGACGACCCCGAGCTTCTTGACCTCGTCGAGATGGAAGTCCGTGAGCTTCTCAACAAGTACGACTTCCCCGGCGACGACACCCCGATAATCCGCGGCTCTGCGCTCGAAGTCCTTGAGAAAGGCACCGGCAAGAGAGATGACCCCGTCTGCAAGTGCATATATGACCTTATGGACGCGTGCGACAGCTTCATTCCTGAGCCTGTTCGTGAGATCGATAAGCCGTTCCTTATGCCGATCGAAGACGTGTTCACGATTTCAGGACGCGGCACAGTCGTTACCGGACGTGTTGAGCGCGGCAAGATCAACGCTGGTGAGCCTGTCGAGATCGTCGGAATGGTAAGAGACACTCAGAAGACAGTCGCAACATCGCTTGAAATGTTCCGCAAGATCCTTGACAGCGCCGAAGCCGGGGACAACGTTGGCGTACTTCTTCGTGGCATCGACAAGACCGACGTACAGCGCGGACAGGTTCTCGCCAAGCCGGGCACCGTTACGCCACACACGAAGTTCAAGAGCGAAGTCTACGTCCTGAAGAAAGAGGAGGGCGGCCGCCATACACCGTTCTTCGCCGGATACAAGCCTCAGTTCTATTTCAGAACGACGGACGTTACCGGAAACATCAAGCTTCCTGAGGGCGTTGAAATGGTCATGCCGGGCGACAACGCGACATTTGAAGTCGAGCTGATCGTGCCGATAGCGATGGAAGAGGGTCTGCGCTTCGCAGTTCGTGAGGGCGGCCACACAGTCGGAGCGGGAGTCGTAACCCAGATCATCGAGTAATCATCATGGCACGCAAAATCCGCATTCGCTTAAAATCTTTTGACCACAGAGTGCTCGACACGTCGGCTGCTCAGATAGCTGAGACTGCTCAGTCGACTGGCGCGAGGGTCTCGGGGCCGATACCGCTTCCGACGGAGGTCGGACGTATCACGATCCTGAAGTCCCCTCACAAGGACAAGGACGCTCGCGAGCAGTTCGAGATGCGCACTCACAAAAGATTGATTGACATTATCGAACCGACACAGAGAACAATGGACGCGCTCATGCAGCTGAATTTAGCCTCGGGCGTGGACATTCAGATTAAATTTTAGTTAAGGAGACTTTTTTGCTATGTCAATAGGGATTCTGGGGAAAAAACTCGGAATGACGCAGATCTATGACTCCGAAGGGCAGGCCGTAGCCGTTACGGTCGTCCTTGCGGGGCCGTGTTCTGTCGTTGCTTTGAGAACCCCTGAACAGAACGGATATTCCGCCGTTCTTCTCGGCTTCGGAGCTGTGAAGGCTCACAAGCTGTCCAAACCTCAAAAGGTTATGTTCGAGAAGTTGAATCTCGAGCCCAAAAAGACACTTCGGGAATTTAGGCTTGACGATGTGAGTAACTACAAAGTTGGACAGGAAATCAAAGCTGACTTGTTCGCAGAGGGCGAGAAGATCAACGTCAAAGGCATCTCCAAAGGTAAGGGCTTCGCGGGCGTTATGAAGCGTCATCACTTTGGGGGTCAGCAGTTCAGCCACGGTACTTCGGTCGAACACAGACACGGAGGATCGAGCGGTGCAATTTCGTATCCCGGCCGCGTTTTCCCCGGCAAGAGGATGCCCGGCCACATGGGCAGCGACAAGGTTACCGTGAAAAATCTCACCGTCATGGCCGTCGACATCGAGAATAATTTGATTTTGGTAAAAGGTGCAGTTCCGGGCGCGAAAAACAGCCTGCTTGCCCTCTACAAAAAAGCATAAGGAGGGAAAAGAGATACTATGCCTTTTGTAAAAGTATACGAGTTCAGCGGCGAACGAGCCGGAGAGATGGAACTTTCAGCGAAAGTCTTTGACACTCCTGTGCATATGGCCGCGATTCATCAGGTTGTTGTGGCGCATTTGGCCAACTGTCGTCAGGGAACTCACAGCACGAAGACACGCGGAGACGTTTCGGGCGGCGGCAAAAAGCCATGGAGACAGAAACACACAGGCCGCGCACGTCAGGGAAGCACTCGCTCGCCGGTTTGGGTGCATGGCGGTGTAGCTCACGGGCCTCACCCTCGCGATTATCATCAGAAGGTCAACAAGAAAGTCCGTCAGCTTGCTTTGAGGAGCGTCCTCTCGGATAAAGTCCGCGAAGACTTAATGTCAGTGGTGAAAGGCTTCGACGCGATCGAGAAACCGTCGACCAAGGCGATCAAGAACCTGTTCACGGCTCTCGGCGTTGGCAAGACCCTCGTCATCTACCACAACAACGCTCTGAACGTAACCCGCTCGGTCAGGAATTTGCCCGGCGCAAAGTGCATCAACGTGGCCAGCATCAACGTTTATGACATTCTGAACGCCAAAAATCTGATCGTAACTCCCGAAGTCGTAGCGAAGATTGAGGAGGTTTATTCAAAATGAATTTAACTGCTCACGATATCATTATCCGCCCGATAATCACGGAGAAATCAAGCTCTCTCATGGCTCTCAACAAGTACACGTTTGAGGTTCACAAGAGCGCGAACAAGATTCAGATTAGCAAGGCCGTCGAGGAAGTTTTCAACGTGAAAGTTGCCGGTGTCAACACCATCAACGTCAAGGGCAAGCTGCGCCGTCGCGGAATGGCCAAGGGATATACGCGCTCATGGAAAAAAGCGATAGTAGCCCTCAAACCGGATCAGCATATCGAATTTTTCGAGGGTGCTTCGATATAAAACAGGAGAAACACGAACATGTCAATTAAACAGTTTAAGCCGTATACCCCTGCACGCCGCCACATGAGTATTCAGGGGCGCGAGGACATTACGGCAGATAAACCGGAGCGTTCGCTTGTTGTTCATCTCCGAAAGCATGGAGGCCGCAATAACACAGGCCGAATCACAATGCGCCACATCGGAGGAGGCCACAGGAGAGCCTACCGAATTATAGATTTCAAGCGCGAGAAGTTAGGCATTCCCGGCAAGGTCGCGACGGTCGAGTACGATCCCAACCGCAACGCCAGAATCGGCCTCGTGAATTACGTTGACGGCGAGAAGCGTTATATCATCATGCCCAAGGGCTTGAACGTCGGCGATACGATTTATTCCGGCTCGGAGAGCGATATCACTCCCGGCAACGCCTTGAAGCTGAAAGATATCCCGGTCGGTACCGTTATTCACAACATCGAGCTTCAGCCCGGCCATGGCGCGAAATTAGTCCGTGCTGCCGGAACGAGTGCGCAGTTGATGTCCAAAGAGGGCAAGTACGCTTACATCAGAATGCCCAGCGGCGAGCTTCGCTTGATCTTGCTTGAATGTATGGCCACTATCGGACAGGTCGGCAACGAAGACTACGACAACATCTCGTGGGGCAAGGCCGGCAAAACTCGCTGGAAAGGTCGCAGGCCGTCAGTCCGCGGTATGGTTATGAACCCTGTAGATCACCCGATGGGCGGCGGTGAGGGCAAATCCAAGTCCAACAAGCACCCCGTCTCGCCGTGGGGAACTCCTGCAAAGGGTTACAAGACACGCAAGCGCAAATCGTCAGACAGGCTGATTATCCGCAGGCGTTATGAAAAGTAAAAGGAGCTGAAAAATAAATGCGCTCAACTAAGAAAGGGCCTTTTGTTGAACAGAGGCTCCTCGACAGAATAGAAAGCATGAACGTTTCCGGCAACAAGAAAGTCATAAAAACGTGGTCGCGACGTTCAACCGTAGTGCCGCAGATGATCGGGCACACAATCGCTGTTCACAACGGACGTATGCACCTTCCCGTATATATCAGCGAGAACATGGTAGGTCATAAGCTCGGCGAGTTTGCTCCGACAAGAAAATTCGGACACCACGCCGGACAGGACAAGAAGGGTAAGTAATCATGGCGGAAGAATTGAGAACAGCAACAGCAATGACGAAGAACGCCAGAATTTCCCCGTATAAAGTCCGTCAGGTTCTGGAGCTTATTCGCGGCAAAAGCGCGGCCACAGCCGTAACCGCATTAAAATTCAGCGACAAGAAGGCCGCCGGAATTATTTTGAAGGTGCTGAACAGTGCAATGGCGAACGCAGAGCATAATTACGGCATGGATCTGGACAAGCTCTATGTTCATGAGGCTTTCGCGAATCAGGGGCCGATGATGAAGAGATTCCGCCCTGTTTCGATGGGACGTGCCCACCCTTATGTTCATAAGACATCGCACGTAACGATCACGCTTTGCGAGCGTCAAGGAGGAAACAAGTAATGGGACAGAAAGTTCACCCAATAGGCTATCGTCTGGGCGTGTCCACTGAGTGGCAGTCGAGATGGTACGCCGACAAAAAGAATTACGCAAAAAAGCTGCACGAGGACATCAAGCTGCGTAAATATATCATGAAGAAGTGGGAGGGCGCAGGAATTTCACGCATCGAGATCGAGCGCGTCGGGCCTGTTATCCGTTTCACTATTCATACGGCACGGCCGGGCGTTGTCATCGGCAAGGGCGGCAATGAAATTCAGAACATCAAGAACGAACTTCAGGCCATCACCGGCGGCAAAGTCATGGTAAACGTGCATGAGATCAAGAATCCTGACGTTGAAGCGCAGTTGGTTGCGGAGGGGATCGCGAGTTCGCTGGAGCGCAGAGTTTCATTCAGACGCGCAATGAAGCAAGCGATCTTCAGAGCCACCAAAGCTGGCGTGAAAGGCATCAAAGCTCAGGTTGCCGGACGTTTGGGCGGCGCGGAAATCGCTCGTACTGAATGGTACAACGAGGGACAGCTCCCGCTTTCGACGATAAGGGCTGATATTGATTACGGTTTTTCCGAGGCTGTAACGATGTACGGAGTCATCGGCTGCAAAGTCTGGATCTACAGAGACAGAGAACACGAAAAGACTCCTGCTCCAGTGCGTTCAGCGCGAAACAGACCGGCGAATAAGGGGGCGTAGTCGTCATGTTAATGCCAAGCCGTGTAAAGTTCAGAAAGTCCCACAGATCCCCGCTTCGGGGCATCTCCAAGGGCGGTACGACGATAGCGTTCGGCGATTACGGAATACAGGCTCTTGAGAATGTCTGGCTCACAGCCCGTCAGATCGAGGCCACCCGTGTTGCCATTTCGCGTAAGATGAAGAAGGGCGGAAAAATCTGGATCCGCGTTTTCCCCGACAGACCCTATACGAAAAAGCCGTTGGAAACTCGTATGGGAAAAGGAAAGGGCGCGCCGGAGTTTTGGGTTGCCGCCGTCAAGAGAGGCCGTGTCCTGTTCGAGTTCTCGGGGATCAGTGAGGACTTGGCGCAGGAGGCTTTCAGGACAGCTTCTCACAAGTTGCCCGTGAAAGTTCGCATGGTACGCAGCGGAGGGAGTGATTAGCCTGATGGACGCGAGCGTAAAGCCGGAAAAACTCAGAGAGCTTACGAGCGAAGAGATTGCCGGGAAAGTGAAAGAATACAAAACTGAATTATTCAACCTTCGTTTTCAGAATGCTGTCGGGCATTTGAAGAATACAAGCCGCATCAAAGAAGTCAGAAAGACTATTGCCAGGCTTTTGACGATAGCTTCAGAGAAGGCTGCTACGGAGAAGGAGGCATCGGACAATGCCTAGTAAAGTCAGGACGGGTATCGTCGTCAGCAACAAGATGGACAAGACCGTTGTAGTCCGTGTTGAGCGCATGGCCGAGCACCCGTTATATGGAAAGAGAATAAAGCGCGCCAAAAAATACGTGGCTCATGACGCTAATAACCAGTGCGGAATGGGTGATGAGGTGAAGATCCGCGAGACCCGCCCGCTGAGCAAGACTAAACGCTGGGAACTCGTTGAGATCATGAGAAAAGCCCCCGTGTTTGGCACCGATTCGGAGTCTGAAGTTTCAGAGGAGGTTCAGGAGTAAATGATCCAGCTTACAAGTGTGCTGAACGTCGCTGATAACTCTGGCGCGAGAAAATTATTCTGTATTCAGGTTATGGGCGGAAGCAAACGGCGTTACGGCACGATCGGCGATGTCATCGTCGCGTCAGTCCGCGAGGCCATTCCCAACAGCAACATAGCCAAGGGCAGTGTAGTCAAGGCCGTTATAGTCAGGACTAAAAAAGAAGTCAGACGCAGGGACGGAACGTATGTCCGTTTCGATGATAACGCGGCAGTATTGATTGACGCTAACGGTGAACCCCGAGGGACTCGTATTTTCGGGCCTGTAGGACGCGAGCTCAGAGCGAAAAAATACATGCGTATATTATCGCTTGCTCCTGAAGTCGTATAGGAGAAATAAAAATGTCAGTAAGATTAAAGAAAAATGACCGCGTGAAAGTTATTTCCGGCAAGGACAAGGGCAAAGAGGGCAAGATCATTCGCCGCGTCCCGGAGCGTGATCTGGTCGTTGTTGAGGGTGTGAACATGGTCTCGCGCCACGTCAAGCCCAACCAGAACAACCCGCAGTCGGGAATAATCAAGCAGGAAGCCCCGGTGTACGCAAGCAAAGTCATGCTTGTCTGTCCCCAGTGCGGAAAAGCTACGAGGGTTGGCGCGTCGTTCCTTGAGAGCGGCAAGAAAGTCCGCGTTTGCAAAAAGTGCGGAGAAATCATAGATCGCGGAGGACTTTAAGCCATGACACCCAGAATGTTAGAGAAATACAAGAACGAAGTAGCTCCGGCACTGTCGCGTGAGTTTGGATACAAGAACGTCATGCAGCTTCCGAAGATCGAGAAAGTCGTTGTCAACATCGGAGTTGGCGACGCGAAGCTCGATATCAAGTTCATGGACGCTGCTATCAACGAGCTTAGAGCGATCACAGGCCAGCAGCCTCTTTTGAAGCGTGCGAAAAAGTCAATCGCAGGTTTCAAAGTCCGTCAGCACATGCCCGTAGCTTGCGCCGTAACTTTAAGAGGCGCGAAGATGTGGGAGTTTCTCGACAGGCTTATATCGCTGGCTCTGCCCGGAATCAAGGATTTTCAGGGCATCACGCGCAAGGGGTTCGACGGTCGCGGAAATTACAATTTAGGTCTTCGCGAGCAGTTGATCTTCCCGGAGATAAGCTATGACAAGGTAATCAGATCCCGCGGCATGAATGTTTCCATCGTAACGACTGCAAAGACTGACGAAGAGGCTTTCGCGTTGTTAAAGGGACTTGGAATGCCGTTCAGAACAGGAAATCAGGGGGCATAAATAAGAAATGGCAAGAAAAGCATTGAAACTGAAAGCACAGAAGACCCCTAAATTCAGCACGAGACAGCACAATCGCTGCCCGCTCTGCGGGAGGATTCACGGCTACATGAGAATGTTCGACATGTGCCGCTGCTGCTTCAGAAAAATGGCACGCGAGGGAGCTTTCCCGGGCGTTGCTAAAGCCAGCTGGTAAGGGGGACGGTCAAATTGTACGTTAATGACCCTGTTGCAGACATGCTCACAAGGATCCGCAACGCTAATATGGCTTATGCCGAGAGCGTCGACGTTCCTTCGAGCAAAATGAAATTAGCCTTGGCTCGCATATTAAAGGACGAAGGCTACATCAAGAATTTCAGAATGATCACAGACCCCGGCAAGCCTTATGCTGAGATCAGAATTTATCTCTCATATGGCGCAAGCCGCGAGCGCGTCATTCAGGGACTTCGCAGGATCAGCAAGCCCGGCCGCAGAATTTACGTCGGCAGCGACAAGTTGCCTGTTGTTATGGGCGGTCTTGGCCTCGCGATCCTTTCGACATCAAAGGGACTGAAGACGAGCGCGGAAGCTAACAAGCTTGGTCTCGGCGGAGAAGTTCTCTGCTATGTCTGGTAGGAGGTTATCGTAATGTCTCGTATTGGACGCAAAGCAGTAGACATCGCAAAAGGCGCAAGCGTTGAGGTCAAAGGCACCGACATCATCGTGAAAGGCCCCAAGGGTGAACTTCACGCGAAGTTGATGCCCGGGATCAACGTTGAGATCGAAAACGCTCAGGTCAAAGTCTCCAGATCGAACGAGGAGAAGCAGACAAGAGCGTGGCACGGAATGACCAGAGCTTTGATAGCCAACATGGTTACGGGCGTTACAACAGGCTTTTCGAAGACTATGGAAATAGTCGGAGTTGGCTGGCGCGCCGCGTTACAGGGCAAGAAGCTCGTTATGAACTTGGGTTATTCTCACCCCATCGAGTTCACGCCCCCCGAGGGTATCGAGATCGTTGTCGAGAACCCGATCAAGTTCCACGTTCGCGGCATCGACAAGGAGTTAGTTGGTCAGACATGCGCCCTGATAAAGGAGTTCAGACCGCCTGAGCCTTATCACGGAAAGGGTATCAAGTTTGAGAACGAGTACATTATCCGCAAGGCCGGCAAGACTGGGGCGAAGTAAAACATCATGAAAAAGAAAAGCAGAAATGATATGCGCGTAATAAGGCATGAAAGACTGCGCCGCACACTTTCGGGCACGGCTGAGAAGCCCCGTATGTGCGTGTTCAGGAGCCTTAAAAATATTTACGTTCAGGTTATTGACGATGACAAAGGTCACACGCTTGTGAGCGCGTCAACTCTCGAAAAGGCTCTTCAGCCTGAGTTGAAAGGCGGCTGCAACGTCGCGGCGGCTAAAGTTGTCGGCAAGACGATAGCGGAACGAGCGAAGGCTAAAGGGATCAACGCTGTAGTGTTTGATCGCGGAGGTCATGCCTATCACGGTAAAATCGCGGCCTTAGCTGATGCCGCACGCGAAGGAGGGCTTACATTCTAATGCCCAGAAGAAATGAAGCAGAAGTTGTAGAGTTTCAGGAGCGCGTTGTCGCTATCAACAGAGTCAGCAAGGTCGTCAAGGGCGGCAAGCGTTTCCGTTTCGCTGTTCTCGTGGTCGTTGGTGACGGAGCCTCTCAGGTTGGAACAGGTATCGGCAAAGCCAAGGAAATCGCTGAAGCAGTCCGCAAGGGCATCGAGAAAGCCAAAAAGAGCATGGTAACGGTTCGCCACAGCGGCAGCACGATCCCTCACCCGGTCGTCGGTGAGTTCGGAGCCGCCAGAGTTTTGTTGAAGCCGTGCCCTGAGGGTACCGGAGTTATCGCGGGCGGAGTCGTTCGTGCGATCATGGAGCTTGGCGGCGTTAAAGACGTCGTCACCAAGGTTACCGGACGCACAGCGAACGCCATCAATATCGCTCACGCAACACTCGAAGCCATTAAGATAACGAGAACTGAAGACGAGATCATGAAGCTTCGGGGACTTGCTGGCGAGGAAGCTACGGAAGAGACTGCTGAAGAAGCAGTGATCGGGGAGTGATTCACATGGCAAAGATTAAAGCAAAGTGGATCAAAAGCGCAATAAGTTTTCCCGAAAGACAGAAACGCACAATAAAGGCTCTCGGGTTCAAGAAATTAAACTCCGAGGTCGAGCATGAAGACACGCCGCAGATTAGAGGCATGATCGAACACGTGCGGCATCTCGTTAAATGGGAGGTCGTAGAATGATTACATTGAACGATTTGCACCCGGCCAAAGGCTCAACGCACGCATCAAAGCGTCTGGGTCAGGGTATCGGGAGCGGAACGGGCAAGACCGCAGGCAAAGGACACAAGGGCGATAAGGCAAGGACAGGCGGAGGCGTAAGACCGGGATTTGAAGGCGGCCAGATGCCTTTGACGAGACGAACGCCCAAGCGCGGATTTAATAATTACAGGTTCGCGAAAGTCTTTCAGCCCGTCAATCTTGACGTTCTCGAAAAGAAATTTGAGGCTGGAGCTGAAATAGACACCGAAGCCCTCTTCAAAGCCAGAGTTATACGCAAAAAGAATGTGCCTGTGAAAATTCTGGCGCGGGGCGAACTCAGCAAAGCTCTCAAGATCAAAGCCGCCGCTTTCAGCGAAGAAGCAGCCAAGAAAATTGAAGCTGTCGGCGGAACTCACGAGGTAATCTAATGTTCGGGTCTTTGGGTGATATATTCAGACTGCCCGACTTGAAACGCAGGATATTATTTACGATTGGGATATTATTCATCTTCAGGCTGGGTGCGTATATCCCAAGTCCCGGCGTTGATCGTGCCGCTATGGCAAGTTTGTTCAGCACCGGCGGCGGTGTCATGGACTTCCTGAATTTATTTTCGGGTGGAGCTTTGAGCCGTTTCGGAATATTCTCGCTGGGCGTTGCCCCGTACATTAACTCCAGCATCGTCATGCAGCTGTTAGTTGTAATCTTCCCGTATCTGGAAAAATTGCAGAAAGACAGCGCGGACGGTCATAAAAAAATTACGCAGTGGACTCGCTACGGCGCAGTCGTATTCGCAATAGTGCAGGCCATCGGTATGACGGCGTGGCTTCGCGGGCTTGGCATCATGCAGGGCGGATTTTTCGATTGGCTCCTAGTCATCATCACCCTCGTAACGGGTTCGGTGGCTGTCATGTGGCTCGGCGAGGAACTCACGGATCACGGCATCGGCAACGGAATTTCGTTGTTAATCTTCGCCGGTATCGTCGCGAGGATCCCGGAGGCCATCTTGCAGACTTGGAGCATGGTTCGTTTAGGCTCGTTGAGCGTGATCGCGCTGTTGTTGGGGCTTGTCCTCATGGTCATCGTTGTAGCGGGGTGTATCCTGCTGCAGGAGGGTCAGAGACGTTTGCCCGTTCAGTACGCCAAGCGCGTTGTCGGGAACAAGATTTACGGCGGACAGAGCACTTTCATTCCGTTGAAGGTCAATCAGGCCGGAGTTATCCCGATAATCTTCGCTTCGTCGCTGTTGATTTTCCCGTACACGATCGCGAATTATTTCTCCGAAAGCTCAGTGGGGAGATTTTTCAGCACGATCTTCGCTCCAAATAGTTTTGTTTACATCGTCTGCGACGTTGCGCTGATCATATTCTTCTCGTACTTCTACACGGCAGTGGTCTTCAACCCGACCGACATAGCCAACAACATGAAGAAATACGGCGGCTTCATTCTCGGCATCAGACCCGGCCAGCCGACTTCGGACTACATCACCAGAGTTATGGAAAGAATTACGCTCGGCGGTGCTGTGTTTCTTGCGATCATCGCGCTTATTCCGAATGTCATGTCTTCGGTGCTGAACGTCAGGAGCTTTTACTTTGGCGGAACGGCTGTTCTGATCGTCGTAGGTGTCGCGATGGACACAATCAACCAGATCGAAGCTCAACTCTTGATGCGCCACTATGACGGCATATTGAAGAAGACCGGCGGCGGTCGCTCGCGTGGGCTGTTGAGGGGTTAATGATGAGATTAGTGTTACTTGGTGCGCCTGGTGCCGGAAAAGGTACTCAGGCCGCCCTCATTAAAGAGCGTTACGACTTGGCTCACGTCTCGACGGGCGACATCTTCAGAGAAAATTTGAAGAACAGCACGCCGCTGGGGCTTGAAGCGAAGAAATATATGGACGCGGGTCAGCTCGTTCCTGACGAGACAGTTATGAAGATGGTCGGTGAGAAGTTGGCCGAGTTCGGAGCTGATAATGGCTTCATGCTCGACGGCTTCCCGAGGACAGTCGCTCAGGCTGAATTTCTCGAGGGCAAGACGAAACTCGACGGCGTGATTCTGTTCAACGTGTCCGACGAAGCCATCGTGAAGAGATTATCTAGCCGAGCCGTGTGCAGGTCGTGCGGCAACGTTACGAACCTCGCTGAGCATGATAAATGCCCGGCTTGTGGCGAAGAGCTTTACGTCCGCGACGATGACAACGAGCAGACCGTCAGGAGCCGCCTCAAAGTCTTTCACGAGCAGACGGAGCCGCTGATAAATTTCTATCGTGAAAGAAATTTGCTGCACGAAGTCGACGCGGGGCAAAAGCCCGATGAAGTTTTTGCGTGTGTTCTGAAACTCTTGAACCATGATAAAAATTAAAAGCCCTGAAGAAATCGAAATGATGAAAGTTGCCGGGCGCGTTACTGCCGAAGTTCTGGACATAATGCGCGAGAACGTCAGGCCGGGTGTCTCAACCGGAGAGCTTGACCGACTCGCCGAGGAACATATCCGAAAGAACAACGGCATACCCGCTTTCAAGAACTACAAGCCCGCTTATAACATGAAGCCTTTCCCGGGGACGATATGCGCCTCCATAAATGAAGAGGTCGTTCACGGGATCCCGAGTTTCGACAGGATTTTGCAGGAAGGCGACATCATAAGCGTAGATGTAGGAGCTTATGTCAACGGCTGGTGCGGCGATGCGGCCTGCACTTACGCGGTCGGAGCTATCAGTCCCGAGAAGCAAAAACTTCTTGAAGTTACGGAAGACGCTTTGAACAGGGCGATAGCGTCGGCTCTGAGAGGCAACACGCTCGGCGATATAGGGCACGCGGTTGAAAGTTACGTCAAGACTTTCGGTTATGGCGTAGTTCGCGACTACACGGGGCACGGCATCGGCAAGAAGATGCACGAGGCTCCGCAAATTCCGAATTACGGCAATGCCGGGCAGGGAATGACGTTAAAGGCTGGCATGACTATAGCTATTGAGCCTATGATTATGTCCGGGCGCGAAGATGTGAGGGTCGGAGCTAACGGCTGGACTGTCTCAACTGTAGATGGATCTGACGCGGCACACTTTGAACGCTCGATTGTAATTCTTGACGACGGGCCGGAGATTTTGACGAAGTGGCAGAGTATCAGGTAGGCCAGATCGTAATCTCAAGGCAGGGCAAAGATACGGGGCTTGAATATGTTGTATCAGGTTTTGAAGCCGACGGCAGAGTGAAATTGATTAGGCCGAACAGGTTCAATGTTTCAAAGCCAAAGAAGAAGAACCCCAAACATTTGCAATCGACGTTGAGACGCGCTGAAGATTTATTAGAATTTATAAAGGCAGGTAACGACATTGACGCGGGATATTTTTTTAGGAGCGTAGGGAATTAATGGCAAATTCCGGTAAAGAGGACGTAATCGAAGTAAAGGGCGTAATTTCAGAACCGTTGCCCAACGCCATGTTCAGAGTTGAGCTTGAGAACGGGCATCGCGTTTTGGCTCATGTCAGCGGCAAAATGAGAATGCACTTCATCAGGATCTTGCCCGGTGATAAAGTGCTTGTGGAGATTTCCCCATACGATTTGACACGGGGAAGAATAATCTATCGTTATAAATAATAAGGTGGTATTAGCATGAAAGTAGGGCCTTCAGTAAAGCCTATTTGTGAATATTGCAGAGTAATCCGCCGTCATGGAGTTGTGCGCGTCATCTGCAGCCGCAACCCAAGACACAAACAGCGTCAGGGCGTGAGGAGGTAACAGGCAAATGGCACGTATTGCAGGAGTGGACTTGCCCAGAGAGAAGCGGATCGAAATCGGCCTGACTTACATTTTCGGGATCGGGCTTAAAACGTCGCAGAAGATTCTTGCGGCCACGGGAGTAAATCCCGACATCAGAGTCAAAGACCTTGACGAGGCCGACACACAGAAGCTTCGCCGCGAGATCGAGGACAATTACAAGGTCGAGGGCGATTTGAGGCGCGAAGTCTCCATGAACATCAAACGCCTGATTGATATCGGGTGCTACCGCGGTCAGCGTCATCGCCTCGGGCTTCCCGTCAGAGGCCAGCGCACAAAGACCAACGCCAGAACGCGCAAAGGTCCGAGAAGAACTGTTGCTAACAAGAAGATGGCAACGAAGTAGAGCGGCTTAACTAAGGAGGTAAGTTAAACTTGGCAAAGAGAGCAGCGCAGGCTCGTAAGGGCAAAAGGCGCGAAAAGAAGAACATAAATTACGGAGTGGCGCACATTTATTCCACGTTCAACAACACGATCATGTGCATCAGCGACAAAGGCGGAAACATCATCACCTGGGCAAGCGGCGGCAATGTCGGCTTCAAGGGCGCGAGGAAATCAACACCGTTCGCGGCTCAGACGGCTGCTTCACAGGTTGCGAAGGCCGCACAGGATCAGGGAGTGCAGGAGATCGACGTTATCGTCAAAGGCCCCGGCCCCGGTCGTGAGAGTGCCATCAGGTCATTGCAGGCTGCTGGGCTTCAGGTGAACTTAATCAAAGACGCTACGCCCATTCCTCACAACGGGTGCAGACCACCGAAGAGGCGTCGTGTCTAAATTCTAAAAGGAGATTTTGGAATTTGGAGAACACCAGTTTTAAGGTTTTTATCGAAGAGAAGACTCAGGATTACGGAAGGCTGTACATCGAGCCTCTTGAACGGGGCTACGGCGACACGCTCGGGAACGCTCTGAGGCGTTTGCTTCTCTCGTCGATCAGGGGCGCGGCCGTTACGGCTGTCAGGATCGACGGAGTTCTTCACGAGTTCAGCACCATTCCGGGCGTTCGCGAGGACGTTATCGAGATCCTGATGAACTTGAAGCACATTCCTATAAGGTCAAAGTCCGAGGGGATCCGAATGACTGCGGAGAGCTTCAAGATCATCACGTTGGACTCGAATGAATTGGCTAAAGATTTCTTCACCCGCGAGGTCAATCCCGGCGTCGTTACCGCCAAGGATCTGCCGTGGGATAATGATTTTGAATTTTGCGGGGACGGTGTCATATGCACTCTCGAACCGGGCGCGGAGCTGCTCATGGAAATTTACGTTGAGCAGGGAGTGGGCTACCTGTCCGCCGAACGTGAGAGACCAGCCCAGCCGGCGTTGCCCGTCGATGCGCTGTTGACCGACGCAATATTCTCGCCAGTCAGGCGCGTGAATTATCAGGTTGCCTCGGCGCGTGTTGGTCAGAGCATTGACTTCGACAGGCTCGTCCTTGAAGTTTGGACCAACGGAGCTATATCTCCGGACGTAGCTGTCGCTCAGGCCGCGAGGATCGCTGAACATTATTTCGGTCGGATCGCGGAGACTGTGGGGACTGCTCCGTTGTTGCCGCCGCCGCCTCCCATTGAGCCGAATGCTGACGTACCCGTCGACCTGTCGGGCATCAGCGAGCTTGAATATCGCAAGCACCCGATCCATGACTTGGAGCTTTCGATCAGGAGCGAGAATTGTCTGTTGCGCGGCGGTATCCAGACCATCGGAGACTTGTTAAGCAGGACGCATGACGAGCTGTTGAAGATTCGCAACCTCGGAAAGAAATCGCTCACCGAGATCGAAGACAGGTTGAAAGTCCTCGGCTACGAGTTCGCTGAGCCACCTGCGGAGGAGCTTGAGGATTTCGAGGAGCCTGAGCTGACTGAAGCCGAAAAGGCGGCGGAGGATCTTTCGTCATCGGCGACCCCCGAGGATCTCGTCGAGGAGATCAAGGACATCGCGGACGAGACTCTCGACAACCTGATTGAAGAAGCTCCCGAGGAGGAACCCGAGAAGCCCAAGGCCAAAGCTAAACCAA
>JAFSJO010000138.1 GCA_017449415.1 Synergistaceae bacterium
AATGGATCGTCGACGGCTTCAAGAAGTCCGAGGGCATCGACCTCCGTAATGACGGCATGGCCATGCAGAGACTGCGCGAGGCTGCGGAGAAAGCGAAGATAGAGCTTTCCAACATGACCGAGACGACGATTTCATTGCCTTTCATTACGGCTAACCAGACCGGCCCGAAACATTTGGAGATGAAGCTGACCCGCGCTAAGTTCGAGGAGATGACGGCGGATTTGCTCGACAGGACAGTCAAGCCCACTCAGAGAGCTTTGTCTGACTCGGGACTTAGCGCAGGCGAGGTGGATAAAATTCTTCTGGTCGGCGGCTCAACGAGAATGCCCATGGTTCAGAAGAAGATCGTTGACCTGCTCGGCAAGGAGCCAACGAAAGGCATCAACCCCGACGAGTGCGTTGCGGCCGGTGCTGCTATTCAGGGCGCGATCTTGAAAGGCGACCACAAAGACATCGTGCTGGTTGACGTTACGCCGCTGACGCTTGGGATCGAGACGCTCGGCGGAGTCATGACGAAGATGATCGAGCGCAACACGGCTATCCCGGCTCATGCGTCGCAGATATTCACGACAGCCGCGGACAATCAGCCGCAAGTTGAAATCATGGTGTTCCAGGGTGAGCGTCCGATGGCTCAGGATAACGTCAAGCTCGGACAGTTCACGCTCGACGGCATTGCCCCGGCACCTCGCGGGATCCCGCAGATCGAAGTCAGCTTCGACATCGACACAAACGGAATCGTCAACGTCAAGGCCAAGGACAAAGGCACAGGCAAGGAGCAGAAGATCACGATCCAATCGTCGAACCTGTCGAAAGATGACATCGAGAAGATGAAGCGCGACGCTGAAGAACACGCCGCCGATGACGAGAAGAGACGCGCCGCAGCCGAGACACGCAACGAAGCCGACGCAGCAGTCTTCCAAGCTGAGAAGCTCATGAACGACCTCGGGGACAAAATGAACGCCGAAGAGAAAGGCCGCGTGAACACGAAGATCGACGCGCTGAAGAAAGCCATCGAGTCCAACAACGAGAGCAGCATGAAGAGCGCAAAGGACGACTTGATGAAGACGCTTCAGGAGTTCGGAGCGCGGCTCTACCAGAACGCAGGGCCGTCAGCCGGAGCCAACCCCGGAGCTTCATCAGGATCATCGAATGACAGCGACACTGTAGACGCAGAGTTCAGCGAGAAGTAGTTTTTGGAAAGTGTTGAAACCTTTCAGGGGTGAGAGCCAAGCTCTTGCCCCTGATTTTTTGTTGCTATGAAATTATTTCACCGTAGAGAGCTTTCAGAGCTTTCTCGTAATCAGCCTCATCAACCCCCACGATGATATTCAGCTCGTCCGAGCCTTGGTCTATCATTCGGATATTGACCCCGGCTCCCGCAAGAGCGGCGAATATCTTTGCGGCCATTCCCTTAACTCTCACCATGCCCTCGCCAACTATCGCAATGGCGGCGAGATTTTTCTCGATCGTGATGAAATCCGGGTCAAGCTCGCTCTTGATCTCGCGGAGAATTTCGTCGCGCTTCTCATCAAACAGCGTTGAGTTGACCACCACCGAAATCGTGTCTATGCCGGTCGGACAATGCTCGAAAGGAATCCCGCTGCGTGCAAAGATCCCGAGCAGTCTTGCGCCGAAGCCCGTCTCGCCGTTCATCATGGACTTCTCGACCCGGATACTGCTGAAGCCCTTGCGTCCCGCGATCCCGGTTACTGCGCGCTTGGCGATATCTTTCGGCATCGAGGCGGCTATCAGCGTCCCTTTATCCTCGGGCTTGTTCGTGTTGCGAATGTTTATCGGGATACCGGCCTTGCGAACCGGGAACACAGCGTCTTCATGAAGGACACTCGCGCCCATGTAGCTAAGCTCTCGAAGCTCCGTGTATGTGATGTAGTTGATGACCTTGGGATCGTCGACAATACGCGGGTCTGCGCTCAACATTCCCGACACGTCCGTCCAATTCTCGTATAAATCCGCCATGACTGAACGCGCAACGATCGAGCCTGTGATGTCGGAGCCTCCGCGCGAGAAAGTTTTTATCTTCCCGTCAGGCATCGAGCCATAAAATCCGGGGACGACAGCGTGATCCAAAGCCTTCAGCCTGTCTCCGGCGGTCTGAAAGGTCTTGGCCTCGTCCAAGAGTCCATTCTCATTAAAGAAAATTATCTCGGCCGCGTCAACGAAAGGCCAACCCAAAAACTTCGCTATGATCTTGGAGTTGATGTACTCGCCTCGGCTTGCGGGGTAGTCTGCGGAAGTCCCGGCCTCCAAATTCTTCTTGATGGTCGCGATCTCGGAAGCGAGGTCGAAATCCACCCCAAGAGCTTCGATGATCTCGCCGTAACGTCGCGAAATCTTTTCGAGGGTCGCGGTGAAATCTTCGCGGTTCGAGGCTTGCTTGTGGCATGTGTAGAGCAGGTCGGTGATCTTGATGTCGTCGCTGAACCTCTTGCCCGGAGCCGAAGCTACGAGATACCTGCGAGCCGGGTCAGACTTCACGATCTCGACGGCCTTTCTGATCTGCGAAGCGTCAGCCAGCGACGTTCCTCCGAATTTTGCTGTGATTGTGTTGTACAAGTTATATCAGTCCTGTGAATTAAATTTTTCTACGACGGCGGCATGAAGCGCCGAAGCTGTGATGATAGCGTCAGGGTCGGGCAAAAAATTATTGCTGTGGAGAGGGCACTCGCAACCCGCGCCGACATGATAGAAATTCCCCGTCCTCGCCATGATATAAAATCCGAAGTCCTCGCTGATGAACAAAGGCTTCTCGATCCTGTGAACTCTTTCGGAGCCTAGAGCCTCCCGCGCCGTCTCCTCGACCAGCGAAGTCAGAGCGTCATTGTCGTTGATGACACCGGGGCAGCTGAGATTGAAATCACATTCGCACCTCGCACCGAATGACGCGCAGACCTGTTCGCAGATTTCTTGAAACTCCCGGCACATTCGCGCCCTCTCATCGACCCCGAAAGTTCGGATTATCCCGGCGAACTCAGCGCGACCCGCCAAAATATTTCCGGCCGTCCCGGCGTTGAGCTTCCCGACACTCACGACACCGCCCGGGATCTTCAAGACTTTCGGAATGATATTCGCCGACACTTCGATAGCGTCGATGCCTTTGTCCCGCTGTGCGCCATGAACAGACTTGCCAATAATCGCGATCTTGAACATTGCCGAGGCCGCGTAGAAATTCCCGTATCGAACTCCGACATGTCCGGCAGGTAACGCAGGGTCGACATGACAGCCGAACACCGCGTCAACGTCCTCGAGACCTCCGGCCTTGATCATTCTGTCAGCTCCGCCGTCGCCTTCTTCATCTGGTTGAAATAGAAACGTTGCCGAGCCGTGCATGTATGTTGCGAGATGTTGCAGAATTGTTGCCGCGCCTAACGCGCCTGTAACGTGTACGTCATGGCCACATGCGTGCATGAATCCGGGATTTCTCGATGAAAATTTTGCGCCCGTAGCTTCGGTGATCGGCAAAGCGTCAATGTCAGCTCGAATAGCCGAGTGTCTTCCCGGCAATTTTCCCTCAACTCGCGCTACGATGCCCGTGTCTAAAATTCTCTTGTGAGGTATCTTGGCCTCGTCAAGAACTTTCTCGATCAGCTCGGCGGTCTTGAACTCGTGATTTCCAAGCTCGGGTGTCTGATGAAACTCCTCGCGGAGAGAAATCAGCTTCTCCCTGAGGCTCTGAGCCTCGGCCATAAAGTCGATTTTCATAGCTTTCTAAGCTCGGCTTCGAGCGCGGTCTTCAATGTCGTGCCCTCGTCCTTGTCCTTGATGACGCGAGCCGGACAGCCAGCTACGACCTTGCCCGGGGGAACGTCCTCGATCACGACAGCTCCGGCAGCCACGACGGAGTTCTCGCCGATATGAACGCCTTCGATTACGACAGCGTTGGCTCCGATTAAGACGTTATCTTCAACGATGACGGGCTTCGCGCTTGCAGGTTCGATCACACCCGCGAGGACTGCGCCAGCTCCGACGTGGCAATTCTTACCGACCGTGGCACGGCCTCCGAGTATCGCGCCCATGTCAATCATCGTTCCGTCGCCGACCGACGCGCCAATGTTGAGTATCGCGCCCATCATGATGACGGAATTTTTGCCGATCGAGACGTTGTCGCGGATTATCGCGCCGGGTTCGATACGAGCCGGGATATCTTTCAGGTCGAGCAATGGTATCGCGCTGTTGCGTGATGAGTTCTCGATGACGATCTCGTCGATCTTGCTAGCGTTGGCTTTGATGAGCGGCTCAAGCTCCGACCAGTCGCCGAAAATTATTTTGTCGCCGACCCCGAAGACTTTCGCGTGAGTGTTCGAGAAGTCAATGTGTTCGCTCTCGCGGAGATAAATCTTGACGGGCGTAACTTTCTTTGCGTCAGCTATGAATTTTATGATTTCCTGTGCGTTCATCTTTTCAATTAGGAATGAGGAACTATCACAACTCCTCACCCCTAACTCCTCACTCCTAACTGTCTAAAAAATCTTTCATGTTGTAGAGACCGGCCGGGCGACCAACGAGCCACTTCACAGCTTCAAGCGCGCCGCGAGCGAATAAAGCTCTGTTCTTGGCATCGTGCCTGAGCGTGATCGTCTCGAGTCCGTTCGAGAAAATTATCTCGTGAGTTCCGACCTCCGAGCCGTATCGAAGCGAATGGATCCCGATCTCGTTCTCGGGTCTCTTGCCGTTCTCATGCCGTCCGACGTTGAAAGTAAGCTCCGGCCTCGCCTCTTTGAGCCTCTCCGCAAGCATCAGAGCAGTGCCGCTTGGAACGTCGAGCTTCTGATTGTGATGTGTCTCGACAAGCTCGATATCGCACGCCCCGAAGACTTTCGCGACCCTCTCAGCAACGTCAGCGAGCAGCGCGACACCGATCGACATGTTCGGCGATTGAAAGATCGGAATTTTCTTCGCGGCCTCTTTGATGAGATTTAGCTCTTCGTCTGTGTGGCCTGTCGACGCGATCAGGACGGGGAGATTTCTCTTGACGCAGTAACTCAGCAGTCCCGCGACAGCTTTGTGATTGGAGAAATCGACAACGCAATCCGCCGCGCCGTCAAAATCTTCGAGCTTGGAATATTTCCCCGCGCCAGTCTCGAAAGCCACATCGACCAACGCCGCGACATTCTCAGCTCCGGCCATCTCGGTGATGATATGACCCATGCGGCCGCCAGCTCCATTGATGATGAGTTTCATTAGATTAATCCCTGCTCTTTCATTAAGGCTTCGAGCTTCTTCCAGTGAGCCTCTTCCATCGGCACGAGCGGGAGCCTGATGTAATTCTCGCAGAATCCCATTGCCGACATTGCCGCCTTAACCGGGATCGGGTTGACCTCCGAGAACAGCGCATTAATCAACGGAAGCAGCTCGCACTGCAACGCGGCCGCGCCTTTGAGGTCTCCGGCGAAAAATCTGTCGCAAATCTCAACAGTCTTCTTCGGCATTGGGTTCGACAGGACGGAGATAACTCCCTTGCCGCCCATCGAGAGGATCGGGACGATCTGGTCGTCGTTGCCGGAGTAGATGTCGAGCTTGTCCCCGACCAGTTGAGCTGTCTGAACGATCTTCGAGATATTGCCGTTGGCCTCCTTGATGCCCGAGATCATTGGATGGTCGGCGAGCTTCGCGTAAGTCTCCGGCTCGATGTTCACGCCTGTTCGCGAGGGGACGTTGTAGAGGATAAGGGGCTTGGTCGAAGCGTCAGCGATCGCCGTGTATGACTTCACGAGTCCATTCTGAGTGGCTTTGTTGTAGTACGGAGTAACGGCGAGGATACCATCAGCTCCGGCATCACACGCGAACTTCGTTAAATAGATTGCGTGCGCTGTGTCGTTCGAGCCTGTCGAAGCAACCACGGGACACCTACCCGCGACGCGCTTCACTGAGTATTCGATGACCTTCTCATGCTCGGGGTCAGTGAGCGTTGAACCTTCGCCGGTCGTGCCTGCAATGACGAGAGCGTTGATCCCCTGTTCGACCTGCCAATCGAGCAGCCGGCCAAGCGAGTCGAAGTCGATCCCGTTCGCGTTCATTGGCGTGATCAGAGCCGTAGCCGCGCCCTTGAAGATGTTACTTGATGCCATAAAAAAATCTCCTCCTCAATCAGAAATAAAAAAACCGCCCGTGAATGAGCGGCTTTCATTTATGCAATATAAATATATATTTGTATGTCCGTCATTCACTAAGGCAACAATATATACTCACGCTTTATCTTACGTGAAGACAGGCAAGGAGACTCAAAAACTTTCAGCGAAAAATTAAATTCCGACATTGCTTTGTTATCTCCTTTCAAATTTTCTTTATATTCAAATTTCAACGCGTGAAATGATAAACGCGAAAAGTCATTCTGTCAATTATTTTCATATCTGCTAAAATTACTTTTCAGTTATCACACATTCAATAGGAGGCGCGAAAGGGAAATTGGCAAGCGGAATTTATGAATGTCTCTCCAAAATTTCTGAAAAGATTACAGCGAACAAAGATTTTCTAACCGAACTCGACCGCGAGATCGGCGACAGCGACCACGGCATCAACATGGCGCGGGGATTTGCGGCGGTCATGGAGAAGCTCTCGCCCGACGAGTCGGACATTGGAGCAGTCCTAAAGAAGACGGGAATGACATTGCTGTCGAAAGTCGGCGGAGCGTCGGGGCCTCTTTACGGAACAGCTTATATGGAAGCCGGGAAAGTCATGGCGGGAAAGGTTGAAGCAGCTCCCGAGGACTTCAACGCTATCTTCGACGCGGCGATCGCGGGGATACAGAAGCGAGGTAAGGCCGTCAAGGGCGAGAAGACCATGCTCGACGCTATCATACCGGCGAAAGAAACCTACGCGAAGAAAATTTCAGACGGCGCGAACATCGTCGAAGCTCTCGAAGCGGCTTGCAAGTCGGCTCGTGAGGGAGTCGAGTACACCAAGACCATCATAGCTACAAAGGGACGCGCGAGCTATCTTGGTGAACGAAGCATCGGCCATCAGGATCCCGGGGCGACCTCGTCGACCTTGACCCTCGAAGCAATTTTAGATTACATGAAGAGTAAATAGTCATGGTTGGAATTGTAATTGTCTCACATAGCTGGAAGATCGCCGAGGGAGTTTGCGACCTTGCGCGGGAGATGGCTCAGGGCTTCGAGGGCTTGATACCTGCCGGGGGACTCGAGGACGGCTCGATCGGGACGGACGCTCAGAGGATCGCCGACGCTATTGTCGAAGCTGACTCCGGCGACGGAGTTGTGATTATCGCGGACATTGGCAGCAGCATCATGAGTGCCGAGACCGCAATAGAGCTGCTCGAAGACGAGGAGCGCGGGATCAACGCCGTTATAGCTGACGCGCCTATAGTCGAGGGAGCGATCTGCGCAGTTGTCGAAGCGTCTGGCGGTGGAAGTCTCGACGTTGTGCTGTCAGTGGCGGAAGAGTCGCGAGAGGCCAACAAACTTTGAAAAACAGCGGCATCGTTATTCGTCTCGAACGGAAAGAA
This sequence comes from Synergistaceae bacterium, assembly GCA_017449415.1. Lineage (GTDB taxonomy): Bacteria > Synergistota > Synergistia > Synergistales > Aminobacteriaceae > JAFUXM01. The sequence goes on from JAFSJO010000138.1 coordinate 7,484, forward strand.
GAACACCGAGAGGTTGAGAACCTCATCAGGGAATCTTTTTGGAACGTCTATCGCCCGGGCTGCTATGAACATTACCTGATCCATACGCTTAGGAATGATCCTGCCTTTGTGCCTGAGCTTGATTTTGTCATGGAGAAGGACGGCGTTTTGATCGGTCAGAATATGTTCATGCGTGCCGTTATCAACTCTGACGACGGGCGGGAAATTCCCATAATGACGATGGGGCCTATATGCGTCGCTCCGAATTACAAACGCCAAGGCTATGGCAAGAAGTTGCTGAACTACTCTTTGGAAAAAGCCGCCGGGCTGGGCTGCGGAGCCTTGTGCTTCGAGGGGAACATTCTCTTTTACGGAAAGAGCGGCTTCACCTACGCCAGCGAGTTTGGCATACGTTATCACGGCTTGCCGGAGGGAGCTGACGCTTCTTTCTTTTTGTGCAGGGAGCTTATTCCCGGATACCTGAGGGACATCAGCGGGGAGTATTCGACACCGAAAGGATATTTTTTGAATGAGCAGGAAGTAGAGGAATTTGACAGGCAGTTTCCACCAAAGAAGAAACTGAAACTTCCCGGACAGATATTTGCTTCGTAACCTGTCGATTCTCTAATTTTATTTTAGTTGGGAGGAATTTTTTCATGAAGAAGTTGATCAACAAGATCGACAAGATCGTCGACGAAATGCTCGACGGAATGACGGCGGCGTACCCTCAGTACGTCAAGAGGCTCGACGGCTTCGAGGTTCTCGTGAGAGCGTCCGGGCCAAGCGCGAAAGTCGCGTTAGTCTCAGGCGGCGGCTCAGGTCATGAACCCTCGCACGGAGGCTACGTCGGCAAAGGAATGCTCGATGGCGCGGTGGCTGGCGAGGTCTTCACATCTCCAACGCCTGATCAGGTCTTCGAGGCTATCAAGGCCGTGAACGGCGGCAAAGGCGTTTTGCTCGTCATCAAGAACTACACGGGCGACGTTATGAACTTCGAGATGGCGGCTGACATGGCTCGCGACGAGGGCATCAAGGTCGAGCAAGTTATCGTGGCTGATGATGTCGCTGTCGAGAACTCAACATGGACGACAGGCCGACGAGGTATCGCCGGGACAGTCTTCGTTCACAAGATCGCTGGTGCGAGCGCTGAGGCTGGACTCGACCTTGCGGACGTGAAGAGAGTCGCTGAGAAAGTCATCGCCAACGTTCGCTCAATGGGAATGGCCGTCAACGCCTGCACAGTCCCCGCGGCCGGGAAAGTCAGCTTCGAGCTTAGCGACGACGAGATCGAGATCGGGATCGGGATCCACGGCGAGCCGGGCACACACCGCGAAAAAATCTCCGACGTGAACAACATCGCCGACAAGTTGCTGACAAAGATACTCGCCGAGGGAATTTACAAAGCCGGCGATGAAGTCGCTGTGATGGTCAACGGCATGGGCGGCACTCCGTTAATGGAGCTTCTTGTCGCTAACAAGCACGTCAAAAAAGTTCTCGATGAAAAGGGGATCAAGATCGCGAAGACTCTCGTGGGCAACTACATGACCTCGCTTGACATGGAAGGTTTCTCGATCACGCTGTTGAAACTCGACGAGGAGCTGAAGAAATTCCTCAACGCTCCGGCAGATACACCAGCGTTCGTACAGTTCTAAATTGAGTTAGGGGTTAGGGGTGAGGAGTGAGGAATTGCAATCCCTAATCCCTAATTCATAATTCCTAAGATTTTTTCCAGAAAACCGGCACCAACATAAGCAGAGCGAAAACGCCGCTAGCGAATTGAGAGTTACAGCCGCTGCTGCTCGAACCGACTCCGCCCTCCGAAGCCGACGAAGAGATTTTCACGTCCATCTTCTTATCGCTGTTGGCGAACCCCGTGTCATATTCGTACTCGATACGAGCCGGAGTGCTTGCGAATTTCACTGTCCCGGTTGTCGGATCATATGGCTGCGTCTGCTGGATTTCGTTGCCGGAAGCGTCGTAGCCTTTTAAGTTGCTGATGTTCTCCCAGTTGTTTGGCGACCACGCCGCCGCTACTTCCTCGAGAGCCGACCCCGTAATCAATTCCGAAGACAAATCCATATCCGTCGAAAGCAACGTGTCATATCTCGTCTGCCCGGAGTAGTCCGCTTCTGTGAGACTTGTCAATCCCATTGTCGTTCTGTCGAGGTCGAGAGTCAGCAGACTGTTGCCGACGCATGAAAGCGTTTTGAGGCTCACGCAGTTCAAAAGGTTTAACGCAGCCAGATTGGTGCAGCCGTCAGTGTCAAGCTCCTCAATTGAACTCCCCGAAAGATCCAAGACTTCCAGCGTCGTGTTCTCTATCTGAACGTCCTTGATGGTCGTGTTGCCCGCAAGATTGATATATTCGAGGCTCGACGAGGAACCTTCCGTGAGAGTGAGCGCACCGCCAGTGATGGTTGCGGCAGTCAAATCCAAGGTCGTAAGATTTTGCAGAGTTTCGAGAGTTGCGGCTATGTCTGTAACTGTCCCCGAGACTTTCCAGCTCGTTACCGCGTCTTTTGCAGTGTCCGACATGGCCTCGATATCCGCCTGCGTACTCTCTTCAACGGTTGACCCCGCCACCGTAAAATTAATGGTCGCTCGTGCAAATTCGTCTGTTGCTGTGTTGGTAGCAGTGAGGACGTAGCTGAAACTTCGCCCGGCTGTCGAAGCCTCCGGTGCTCCGCTGATTGTGTAGCTCATGTTGTCAGCTGCCACCGCGCCTGTTACGCCTGTCGGAAGTGAGCCGCTCCATGACCACCTCAAATTGTCGCCCGTAGCTGTAAACACCGCGTCAGTCATTCTTACGCCGGCTGTCAATGTCTCAGAATATGTTGACGGCGAGATAGTCGGCTGCGTCCCCCCGGCTGATCCCGGATTAGCCGCGATTGTTACGTCCATTGAGACTTCTACCTTGGTGCTTGACTCTCCCTCGGGGTCTTTGTAGTTCACAAGTCCGCCGGTCATGTATCTGTACGTGATTTTCACCGGAGCTTTGTCGAACTTATAAGCGTAGTTGTTCTGCGTCGGAGTGATGGCCGTGTTGCTGGAGTCGTATCCCACAACGTCTCGAACGTTCGCGGCGTTCGCACTTCCGACAACGTTATCAATACTCAGCAGCCATATACCGTCAATGAACGGAATATCCAGCGTGCCGGGATAAGTCTGTCCTGTCATGTCGGCATCATACATATTGTCGCAGCTGATTAGATCGACGCTTACAAGATTGTTGTTGCTGAGGTCGAGCCAGCCCGCGTTGTAGACCGTTACTGAAGTCAAGGCATTGTCAGACGCAAAAAACTCCGACGAACTCAAATAACTCGAATCCGACGATATAAGTTCCAAGTGTGCAAGGCTCGGATTTTTGGTGATGTAAAGAGTGTGAAGCCTCGTGAAATCCCTGAAACTCGCGGTTGTCGGATTGTTTGCCATTTCGTTGGCGTAAAGCCACGTTACTGATTTAGGAACGCTCGAAAGCGGAATTTTTGTCCCCGAAACGTTCAGGCTGAAATCATATGCGTTAGGCGTAACGTCCGGCATGGTGTCTATGCTCGCGTTGTAGCTGATGTCAAGCAAATCCAAGCTCAACGGAATTGTCGGCAATGTTTCGAAGTCGTTGCTCGCAAGAATTAGTTTGCCATATTCCATTGTGTCCGGGAGAGTCGCGGAGGTCAGTTTGTTGCCCGAAAGGTCAAGCGTCGCGAAAGACCCCAGCGAAGAATCAGACCCCCACACAAAAGTGGTCAGCTCGTTGCCCGAAAGATTAACTCTGTAAGCCTTATCGAAAGTCGTAGCAGGTACAGAAGTCAATTTGTTGTTTGAAAGATTAAGCTCCGCTCCGTATGTCATCTCTGACGGAAGAGTTACGGAGGCCAATGAGTTATTCGCGAGCGAGATCGTTCCTAAATCGCTGAAACCCGTAAAATCAATCTCAGTCAGCGCGTAATCCATTGAGTCAGCCTTGAATGTGCTGAGATACGTGCCATCTGCGCCGGCTTTCAGTGTGTTCAGCGTGTACTGCGCACCGATGCCTGTCCCGGAGATGTCAACATTCCCGACGTTTGCGAGATACATGCCGTTGCCACTCTCCCACTCGATTGCTTTCAAATTGGGGTTATTCGAGACGTTTATGTTGGTTACGTATATAGCCTCGCTCAAATCTACTTTGGTCGGCCCGCCTCCGACTATCTCAGAGCAGTCGAGCTGAGTCAAAGCTGAGCCGAGTATTTTCGTTGTCAGCTCCGCGCCGCTTGCGTAGGGAGTCCCGGCAATTCTCAGCACGCTCATTCCGGTGTAGTTCGCAGGGTTGCCCGTCTCTCTTATCGACTCTATCGTTGGAATAGTCAGGTTGATTTCCGAGTTGTTCGAACAGTTTAAAGTACCAAGTGCCAAGCCCGTCAAATCCAGCTCCTTGATGTTGTTGCCGCTGCAGTCCAGATAACGCAGGCTCGTGCAGCCGCTCACGTTCAGATAAGTCATGTCTGTGTTGTTCGAGCAGTCCAAGGTGGACAAAGACGTGAGTCCGCTGACGTTCAAAGCCGTCAATTTCTGACCAGTACAATACAGAGTCTGAAGCCTCGTGAAGTATTTGATGCCCTCAAGACTTTCGATGCCCGGATATTTCCATCTACTAATGCTGATCTGCAAGCGTTGAAGCTCGGAATCACTCAGTATCCCATCGCCCTCCGTCGCGCTGCCTGATCCGTCATCAAGCTCGTCAAGAACGAACTGCCTGAACACCTTGTCGGGGAAGTTGTCTGAGTTGATCTCTACGGTCTCGTCTCCCCAAGCACATGACGCTCCGACCGCAAACAGAGCCAAAAGAACGAGCGTAAAAAATTTTTTCGCTTTCATTAATATTATCTCCTCTCCAAAGGATAATGAAATTCCAACAGCACGCGAGAACGTGCCGACTCACTCACGCGATCATTGAGTGCGGTCAATCACCCCCTTAGAGAGAAACGAAACAGGGGAAGAAGTTATGTGGGATTTTTTATGTGAAGTTTGTGTGTGGTGTGTAGGTGAAGTTAGGCAACAACTAGGCCGATAGCCGATAGCCGATAGCCGATAGCCGATAGCCGATAGCCGATAGCCGATAGCC
>JAFSJO010000139.1 GCA_017449415.1 Synergistaceae bacterium
ACAGGGAGATAATGAAAACTCCGTTTTATCTCGAATCGTTACCGATAAACTTGAAGAAAGCTATCGCCGTAAATGTCCGTTAAACGTCGAGACCTCCTCAGACATTTTGAAAAGAACGGCTGGCATTTTCAGCGCAAGGGCGGTAATCATACAATTTATACCAACGACAGTGGGCGTAGTGTCCCCATCAAGAGACACAAAATTTTTGACAGGATAGCTGCAAACACGCTATGTAAACAGGCTGGGATCCCTGCCATTTTTTAATGCACGAAAGGAAAAGATTTCTATATGTTTAACGAAAACGACTGCATGACCATCGACAAACTTTCCGCGAACATGCCCGGCGCACTTCTCGTCTACAAAGCCAACGAGAACGAAGACATCATCTTCGCAAGCGACGAGATCGCCAAGATTTTTGAATGTGATTCCGTTCGGGACTTCATAAAATTCACCGGCGGCAGCTTCATGACCATCGTATACCCCGAGGATATCGAAGAGGTCGAGCAGATCATCAAGAAGCAGATCGCCGCGACTGACGGCTACGACTACGTAACCTACAGGATCATCACCAAGAACGGCGAAATCAAGAAGATCGAGGACTGGGGACACCTCGTACATGATGAAGAGCTCGGCGATATCTTCTACGTGTATCTTCATGATATGGTCTTGCGCGAAAATCTCACGAAGCTCTCAGGTCAGGCCGCATTGCCCGAGCCAAAGGCCAACACGATCGACGAGCTGACTGGGCTTGTGAACATGAAGGCATTCCGTCAGCAAGCTCCCGACAAGATCAAAGACTTCATGAAGCGCGGAGGCAAACCCAAATGCGTCTATTTCAACGTCAGAAATTTTCACACCTACAACGAGACTTACGGATTTACAGGCGGGGACAGAATGTTGAAGTCGATCGCGAGGATTTTGCAAGAGACTTTCCCGATCGGTCTTGTGTCGCGCTTCGAGCAAGATCACTTCGTCATCATCACAGCGCAGGAGGACTTGGCCGACCGCATCGATCGCATGAGCATGAGAGTGAACAACATCAGGCGCGGGGTCGTCGTTGAGATGAAAGCCGGGATCTACGAGATCAAGGACGCGAGCCTCGATATCAGCGTCATATGCGACTGTGCGAAACTCGCGTGCGACAGCCTCAAACACGACTACGGAACTGTCTCGCAGATATACGACGGCAAGATCGACGAGAAAGCTTACCTACAGCGACACATCACAGCTTCGTTCCAGCAAGCTCTCGACGAGGGACGGATCAAGGTTTATTTGCAGCCCGTCATCGATGTTAAGACAGGCAAGACAGCCTCGGCCGAAGCTCTCACGCGGTGGGACGATGAAAAATACGGCCAGCTCTCTCCGGCGAATTATATTTTCGTGTTGGAGGAACAGCGGCTGATCCACAGGCTCGACACTTACGTAATCAACAAGATATGCGAGGCTCTCAAACGTCAAAGGGACAAAGGCGAAGAGATCGTGCCGGTGTCGCTGAACCTCTCGCGGCTCGACTTTGAATTAACCGATGTTGTGCGCGTGATCGAAGATGCCGTCAGCAAGAATAACATCTCGCCCGACATGTTGCGCTTCGAGCTTACCGAGAGCCTTATCGCGGTCGACATGGACGCAATGAAGCACGAGGCGGATAGGCTCAGAGAACATGGCTTCAAGGTCTGGATGGACGCTTTCGGAGCTGGCTACTCGTCGTTGAAAGTTCTGAAAGATTTCTCGCTCGACGGGCTCAAGATCGACATGGAGATGATCAAGTCCGTAGACAATCAACGAGCTAATATCATCGTCGCGGCAGTCATAGAGATGGCGAGGAAGCTCGGGATCCCGGCTCTCTCAAAAGGTGTCGAGACCAAAGACCAGCTCGAATTTTTGAAGAGCGTCGGCTGCGACCTCGCGCAAGGATTTCTCTTCGGGCGGCCTGCTCCCATAAAGAATTAAGATATGAAAACTTTCTTGATCATCGACGGCCACGGCCTGGCGTACAGAGGCTATCACGCGCTGTCGAAAGCTGGGCTTAGTGCGCCTGACGGGACTCCGACTGGAATGTTGGTCGGTGTCATGAACATGCTCTATAAAGTTCTCGACGATGTCAAGCCTGACTGCGTTATCGTTGTGTTCGACGCTGGCGGCAGGACGTTCCGTCACGATCTCCTGCCTGAGTACAAAGCTAACCGCCCAAAATCTCCCGACGATTTCAGACTTCAGCTTCCATTGCTCAAAGATCTGCTGAACCTCTCAGGCTACAAAGTCATAGCTCGCGAGGGTGTCGAAGCTGACGACGTAATCGCGTCCCTAGCGAAGCTCGCACGCAACGAGGGACATGAGGCCGTGATACTGACTTCGGACAAGGATTTATTCCAGCTCATTGGGACAGGTGTCAAGATGCTGCGCCCGGTCGATAGGGGAGTCAGCGAGGCGGAAGTCTACGATGTCGATGAATTTTTCCTTGAATATCACTTCATGCCCTCGTCGATGGCTGACTACCTAGCAATCGTCGGAGACAGCTCGGACAACGTTAAGGGAGTTGACGGGATCGGCGAGAAAGGCGGTAATAAACTCCTGTCTCAGTTCGCGACGGTCGAAGAAATTTTTGCTCACATCAGCGAGGTTGACACTCGCAACCGAAACAGACTCAAAGCCTGCGGACTCGAAAAAGTTTTGTGGACTCGCGACAACCTGATAAAGCTCCGCGATAATCTTTTCGATGATGAGAAAAATATCCTCGACGAGTGCGCAAACTTCAAACCAGACATCGAGAAGGCTGTAGAGCTTGCCGAACGTCTGAGCTTGAAGCGCGTGTTGGCCCGGCTTGGAAGCGACCCCGTCGGTGATGTCGAAGTCAATATTGCGGCCGCTGACCCCGCCCCCCGCCCTCGGAGGCTCGAATGTGATGTGATGACCTTAGACCTCAAAGCCGAGCTTAGAATAGGCTCGGAGAGGTTCGCAAATTCCCCAAAAATTTGGGACTTGAAGACCGCCTATTACATGTTGCACCCTGACACGGCAGGGAGGAAGTTCAAAAAGCTCCGCGACAAGATCGAGAACAAAAAATATTTTGAGGACATGGCCGAGACGCTCGAGTCAAAGATACTCACGTATGACGGCCTCCACGATGTCATGACGGAGATAGATTTGCCGCTGATACCCGTCCTCAACAAGATGGAAGACAGAGGCGTGAGGCTTGATCACGAAAAGTTCTTGCCCGTTCAAAAGGAACTCGAAAGCAAAATTTCCGAACTCGAAGCCGAGGTCGTGAACAGAACCGGAGTCGGCATCAACCTCAACTCGCCTAAGCAGGTCTCGTGGCTGTTGTTCGAGCGGTTGGGCTTCATTCCCGAGACGATGACCAAGGGCAAGACTTCGTATTCGACTGATGCGTCGGTGTTGGAGAAGCTCGCGAAGCTCCCGAATGGCGAGATCCCTGCGCTGATATTGGAACATCGTGAACTCATGAAGATGCTTTCGGGGTTCGTGGTGCCGCTTCAGAATGCCGCAGCCTCGGACGGGATCATTCACACGACATTCGAGCCTGCCATGACCGGGACAGGACGGCTCAGTAGCCGCGATCCAAACCTCCAAAACATTCCGGCGTTCGGGCAATGGGCTGAGAAGATAAAGAGCGGACTTATCCCCGTCGATGAGAAAAATATTTTTGTGGCGGCGGATTATTCACAGATCGAGCTTCGAGTACTCGCGCACATGTCCGGCGAAGAGAGACTGATCGAGGCTTTCAAACAGAATAGAGACATTCACACAGAGACAGCCTCGTGGGTCTTCGATACGAAGCCTGAACTCGTTACGCCTGAGCTTCGGCGCGCGGCCAAGATGATTAACTTCGGACTGCTCTACGGCATGAGCTCATTCGGACTTGCTGAACGGCTCGGGATATCGCGCAAGGAGGCTTCGGCCGTCATGCAAAAATATTTTGACGCGTTGCCCGGCATTCAGAGCTTTCTCGACTCCAGCGTTGAGCAAGCCAAGGCGCGGGGATACTCTCGAACCTTAGCCGGACGCATCAGACCAGTGAAAGAGATCCCGGCGATCGGTGCGGCACTCGACAGAGCTTTAATCAACTCGCCAGTACAGGGGACTGCGGCCGACATTGCTAGGCGTGCAATGATTAACTTCGAGGCGGCGTGTCCGGGAAAATTGTTCTTGCAGGTTCATGACTCTCTGGTCTGTGAATGTTCACAGGACGAGGCCGACGAAGTTTCAAACATTCTGAGCGAGGTCATGAAATCTTCGGGCGGCGAGATAGCGTCCCTCGAAGTGCAAATCAAGAGCGGCAAGTCTTTGAGTGATGTGTGATTTTACTCACTATATGCTAAAATTTATTTCGTAGAAAATACGGAGCGATCGTTAGTTAAGAATGAGGAATTTTGTTGGACTTCCCATTCCTGACTCCCCACTCCTAATTTGAATACAAGAGAGAGAGGGTTTTAGTTTATTATGATGAATTTCCTGCGCAAACAAATGAAATGGGTTATGGCTGTGATTGTCGTTGCTTTCCTGCTCTCGACGTTCCTCATGTACGAGGGCAGAGGGACAAGGCGCACCCCGACCGTCAACGCTGACGGAACAATGAGCGACTACGAGGTTGCGAACATCAACGGACGCTCAATGATGCGCTCGGAGCTTGATCAGCGGCTTAGGAATTATCTCAGCTCGTTCAGCTCGCGCAACACCGCCTCAATCGACATGGGCGCGACTTATCAGACAGTTCTCAATCAGGCCGTACTTGAGTCTCAGCTCCTGAAAGAAGTCGAGGAGCAGGGCATCAGGGTCTCGGACGCAGAGGCCGAACAGGCAATGAAGAATTACGCCGACACATATTACCCGACACGCGAGACTTTCTATCAGGTTCTTGCTCAGTCAGGCATCAAGGTCGACGATTACAAACGTAACCTCGCGAGGCAGATCGCTGTGGATCAGCTCATGACCAAGGCGGTCGGTGAGATCGAGGTCAGCGAGGATAAAGCCGTAGAGTTTTACGACTCCATGAAGAATTTGTTCTACACCAAGCCCGAAGGTTTCATGGTTCATATGGCCGACTTCATCACCAGCGAGGACGCGGAAGCTTTCAGAGCTAAGTTGGTCGCGGGTGAGAGCTGGGACGTTATCGCCTCCAACGACAGAGCCGAGTCTACCGACATCGTCAACATCACCAAAGAGCCTGTGTTCCTGCCGGCAAGCGCGTTGAAGCTCGGAACTTTGGCCGCGTTAGCTTCGCTCGATATCGCAGAGCCTAGCCCGGTGCTGACTGTGTCGAGTTCAGATTTCGCCGTCGGAATGAAGGCCAGCCACGTCGAAGAGTCCGTAACGCCTTACGACGAGGTCAGCGCGGATATCAGAATGTTGCTGACGCAGGAGGAACAGCGCAAGAGGCTCGCCGACTACGAGGAGACTTTGAGGAAGAAAGCCAACGTCGTCATCAATGACACGGAATTATTCGTGAGCAAAGCCACATCAGAGGACGAGAAAG
>JAFSJO010000140.1 GCA_017449415.1 Synergistaceae bacterium
AAGTTCATCACGCTGTAATCTCGCGTTCTTCAATGATAAATCAGGATATGGTCCAAGCGAAATTTGGTGTTCTTTTTTGTTTTCCCAATATCGAAAAATCCAGTATTTTCGCCCCGAAGGGTCAACTCTCAAATTCAAGCCATGCTCGTCTCGAATCATATAACTTACATTGCGAGGCTTTGCGTTTTTAACTTCAAGCTCTGTGAGCATGTCAGCTACTCCTTTCTTTTCAAACCGTACAAAAAATTTCAATAAAATCTCCTTTGTACGGTTTTTTGTACTGTCAATTATATAGCTATGGGCGTTTTTATATGTTATGTAATGTATTCTAAAACGCAACAAAGCCGCCCACAGGGCGGTCTTCTATATTCAAACGGTTTATCCCGTATTATGTTCTGGTGGAGATAAGGGGATTCGAACCCCTGACCTCTTGAATGCCATTCAAGCGCTCTCCCAACTGAGCTATATCCCCAAGCGTTCAAGCAACGCCGGTCATTATATAAAAAGCGTATGTTCTTGTCAAGTTTTATCGTATTTGTCATTTTTTACGGAATTGATGTATCATAGCATCAAAAATCTCAAGAAAGAAGTGATTAACTTTGACAAGCAAAGACAATATCTTAAAATGTGAGGCTGTCGCTCTTGATGAAGAACGTAACGCCCTCGTTATACTCGACCAGACACAACTTCCGAACAAAATAGCAATGCTTTCGTTGAAAGATATAGAATCCGTCTATCAGGCAATCTATTCTCTTCAAGTTCGAGGCGCACCGGCTATAGGAATCGCAGCGGCGTTCGGACTGTACGTAGCGAGCCTAGCGTTGGACGATGAAGAATTTTTCGCGCGCTTCCATGAGTACAAGGAATATCTGAACTCTGCGAGACCTACTGCAGTCAATCTCTCTTGGGCTCTTGAAAGAATGGAGAAAGTCGTGACGGGCAACAAAGGCAAAAGCATCTCCGAAATAAAGGAATTGCTGCGGCGCGAAGCTATCGCGATCAAAAATGAAGACGCGGACATGTGCAGAAGGATCGGCGAGTATGGCTTGACCCTCATCAAGGACGGAGACGGGATATTAACTCACTGTAACGCTGGACAGCTGGCTACGGCAAAATATGGGACAGCCCTCGCTCCTCTTCATTTGGGACGCGAACGCGGAATGAATTTCAAAGTGTTTTGCGACGAGACACGCCCACTGCTTCAAGGCGCGAGGCTTTCAACGTTCGAGCTGCTTGCGGACGGCATCGACACGACATTAATCTGCGACAACATGGCCTCGCAGGTGATGAAAAATGGTTGGATCAATGCTGTGTTCGTCGGGTGCGATCGCGTGGCCGCCAACGGAGACGCTTGCAACAAAATCGGAACATCAGGGCTTGCTATCCTCGCTAAGCATTACGGGATCCCGTTCTATGTACTGGGGCCGACCTCCACGATCGACATGAGCATCAACAGCGGCGAACAAATCGTGATCGAGCAGCGTCCTATCGAAGAAGTTACGGAAATGTGGTACAGTAAGCGCATGGCTCCGGAGGGCGTGAAAGTTTACAACCCGGCGTTTGATGTTACGGAGCATGAACTGATAACCGGGATCGTAACTGAGCGCGGTATCTTGAGGCCGCCTTACGTTGACAGCCTGAGGCTCATAATGAAATGAAAAGAGGTTGACTGATTATGAAGAAGATTTTTTTAGCGGTGTTCGTGGTTGCGTTGCTTCCGTCGCTTTCGTTCGGTGCGGCGAGCGATGATGTATATCTCAGGCAAGATGTCTTTGATGCGAAAATGGAGGCGCTGTTTCTGAGGCTTCATGGCGAGATTGAAACGTTAGGGAACAAACTCAATGGGCGAATCGATACGCTGTCAGCTCGCATTGACGGACTCGAAAAGCGCGTAGAAACCACGAACACGTTCTTGTATTACTTGCTCGTGTTGTTCGGGGCTATGTTGCTGTTGCCGATCTTCAGCAGGTGGTGGGAGCGTCATGAGGAGAGGAAGCAGGCGGTTACGCTTGAAGACGTTAAGCGTCTTATCGCCGAAGCCAAGCTGACCGCCGCATCATGACGTTGAGTTTACTGTCTGAGGCTTTCGAGGTTCGCTTTCAGCCTCTCGACCTGTGCGCAACCTTCGGAGACTTTCGCGCGTTCTTTCTCGACAACCTCAGCCGGAGCGCGTGAGACAAAATCCGCCTTATCAAGTCTCGCCTGACTCTTCGCAATTTCCTTTTCGATTGACGTTATCTCGCCCTCAAGCCTCGCTATCTCTTTTGGAACGTCGAGGACATCACCAACCGGCAATTTAATTTCAGCGTCCCCGGTTACTGATGACAGCGACGCGCCGTAAGACCACTCGCCCGAAGGCTCTTCGATGACAACATCTCGAACATGACAAAGATTTGAAATTTGGTTCAACGACGCTTTCAAAATCTTCGCGGCCTGTGAGTCAGCATTTACGCGGATCACTGCCTTGTTGAGCCACTGTTGGGGAGCAACGTGAGCTTCCGCGCGGAGGTTTCTCAACGCTCTCACAGCGTCCTGCAAAATTTTCATCTCGGAGGTAACGCCCTCGAAGATATATTCGCGCCTCGGCTCGGGCCATCTCGTCTTCATGATGAACTCGTCGCCATAGCCGAACGCCGCCCAAAGCTCTTCAGTTACGAACGGAATGAACGGGTGAAGCAGCGGCAATGTCGTTTTGAAAACTTCTTCGAGGACTCCGGCCGTGGTCTTGCGCCTGTCTTCGCCCTCATCACCTTTCAGAGCTGGCTTCGACATTTCAAGATACCAATCGCACACGTCGCCCCACACGAAATCATAGAGGCTCCGCGCCGCCGTTCCAATGTCGTAACCGTCGATCAACTCGCGAACTTTCGCGGCCATCTCCTGAGTTCGGGTCAAGATAAATTTGTCGTGCATGTGAAGCTGAGCGAGATCTATCTCGTGGACTTCATCATCGAGATTCATCAGAGCGAAGCGAGACGCGTTCCAAAGTTTGTTCATGAAAAATCTGTAAGTTTCGATTCTCGTCGATGAAAGGAGGATATCGCGCCCCTGCACCGACAGAGCCGCCAACGTCATTCTCAGCGCGTCCGCGCCGTACTTCTCAATCATGATCAGCGGGTCGATGACGTTGCCCTTGGTCTTGCTCATCTTCTTGCCGTGTTCGTCTCGGATCAGTGAGTGGATATAGACATCACGGAATGGCACATCGTCCATGAACTCCAGACCCATCATGATCATTCTCGCGACCCAGAAGAAAATGATATCGAAGCCCGTTACCATCAGCGAGGTCGGATAGAAATATTTCAGTTCCGGCTTATCGTCAGGCCAGCCCATCGTTGAGAATGGCCACAGAGCGGAGCTGAACCAAGTATCGAGGACATCGCTCTCCTGATGAATATTTTTGCTGTGGCAGTGTTCGCACTCGCTCGGGTCGTTCTCGGCTACTGTGATGTGTCCGCAGTCAGAGCATATCCACGCCGGGATCCGATGACCCCACCAGAGCTGTCGCGATATGCACCAGTCGCGAATATTTTCCATCCAATTAAAATATGTCTTCTCCCACTGCTCAGGCACCCACTTAATGCGACCGTCCTTGACGGCCTGAACTCCGCGCTCGGCGAGGGGCTTCGTCTTCACGAACCACTGCTCGGACAGATAAGGCTCAACCGTCGTTCCGCAACGCTGGCAATGTCCGACCGAGTGAGTGATCGTCTCAGTCTTCAGCAATAGGCCAAGAGCCTCCAGATCTTTCACGGATTCTTTGCGAGCCTCCTCGATCGTCATTCCTTTGTACTTGCCGGCGTTCTCGTTCATGATGCCGCGAGAGTCGATGACTTGAATTTGTTCGAGGTTGTGATTGAGCCCGACTAGGAAGTCATTCGGGTCATGAGCCGGAGTG
>JAFSJO010000141.1 GCA_017449415.1 Synergistaceae bacterium
AGAAACGGAATGTAAATCACAACTCCCATCTGAAACGCTGTCTTCAGCTCGCTGAGCATGAACGCCGGGATCAAAACTCGCGTTGGAACCTCGGACTGATTGGCCGGGCGCGGAGACTCCGACATCGAAATTATCAACGAAAGTTCCTCCTGTCGCGTGTATCTGAACATGAAATCACGGACGGGGTTAATGGAGTTCTCCCAAGCCTGCTGAGAGTTTATATTTCCGGAAAGATAAGGCTCGAGCGCGTTGTTATAAACTCGCTCCCACGTCGGATACATCGTGAACATCGTGAGGAACAGCGCAAGCCCCGCAACAACCTGCTGAGGCGGAGACTGTTGAAGCCCTATAGCCCTTTGAACGAAGCCCAGCACGATTATTATTCGCGTGAAGCTCGTAACCATCAGCAAGATCGCCGGAACAAGACTCAGCACCGTCATGAGTGCCAATATCTGAAGCGTAAGAGCAACATCACGCGGCGAGTCGGCTTGGCCTACTCCGAGTGTCAGTGCCGGCAGGGGGATCGTCCCGGAAAGTTCAGGAGCGCGGGGAGGATTGAGGATTGCTCCAAACGAAGTTCCGCTAAAGATCAAAAGAAATAACAGAATGGCCGGGAAAATTTTAATCTTTATTTTCAGTTTTGAGCCACTCTTCATAACTCCACCTGCCAATCACGCACGCACCGCTCTGCGTCAAGACAAAAGACACGACCTCAGGGCCGCAGTGAACAACGAAAAATATATCCCTGCTTGTCAGGTGCAGGGACGATAATATCTCAACGGCTGATGTGCTTTTCATTGCGGGATTGTACTTCTTCATGTACTTCACAAGAAACAGCGCACCCAGCGACATCACAATCAACGCGGCTACGGCTCTGATCACGTACGCCGTAAGACTCACATCAGAAATTTTATGACAGCACCTTTGTGATCGCTTCAACGACTCTTTCGGGCTGGAACGGCTTCACGATGAAGTCATTAGCCCCGGCCTGAATGGCCTCAATGACCATAGGCTGCTGTCCCATTGCGGAGACCATGACGATTTTTACACTGGGGTCAAGAGCCTTGATCGCTTTTACAGCGTCGATGCCGTTCATCTCGGGCATAGTAATGTCCATCGTAATGATGTCGGGCTTGTACTTCTGGAAGGCCGCAACACCCGCCTTGCCGTTCTCTGCTTCAGCGACAACCTCGAAATCATTTTTAGTGAGAATGTCCTTCAACATCATGCGCATAAAGGCCGCGTCATCGACTATTAAAACTTTTTTGCCCATAAAAAAAACTCCCCCGATAAAAATTTTATAAACTGATCTTGCTGAATTATAACACGAAAAAAACAGTTAGGAATTAGGAGTGAGGAGTTAGGAGTGAAAACATGACAAAATCCCTAATCCCTCATTTCTAATTAATTCTTGCCGGATATTATGTCGGTGATACGCACTCCGAAATTTTCGTCAATAACGACGACTTCGCCGTGAGCGATTAACTTGCCGTTCACCAAGATATCTACAGGTTCACCGGCCATCTTGTCAAGCTCAATGACTGCGCCGGAGTTCAACGCAAGAATTTCCGAGACGCTTTTTCGCGCCTTTCCAAGCTCAACAGTAACTCTAACAGGAATGTCGGCTATCAGATCGATCGGGCTTGGTTCTCCTCCGCCGCCGCCACCTCCTAACGGCTGAAAAGCTGCCGGTCTCACGTCAACTGCCGGGCCCACGTTCTGTCGTCCTCCCCCCATAGAATTATTGTTGCTTGATGCCTGAGGCTGTGGCTTCTTGCCCTCTTCGGCATCGCGCATGTAGCCCGACACCGTCAGAGCGTCATCGAGCGTTAAGCATGTCCATATATTAAAGGCCGGAAGCCCCTCGATCGTAACGCTTACGGGACTCGCCCAGATTTTTTTGTCAGCAGGTTCGAGTGAAAACGCGCGCCAGTTCTCTTCGCCGAGTGCCGAGGTTGTATTCTCCGGCATAAGTCGCCGGCCCGCGAGCATGGCACTGAGACTCGTGAACGCCGAGCCGACTATCTGACTCAAACCCTCCTGCGACGCTCCGAAATACATATCGCTCGGTTCCGGAACAGGTGAGCCTGTGCCGCCCATCATGAAATCCGCGAGAGTTAAAGCTCCCTTCTGATCCACGACCAACGCCAGCGGCATATCGTCCATACCGCCGAAAGTCGTCGAGAATAAAAAAGGAAGTTCGGAAAATTTTCCGGCGAAATCCTCCTGACTCAAAACTTCGGGCGATCCCGTGTTCGTCGTTACGTTCTTGCCCGCAAGCATGTTTATGACGCTGTTCTCAGAGCTTGCGAAGGTGTCCGAGACTTTTGCGAGCCTCTCCGCGTCAGCGTCCGAAATTTCGCTCAGATCTCCGAGATCTCCGCCGCCACCGGCCAAAAGTGCGGTAATTTCGTCGGGACTTAAAATATCGTCAGGCATTTAATCTTTTTCTCCTTTTTTGCTGTCTTCAGTAAATTCGGGCATGTCCTGCACCAAAACTTTCGTAAGCTCCGCCGCCATATGACCGTTGAGAGTTCCGGGCCGAGCCTTGAAGCGGATTTGATTGCCGACGCGGACATCGATATGAGAGTCTTTCAGCTCGTCGAGCTTTATGACATCTCCGGCCTGAAGCGCGTACACGTCATTGAGCGACAGCACCGTGTGGCCAAGCTCCATTGAAAGCGGCATCTTCACCTGCATCATAGAGTTATTCAGCCACGTCTTCATCTCCGGGTCGGCCTTGTGGCTTGTCGAGGCGAACCACTGCTGGCTTGAAAGTTTGTCCATGATCGGCTCAATCAGGAAATACGGAAAACATAAGCTGACCATGCCCTCAACGTCCGAGACCCTGAGCTTCATGATAACGACCAAGACCATATCACTGGGCGAACATATCTGAACGAAGAAAGGATTGCTCTCCATGCTCTCAAACCTGAAGCGAACATCTACGACGGTGCTCCAGCTGTCTTCAAGAAGTTCGAGTATTCGCATAATGACGCGCTCAATTACAGTTTTCTCAATGTCGGTGAGTTCTCTGATGTTGCCGGTGAAAGTTCCGCGGCCTCCCAACATTCTGTCGATTATCGTGAAGACCAGAGCCGGATTAATCTCAATTAACATGGAGCCTTCGAACGGGTGCATCTCAATGAGGCCGATGACGGTCGGCTGAACCATGTAATTCACGAACTCCTCGTAGGCGAGCTGTTCGACCGAAGCGATCTCAGCCGAGACAATCGCGCGTATCAAAGTTGACAACACGGTCGTGATCTGGCGAGCGAAGCTCTCGTGGATCATCTGAATGGCGCGGAGCTGGTCTTTGCTAAACTTGTCAGGGCGTTTGAAGTCGTAAACTTTCAGCTTGGCGTACTCGTCAGCTTTCGCAGCGATTTCTTCAATGTTCGCGCCGCCGGAAATAGACTTTAGTAAGTCGTCTATAGCATTTTGTGATAATACATCAGGCATTTTTCGCGAGTCCTACTGTAGAATCATGCTTTCAAACAAGACATTGACTATCGGGGCTTCTCCTCCAACGTCGGGCAGCATTCTATTGAGTGAGCGTTTTATGTCGCCGGCAAGCTGCAAAGCTCCCTCCGCGCTCGTCAGATCGTCATAAACTCTGTCCTTCATGAGCATGAAAATTTCACTACGGATCCTGTTCATCCAGCCCGGTGCCTGCACGAGTGCCGTAGCTCCGTCCTTGTCGACGAGTTCAAGAGACAGCGCGCAGTCTATGACATGCCGACCGGCTCCGGCTAGGTTGCTCGTAAACTGACCGATCGAGACTATGGGGCCGGGATCCTGAATGACTCTTCCCGCGCCGATTTCGTTCGTATCTTTAGGAGCCATCGTGCGGCCAAGTATCAAACCGCCCCCGAACCCTGCCCCGAACATTACGAGGCCGACTATTGCGAAAATTAATATGCGTTTCATTTATGCGTCTCTCCTCCATACAATATGGCTAACTGACATTAGCAAGCAATGCCCCTTCTGTTTCCGTTTCGTTTTCAAGCATAGCCGTAAATTTCATTCCTAATTCCTACCTCCTAGCTCTCCTCAGCGTTTCGGATATTGCGACAGGAACACGATTTCGACGCGGCGGTTCAACGCTCTGTGTTCGGGGGTGTCGTTCGGGACTATCGGCTGCGCGGAACTGTAGCCAACGGCCTGAAGCTTCGTGGGATTAAAGCCCCCGGCACGTTCCATGTAGCTTGCGACTGCGGCGGCTCTCATTGCGCTGAGTCCCCAGTTGTCGCGATAGATCCCTCCGTTCAAAATTCCAGAGTCCGTGTGTCCTTCGACGGCGGCAGCCGGGACTCTGTCCCTCACAAGCTCCGAAATTTTATACAAAGCTCGCTGACCCTCCGGCCTCAAGTCCGCACGACCTGGCATGAACAAAAACTGATCGCTGATTGAAACAGCGACTCCGCGCTGATTGATTGAGACTTGAATATCGCGGGTTAAATTTTCCGAACGTAAAAAAGAATTTAAAGTGTAGGCTACGTGTCGTGTGTCGATCTCGACGCGCTCGCTGGCTCCGGGGCTTGTTCCGACTTCGCCGCTCCTGTTGGGATCCTGCGACTCTTCTGTCGTAACGCCGCCTTTCAAAACTCCAAGCGAGCCTTTCAGCGACAACAAAGCCTTCTGAAATTTCTGCGAATCTATCGAGGACATGGCGAACAGCAATATAAAGAAACATAAAACAAGCGTGATCATGTCCCCGTATGTACTCATGTAGAACGGTGCCGAGAGTCCCGGCTCTTCGGGTTTCTTCTGACGTGCCATTAACTACTCGCCCTCCTGATTGAAAGCTTCGCGCATTGCGGGTGGCAGATAAACTTTCAATTTTTCTTCAACTATTCTGGGGTTCTCGCCGGCCTGTATGGCCAAAATTCCCTCGACCATAAGCTCCATTGATTTCACTTCTTCGGCTGAACGCGCCGCGAGTTTCTTTGCCGTCGGGATCGCGAACATGTTCGCAAGCATTGAGCCGTACATCGTCGTGATAAGGGCAACCGCCATGCCGGGGCCAAGCGCGCTGACATCTGCGAGGTTTCCAAGCATTGCGATAAGTCCTATAAGGGTTCCGATCATTCCGAACGACGGGCCGAACTCCGCGAGGTTGTCGAAGACCATTTTATTCGCGCTGTGTCTGTCCTCGAAGACTCCGATCTCAGTGTCTAAAATTGCTCTGACGAGTTCGGGGTCTGTACCGTCGACTACAAGCTGAATAGCCTTGCGCATGAAATCGCTGTCGACCTCGGCAATGTCGGCTTCAAGGGACAGCAAACCCTCGCGGCGTGCTTTCTCCGCAAAGCTGACTATCATTTGAACCATGCCGATCAAGTCGGGGGCGTGAGAGATGAAGACGCTCTTCAAAGCTCCGCCGATGGCTTTTAATCTGTTGCCGGGGTTTGAAATGACCGTTGCGCCAACGGCTCCGCCGAGGGTGATCATGACCGACGGAATATCAATGTAAGCTCCAAGATTGCCGCCCGAAGCCATTGAGGCTACGACCAATATCCATGTTCCGAGAAATCCTAAAAGACTTGTTAAATCCAAAATGAATCCACCTCTGCCGTTCTATTACTGCGATTCGTCTTTCATGCTTGCGATTATGCAGGTATACCCCGCCGCTTTTCTGAAGGCTATAATTTTTTTGTACACGTCGCGAACTTTTTCTTTTACGACGTAGCGATGACCGTTAAGCAGACGCAAAACAGTGTCGGGCGTTACGTCAATCGTCTCGATCATGTCAGAGTTCAGCAAAAAAGCCTCGCCGTTCAGACGATGTACTTCAATCATTATATCAATTCCTCATTCCTAAATCCTTATTCACGGTTGAGTATAATTATACGATTTTGAAAGAAAAAAGCGATAAAATAGAGGTCAGAAAAATTTTTCCGGAGGTGCGTTTCAAAACAATGTCCGAAAATATCAAAGAACTTTACAGCAAGACGGATTTTATCATCACCGGCGGAGCGTTAAAGACTCTCACGGACTTTCTCAATGAGAAGGGCATCAGAGCTATGGTGCTGGAGAAGGGGAACGCCGACAAACTGAACGTCATTGACGCGGCCGGGCTTGTCCCCGAAAGTCTCATTATTGAAGACAACGTAACCGGGCTTTTCGCGTCGGGGGTTGTGAGGGAGTCTTTCGAGCTTGAATTTTCCAAAGGCAACGACGAGTGGCCGGGCGTTATTCGAGTCCGTGGGAACGAGTGGGCGGTGTATATCCTGCTCAAAGACCTGCCGGGCGACCCTGAGGCTCTCGTTGAGGAGCTGAGACCCTGCGCGGGACTGATCGGGCTGTGGCAGAACTTCAAAAAAGTTTCCGATACTGAGAAAAAACTCTCGCGGCTTTCCTATATGATACTCGCGACGAAGAACACTCTCGCTTCGATCTTCGAGCCGATGCCGCTGCAATATTTCGCATCGTTCTTGGCCGACGTTCTGCAGGAGAGCTTGTTCCCAAAGACCGTGGCGATCTTGCGAGACGAGGGCGACTATCTCACTGTCATGAATGGCAAGATAGATAACATTCCAGCGCGCGAGGGTGTCTATGCTTCGCCGATTCTCCCGCCGACTCCCGTCATCACGCGCAAGGACTCGCCAGCCGAGGTTATCTTGCCGGTCGCTGAGGGTGATTGCCGCCTGTTCTGTATCATGCACTGGGACACGCTGCCCGACGAGCAGACAATGAACTTCCTTGAACTGTTGGGCAACCTCGCCGTCCGAGCCATCGCGATCAATAACCTTCGTCAACAGTCGCGTCAGACCGAGGCGAACATCTCAACGGGAGAGTTCACGGTGCTGTCGCTCTCGAACGTTCTGAAAGTCCTGCGCGGCGCGGATAACAGAGAAAAATTCCTCTCGCTCCTCGTCGATATCTTCATGGAACAGAGCCGTATGCAGAATTGTATGTTGGCGACATGGAACAAAGCTCGAAAGGGCTACATGATCTCCGAACACAGAACGGGTCATTACAAAGTGAATTTGGATCCGACCCTGTTGCCCTCGTCGAGCGGTGCCGTGGCGGCTGAGAAAGTCGGCGACTCTCACTACAACCTCACGGAGAAAAATTCCGACGCTATCTTCAGAGGCTGGGGGCTTGCGGGCTGTCCCGTGAACTGGAAAGATATTTTGAGATCGTCCTCAATGAAATATATTTTCCCGGTCTGCGATGAAAATTCCCTCGTGGGACTGATCGCGCTCGGAGGCCGTGAAGGAGGGGCGGTGCTCGATCGTTCTCAGCTTGCGTCTCTGCAGTTGATGGCGCAGTTCGCGGCGTATGAGTTCAAGCGATTTGATTAAGGTGATATGAAGTTTTTGAAGTCAGGTTTTTCGAGAGAAGACTTACTCAGCATAGACGAAAAAGATCTGCCCGTGCTTGCCGAAGAAGTGCGGGCTGTTATTATAGACACTGTCCGACAGAACGGCGGCCACCTTGGCTCGTCGCTAGGGGTCGTGGAGCTTACCATAGCGATGCTTCGGAAGTTCGATCCCCTGAACGACAGAATAATCTTTGACGTTGGCCACCAGTCCTATCCTTATAAGATATTAACGGACAGGTTCGACAGATTTCCGACGCTGAGGCTCAAGGACGGCATCTCGGGCTTCCCGCGGCGGGGTGAAAGTCCTTTCGATCACTTCAACACCGGGCACAGCAGCACTTCGATATCTGCGGCGTTGGGTTACGCAAAGGCTCGCGATCTGCTCCACGAGAAGCGACACGTCATAGCGTTCATCGGCGACGCTTCATTGATAAACGGCCTCGCGCTCGAAGCTCTCAATTACGTTCACGAGACGAACACGAAGCTGATAATCATTCTCAACGACAACAGACACTCCATAAGCAACAGGGTCGGCGGCTTCTCAACGATGCTGGCGCGTCTGTCCTCGAACAGCGCGTACAAACGTTTCAAGAATTATTTGCTCCAGCTCACCGGCGACAGGACGAGCCGAGCTTTCATGTTCTTCAAGAAGTTCCGCGACACTTTCAAATTCATCATCAAGCCCAATAACATATTCGACGAACTCGACATAAACTACTGGGGGCCTTTCGACGGTCATGACATTGAGAAAGCCGAAAAGATTTTGGAGCTTGCGAAGAATTATGACAAGCCAGTGCTGCTGCACTTCAACACGATAAAAGGCAAAGGACTTGCCGAGGCCGAAGCCAACCCAACGAAATATCACCAAGTCTCACCGGCGGGCGAGAAGAAATCCCGGACATGGAGCGAAGCAGCCTCCGAGATTGCCGAAGAGCTTGCCATGAAAGACGAGCGGATCGTATGCTTCACTGCGGCTATGGTTACGGGGGTGAAGCTCGAAAAGTTCGCGCGAGAGTTTCCCGACAGATTTTTTGATGTCGGAATAGCTGAGAGCCACATGTTGACGATGGCGGCGGGACTTGCGGCCGGGGGAATGCGTCCGTGGGTGTTCATATATTCGACGTTCCTGCAGCGCGCAATGGATCAGCTGATGCACGACATAGCGTTGCAAAATCTTCCCGTCGTTATCATGGTCGACCGAGCCGGGCTCGCGGGATCGGACGGCGATACTCATCAGGGATTACTCGATATCCCGTGGGGGCGGGCGATCCCTAACCTCGAAATATACGCGCCGTGCGACGAGGTCTCACTCAGGGAAGCTATGCTCAAAGCCTCGAAGCGAGACGGGCCGACGCTGATACGCTACCCGCGCGGGGGGATCCCGGCCGAGAGCTTCAGCTCCAACACGGACGAAGCTATCGAAAAAATTTCCGACGGTGAAGAGTTCGCTTTGCTGGGTCATGGCGCGTCTCTCGGGACGATGATAGAGGCTCGTGAACTCGCGAGGAGGGAGCTAGCTTGTGTCCCGGCTCTTTACAACGTCAAGAGGATCAAGCCGCTGGATTTCGATTTGCTCGATGAGATTTTGGAACGTTACAGGCTCGTCGCGACCCTCGAAGAGAATTACATACCCGGCGGACTTGGTGAGGCTGTCGCCGCTAGGATCGCTGAAAAGAATTTCGCAACCCGCCTCCTGATATTCGGGGTTCCGGATCTCTGCGTCAAGCACGCGACACAGAACGAACAGCGCGAAATGTACGGCCTGACGGCTGAGAATATTTTGAGCGAGTGCAAAAAGTTTCTGACCCATGAAGAAGATTAAAGAGCGTCTAGATAAACTCCTGCCCGAGCTTGGCCTGACCGACACGCGAAACAAAGCGCAGGCTCTGATAATGGCGGGGAAAGTCCGCGTCAACGGTCAGACAGTTACAAAGGCCGGGGCAATGTTCGAGCGGGACGCGGATATAACCCTCGATGAAGTCCCACGGTGGGCGGGGCGCGGAGCTATGAAACTCCTGCGAGCCTTCGAGGTCTTCGATCTCAACGTAGATGGCAAAGTCTGCGCGGATTTCGGAGCTTCGACAGGCGGCTTTACGGACGTGCTGCTGGCCAACGGCGCGAGGAAAGTTTACGCGATTGATGTCGGCTACGGTCAGCTGATATGGCGACTTGCGAGCGATCCTCGTGTCATCGTCATGGACAGGACGAACGCGAGATATCTGAGCCGCGAGAATTTTCAAGACCCCGTAGAGTTCGCAAGCTGTGATGTTTCGTTCATATCGCTGAAGCTCATTCTCCCCGTTATTGATGAAGTTCTGACCCCGGACGGCGAAGCCGTGGTGTTGATCAAGCCACAGTTCGAGGCCGGGCGCGAAAAAATTTCCGGCGGTGTCATCAAGGACAGGAAAATTCATGCCGAGGTCATTGAGGACATTGCGAGCTTCATTCGCGACCATACAAAATTTTCTGTGGCCGGGCTGACCCACTCGCCGATACGAGGCTCCGAGGGCAACACGGAATTTTTGTGTCGGCTGACTCGAGGCGAGAGCGATTTTAATCTCAACGTTGACGATATTGTCGACAAAGCTCACGAAGAATTAGAAAGCAGGTAATAGAACATGAAAAACCCAAACAAATTTACACCCAAACAGTTCGCTGAGTTATGCAAGTTCGGATCTTTCTCTGATGTTAAACACGCTATCGAAGAGGGCGCAAGTCTCAAACGAAAGGTCAAGTACCTCGGAGTTATGCTCACTCCGTTGGGCATTGCCGTAGCAAGCGAGAACTACGATGCTATAAGAGCCTTGCTCGCATACGGAGCTAACCCGGCTGACGGTTACATAGCGGCGATTGGCAGCGAGGACGAAGGTATGTTGAAATTCTTGGCTTCCACTGGCGCAGACGTGAACTGCAAGGACGCAAAGGGACGAACGCCGCTGTTGTGCGCAGTCGCTATACAAAATCTTGACATCGTAAAGTTGCTGATAGAACAGGGAGCTGATGTCAATTGCACGTCAGATCTCGGGTTCAATGCTCTCATGTACATACTCTTCATGCATGACCTAAACGGAATGACATTTGACCTTAAAGGGATTGTACGTGAGTTAATGTGGGCCGGGTGTGATTACAGAAGAGCGATGCTTGAAGCCATAGCTTCAGGAAATTTGGATTTTCTCAAGGTGCTTGCCGAGTGGGGCGCGGACTTCAACGCAGAGTGCGCACTTGGAAAGACCCCGCTTGCGATCGCCTTGTACAAACTCCCGAGCGGAGGCTCGCTTGACCTCATTGATGGCCTCGTATCGTTGGGCGCGAAAGTTAACGTGATTGTCGACCTTGGCGAAGGCCATACGACTACAAATCTCGATATTGCGATCTCGCTGAACAATCCCGAGGCTGTCAGAAGACTTTTGAAATTCGGAGCTGATCCCAACCTCGTAGACGATGGCGGACGAAACGCGCTCATGTATGCTGTGCTGTCGGGTGGCGAGGTTACAAGAATTATCTTGGAAGCTGGCGTGGATCCCAATCTCGCTGACAAGGAGGGACGGACGGCCTTAACGACGGCTGTGATCGAAGAGGGAACGGACGAAGATGTCTTAGAAGCTCTGTTCGAGTACGGAGCTGACGTAGACGCACGAGACAACAAAGGACGCACGGCCTTGATATGGGCGATCATGAGCAAAGCAAACGCTCCCGCGCTCCTCGTCGAGGGCATGATCAGGACAGGCGGCTTCATGGCGGAGTGCGGCAAGTCGTGTCTGGCTGTGGCGGTTCTGTCGAAGTTTTTAGGTCGCGAGGCTCAGATCAGAAACATCAAGCTTTTGATACGAAACGGCGCGGATCTCTCCATAAAGGACAACGCGGGCATGAATGCGTTTATGTGCGCGGCGATACAAGAAGACGACGAGATCAAGAAAATGTTACGCGCAGTCAGAAAAGAGGAGCTTGGAATGAAAATAAATTCTTAGTTCAGTTTCGCGTACTCTTCGGGCGAGACAGCCTCGCACCATTCGTTAGAAGTCTTTTCCCCGGCGACCTCGACGGCGAGATGCTGAAACCACGAGTCTTTCGCCGCACCGTGCCAGTGCTTCACGTTCGCAGGAATGTTCACGACGTCGCCGGGTTTGAGTTCCTGCGCTGGCTTGCCCCACTCCTGATAATATCCGCGACCCGCAACGACGACTAGGATCTGTCCGCCTCCGCTCTCGGCGTGATGAATGTGCCAATGGTTCCGGCAGCCCGGCTCGAATGTTACGTTGGCGATCACGACCTGCTCCCTCGACAGCAGCGCGAGATAGCTCTGACCGTCAAAGTACTGCGCGTATGCGTCATTCTTCTCACCGATTGGAAACGCGCTTAAATTTTTTTCTTCTTTCATGTTGAGATGCAACCCCTTTGCACTTAGATTAATTTTTGCAGGAAGATTTTCAAAGACTCTGAACGACTTTATAAGTTCGTCAGTCTTCTTTCTGAAAGCCTTGTGTCCCTCCGAGGCCAAGTATCTTTCACGCGCCGCTTCGTCCTTATAAATTTCGAGCGTGTGAATGAAATTGCTTCGCTCGCCCTGTTCAGCAGTCGCGAACATAGCCAACACTCCATCATCTTCAGCTACGGCTCTTGCAGCTTCCTGCGTGATGACGGCCTTGAACTCGCCGAGGCTCTCGGGCTTGACCTCCGCCAGTATCATAGCGACGCTCGAGCCAACGCCGGAAACTTTTTGCTCCAGCACCACGGGATCTACAGGGAGTATCGTGAGACTTTCGAGTATCGGCACGCGCTCCTCGATGAAGCTTTTGAAGCCGTCGCTGCTTCGATGAACCTGATAGGCTTCCTCGTCCTCATAAATTTCAAGTATCCTCATGAGGTCGGGATTTTCCTTAGCCAGCGCACCGTAGAGCGAGTAGCTCCCGGCTTCGTTGGGCGTGTACTTCGCGACAGTCCTCGCACTTATGGCCGCCATGTCCGACATCTTGCCCTCCTTGGCCTGCAGGACAGCCCAATGAACTTTCAGTGTCTTGCCCTCGGGCGCGAACACCGCATGAGCAAACGCCGACCCCGCCGTCAAAGCCACGACAGCGACAGCAACCGCAAAAATTTTCACTGCGACATCTACCTCCTTGTGAAATATTACAATCACGAGTAATTATAGCGCGGCTAAGTGCTTCGATGAGAAAATTTCGCTTGATTGGTTATAATAAGTGTAGATATTCTTGTGTGTGTATAAAAAATCTCCCCGGAAAGTTCAAACGCTCTCGCGGGGAGAAGATTTTTTTTGAGCTTTACGCCAGCTTCGCTCCGAACGCTTTGCACTCGGCTATAGCGTCGTCGTCGGGTTCGAGATGAGCTTTGCAGCCCTCGGCAACGATGACAGCCCCCGCGTCCTTGCACCTGTCCTCCCACGTCCTGAGCCACTCGCCGTCGCCCCAATCGTACGAGCCGAACACAGCGACTTTCTTGCCACTGAGACTG
This sequence comes from Synergistaceae bacterium, assembly GCA_017449415.1. Lineage (GTDB taxonomy): Bacteria > Synergistota > Synergistia > Synergistales > Aminobacteriaceae > JAFUXM01. The sequence goes on from JAFSJO010000141.1 coordinate 12,800, forward strand.
CCCGCCACCGAGCTGAAGAACGGTTCCATCTCAGCTTCCTCGATCACTTCCGCGCCCATTGCAGGCGACCCAAACGCAACGACATCATAATCCGCAAGCTCAGCAGCTGAAGCGTCTCCGACAGTTTTCAGCGTTACGTCGGCTCCTGCGCCCTTTGCTCCGTCCGCGATGGCGTTGGCCATCTTCTCAGTGTTGCCCGTCGTTGTTACGTAGACAATCAATACTTTCGACATTTGAAAGACCTCCAGAATTTTTTGATAGCACAAACTTACAACGGGAAATAATTTTTGTCAAGACGCAATGCGCCCGTGTCATAAAGGCAAAGAAAAGTGAGAGGAATAAAAATTAATCTTGAAGAGCTGACCTCGCGGCCTTTAGTGAGAAGCCTCGGCTCATGAGTCTGTTGATGATCTTGCGGCCGTCGAGTCCGAGAGTCCGCCAGCCTTTCGCAACCTCGCAAGCTCTGGAGCTTTCGTCCTCCGACTCATCGAGAGCCGTAGTGATGTCCTCGCGTTCGATGCCGCGGCTTTCAAGTTCGTAGATTATCTTTGCGTTGCCCCAGCTCAGGTGGCCATCAACAAACAATCTGGCGTAGGCCAGATCGTCAACAAGTCCCATAGCTTCAGCGTCAGCCAACATGGAAGCTCTATGATCTTCCGGAACGTCGCGGCGCGATAAAAATTCTTCGGCGTGTTTGCGTGTGCAGGGCTTCTTTAGGAGGAAGCTGAAGAACTTCTCGCGCGCTTCCTCTAAGCTGTCTTCGTTCATGCCGAGGCTGAGATTTTATTTTTCCTGTTCTGTCCCTGCCGGGTCGCTCTGTGAGCCGTCATCATGCTCGTAAGACATTGCCTCGTTCTCGTCGTCAATCTCTTGCTGCGCCCTGTCCATGATCTTTCCGAAATCCAAAAGCAAAGACACGGTGTTCTTAACGAACTGCTGTTTTTGAAGGCTGAGAAATTTCATCTGGTTCTCGTAGTTCTCCATCTCGCGTTCAGCGTCGGTCATGAGCCTCTTGGCCTCGGCTCGGGCTTTGCTCAGGATCTCTTCGGCCTGCTGTCTTGCTTCAAGCCTGTAGGACTCAAGCTCCTGCTCGATGTTGGCTCTCGACTGTTCGGCCAATGCGCGCTTGTCCTGAGATGCCTGTAGGAGTTCGGAGGCTCGGGCTTCGGCTTTGGAGACTGCGTCGGCGGCTTTCCTGTCGGCTTCGGCGAGACGTTCATTCACTTTGCCCTCGGCTTCCTCGACGTACCTAGCGGCTTCGGCCTGAGCGTCGGCAATGATCTTCTCGGTGTTGATCTTCGCCTGCTCCTCCATGTCCTTGGCGGCCTTGCGAGCTTGGATCAGAGCGTCCTTGATCGCGTCGGTCATAGCTTCCTGCTTCTTGACGAACGCATCAAGCTCCTGAATACGCGCGTCTTTCTCTTCGAGCTGCATCGCGTAGGCTTCGAGATCGTCCGCGACCTGATTCAAAAAGTCCTCGACCTCCGGGACTGAGTAGCCACCGAACTTGACCTTTCTAAACGCTTTCACTTCGACATCTTTCGCGGTCAGCAACTCGCTCATTCTTTATCGCTCCCCTCCGGCCATACCTCGCACATTCCCTGCCCGGGCGTGAACAGATACTGAGCTGGCTCGATGAACGTCCTGCTGCCGTTGCGTGCGAACGCCACACCGCCCATAAAGGTTATGAAGTCCTTGCCCTCTTCGTCATATTCGCGCTGGCTGAGTTCGTGAAGGTCAACGAGGATCATCGCGCCCCGGTTGAACTCCTCGCGCAGGTGAACCTTATCGGCTGTCAGAGTCGCGCTGCTGTAGTTATAGATTATCAACTTGCCCGCCGGAGCTGACCCCGACGAGGAGCCGCCCGAACGTGAAGAGCGAGCTTTCTTCTTTCTGTCCTCCGTGTAGTCCTCGTTATCGTCGTAATCGTCTTCGTCGCCGTCAAAGCCGAAGATCCGCATTATATTCAAAGCAAACGCCTCCCGTAAAAATTTCACGCCATAAATATATCACAGAATTTTGCTATAATCAGTTCAAATTTTATCCGGGAGTTTTGTTGCAATGCTTCGCAGACTTATGCTGTTGGCTTTGATAATTTTTCTATTCATAGAGTGGGGGCCGCTCACCGACGAGCGAGCAAAGTACGGGATAGCCGCGGGAGATCCTTTTGTGCGCGAGATCGTTCTGACGTTCGACGATGGCCCGAGGGAACACGGAATGCAGGAGCTTAACGCCGTCCTGACCAGCCACGACGTTAAAGGAACTTTCTTTCTGGTCGGGAAGTTCGCGGATCGCTACGCGCCAATCACAAAGATGCTCAACGACGCCGGGCACGAGCTTGAAAATCATTCGTTCACTCACCCGAGGTTATATAGGCTGTGGGTCGAGAAGATCATGCGCGAGGCCGAACGCTGTGATGAGGTATTCGAGAGCCTCTCGATACGCAAGACTCGATTTATGCGACCGCCGGGCGGAGGCTTCAACATGAAAATCTTTAACGCCATGCGCCGAATGAATTTGAAGCTCGGGCTTTGGAGCCTCAACACCGCCGACTACACCGGCCGACCTGCTGAAGAGATCACGAGGCTCGTATTGAGCAGCGTACGCGCCGGGGACGTTATCCTCATGCACTCGGGCACGCCCAACACCGTCGAGGCATTGCCGGAGATCATTACGAAGCTCAAAGAGCGCGGCTTCACGTTCGTGAGGCTCGAGGAGCTTTACTCGCGGGGAAAAATTTGAAAAGATAGCGAGGAGTTAGGAGGTTAGGAGGTTAGGCCAAGAACTCCTTCGCAATGAACAGAGCTGACAGAGCGACCATCAGGAACGAAATGTCTTTTGTCTTCCCTGTCAAGAGCTTAATCACGACATACGAGACGATCGCGAACTCGATACCGACGGCTATGCTGTAGGCCAACGGCATCATGAAGAAGCCGAGCAGCGACGGTATAAGCTCCGTCATGTCGTCGTAGTTGAGGTCGCGAAGACTCATCATCATGTAAATTCCAACGATTATTAACGCCGGCGCAGTCGCGTAGCCCGGCACCATACCCACCAGCGGAGTGAAGAATATCGCGCCCACGAACAGCAACGCCGTTACGATCGCCGTGAGTCCCGTGCGTCCGCCCTGAGCAACGCCCGACGAGCTTTCAACATATGACGTAACTGTCGAGGTTCCCATAGCCGCGCCCGTCATCGTAGCTATCGCGTCGGCCATCAAGGCTCCTTTAGCGCGAGAGAGGTTGCCATTCTCATCGAGAAGTCCGCTCCTGTTGCAGACACCCACGAGAGTTCCAAGCGTGTCGAAAAAGTCAACGAAGAAGAACGTAAAGACGATCGTCCAAAACTCCGGGGCTTTGACCAACGAGAAGTCGAGCTGCCAGAACAGCGGCATAATCGACGGAGGCTGAGACACGAAAGTCTCGGGGATCTTCACGAGCCCCATAGCCGCCGCCGCGCCCGTGATCACGATGATGCCGATCAAGAGTGCGCCCTTGACGTTGAGAGCCGTCAGCACCGCCATGATGAACAGACCGGCCATTGACATCATCATCGGGACGTTGTTCTTGATGCTTCCAAGCCCGAGCAGTGTCGCATCATTGTTCACGACGATACCCGCGCTCTGAAGTCCAATGAACGCTATGAACAGACCGATGCCGGCCGAGATTCCGATCTTCAAAGATTTTGGAATGGCGTTCATGATGCCCTCGCGAATGTTCGTGAGAGTGAGGACGGCGAAGATAGCTCCCTCAATGAAGATTGCCGCAAGAGCCATCTGCCACGTAACCGGCTCGCCGTTGATCTTCATCGTGAGGACGACTCCAAAAGCGAAGAAAGCGTTCAGCCCCATGCCGGGTGCGAGAGCTATCGGGTAGTTGGCAAGCGCGGCCATTAGGAACGTACCGAGTGCCGAGGCAAGACACGTAACGACAACGAGGGCGTTAAAGTCCATGCCCGTCTGACTTAAAATATTCGGGTTGACGAAAATGATGTACGACATCGTAACGAAGGTCGTAAGTCCCGCGAGTATTTCAGTTGTTACCGTGCTGCCTGTCTCGCGGATTTTGAATAAAGACATTTAATATCACGCTCCACAAAAATTAAAAAGTGAGCTATAATTATCTCACAAGAGAAATTTTTTGCCCACCTTTCATTCAAGCCCCCAAGAGCCGAGACTTTCAACTACATTTGCAACTACAAAAATCTCAAAATTTTTCAGATGTCGCAACCCGTCGCGAGGAAAAAATTTTTACTAATCCTTTCACTTCTCAGTCCCCTTGACCCACATGAGGTTGAGAGCTTCATCGAGTGCCACGAGCCTCGCGAGCTTGCCTACCTCAATGGAGCCTAGAGATCTTTCGAGCCCGATAGCTTTCGCAGGGTTGAGAGCCGCGCACCTGACCGCAACTTCGAGAGGAATGTTACATTGAGTTACAGCAACTCTCACGCAGTCCGCAAGGTTCGTAACGCTTCCGGCGATCGTCAAGCCGTCTTCGAGGGTCGCTCTGTTGCCGCGCTTGATGACCTTCAGCCCGCCGAGCTGATAATCTCCGTCCGACATTCCCGTAGCTTCCATTGAGTCGCTGATGAAGATGACGCGCTCCGCGCCGAAAGCTCTTACCGTGTTCCGAACGACAGCCGGGTGAACGTGAACGCCGTCGCAAATTATCTCGACACTCACGCCCTCATTATCGAGAGCCGCTATGATGGGGCCGGGGCTTCGGTGATTTATGCCGGGCATGGCGTTGAAAAGGTGGGTCGCCTGACTGACTCCGAGGTCGAAAGCTCTCCTCGCTGTGTCGTAGTCGCAAGCCGTGTGAGCAAGCGACAGCCTCGTTATGTCCTTGGCGCGTTCGATGAAGTCAAAGGCGTTGGGAGTTTCGGGAGCTATCGCGGCGATTTTGATTTTGTTGCCTGACTCGCGCTGAAGACGTTCCAACATATTGATATTCGGCTCGACGACGTAGCTCGGATTTTGTGCGCCGATTTTGCTCCTCGATATGAAAGGCCCTTCGAGATATATCCCGGCAATGTCGGGAAAATTTTTCGCCGCCCTCATGATCGCGAGCAAAGTCTCCTCCGGCAGTGTCATCGTAGCGGGGCATATCGTCGTAACTCCGACGGAGGTCTCATAGTCGTGGATCGCCTTGAAAGCCTCCGGCGTGCCCTCGCAAAAGTCATGACCAGCGCAGCCGTGGAAGTGAATATCAACGAGGCCGGGAATTATGAAGAGATTTTCAGCGTCGATTACGTCAGCGTCGCTCGGAGCTTCGTCAACTATCACGCCGTCTCTGATGAATAAATCCCCGCGGTGAAACGAAAAGTCCGGGCGCAAGATTATCCCGTCTTTTATGATGAAGTTTTTCATTTCTCAAAAAATTTTCTTATCCGTCCGAAGAATAGCCCGCTGGCGAGCAATATCACACCCGTGAGCGTGAAGCCCCAAGCCTTTGGCATGTAGCCGAATAGGTGATCGAAGAAGTATCGCGACACGAGCAAGAAGCAAAAGATTATTCCCGAGCCAATGTGTCCGCGGTATATGTTCAACAGCATCACGAGCGCGACGCACAGCGCAGTACACACGGGCCAGAAGCTCTTGCCGGCGAAGCCGAACACAGAGATCGAAAAAATTTCGCCTTGCCAAAACTCCGACCACGTCAACAGCAGCCCGAACAGTCCGAGCATCAATAGCCCGAAGATCTCCGCGTCATGCCATGGCGATACGAGCGACAAGACAGCTCCGACCGCCGCAAGGATTATCAAAGCCCACGTGCCCCCGAAACACAAGCTCATTCGAGAGCCAAGCACCAGAAGAGTCAGCAGCATGTTGACGCTGAAGACAGCTCTGTCATTGATGAGCCTCCACGCCGCCCACAACGCGAAGAGCAACACGAACGCATTAAGCGGCGAGAAAAATTCCAGCACCGAGACCCGCGACAGGTTAGCGAACTCGAGCGCGAATAAATCTATGGCTTCGATGAGGTTGAGATATATAAATGAAAGAACCTGAGCGAGGTAGACCTGCCACGAGTCGCGAGTTACGAACGCCGCCGCCAAGACCTGCACGAGCCACCAGCCCGTCATCGTCTCGAATGAGAGCTTGACGTTGTACATGCGAGCTATGAGGAAGATGCCCGAGCCGAAGATCACGCTTGACAGCAACAGGAACGCACGCCCGGACTTCGTAGCTGACATGCCGGTGTAGAGGTAAGCCGCCAACGACGCGAGGTAAGCCGCCGAGATTATACACACTCGCAAAATTTTGGGGATCTGGTGCCAATACGCCGCGATGAAGCTCACGAGGCCAAGCCCTAAAAGAATCCCCCCGGCAATCAATAAAATTGCACGGAGGTTTCTTGTCTTGATTTCGTAGAGCGACAGAATTTTTTCTGATTGCTCTTCGGTGATTAAATCTTGTTCGAGCCAGTCTGTGATCTCTCCGCGCAAGAAGTCCATTTCTTTTCTGCGGATTTCGCTCATGACTAGCTCACCCGGCTCCCCAATGGAATATCTTTCTCAGGTGTCAGCAGCGTGAGCTGTTCGGAGACTCCGTCCTTCTTGACACTCGCGCAGAGGATCATTCCGTTGCTCTCGACCCCGCAGAGCTTCACGGGCTTCAAGTTCGTAACGAGGATTATATTCTTCCCGACAAGCTCGTCCGTCGTGAAGAAGGCTTTGATCCCCGAACACACAGTGCGCTTCTCATAGCCGAGGTCAACTTCGAGCTTGTAGAGCTTCTTCGACTTCGGGATCTCCTCGACGCTGATGATCTTCGCGACCCTCATCTCGACGGTCTTGAAGTTGTCGATTGAAATCTCCGCCTCATGCTCGATCGCCGGGGCCTTTAACTCCTCACCCCTCACTCCTAACTCCTCACTCATCTTTTTCTTCTCCTCCTGTGTCTTCTTCCATTCATTGATATCGATCCGCGGGAACAGGACTTCGGCCTTGTTAATCTCTTTGCCGGCTCCGTCTCCCCAAACGAAATTATCGTAGAGCATCTTCACAGGCTCACCATCGAGGCCAAGCTGCGCCCAAATCTTTTTAGCTGTGTCCGGCATCGTCGGAGCGATCAGCAGAGCCGACAGTCTCAACGCCTCATAGAGGTTCAACAGAACGAAGCTCAACCTCTCGGCCTGCGTCTCGTCCTTAGCGAGCTTCCACGGCATCGTCTCATCAATGAACTTGTTGGCGCGTCCTATGAACTCCCAGATAGCTTTGAGAGCCTCATCGAACGCGAAGTTATTCATGGCATCGTCGACTCGATCCAGAACGTTCGAGGCCATCGCGCTAAGCTCCGAGTCAGCTCCGACACACTCAGGCACGACACCCCCGCGGTAGCTCTTTATCATCTGAAGAGTTCTGTTCAAGAGGTTGCCGAGGTCGTTGGCGAGATCGCTGTTGATGCGTCCGACGAGCGCAAGCTCCGAGAAATCTCCGTCATTGCCGAAAGGAACTTCACGAAGCAAGAAATATCTGAACGGGTCGAGGCCGTACTCGCTCACCATCTTGAACGGATCTACGACGTTGCCGCGGGACTTGCTCATCTTCTCGCCGTTGTACGTCCACCAGCCGTGAGCGATGACTTCGACGGGCAAGTTGACTCCGAGCGCGAGCAGCATCAGCGGCCATATGACGCAATGGAACCTGATAATGTCCTTGCCGACCATGTGGCGAACGTGCGGCCAATAGTGCGCGAATTTCTCCGGGTCATCGAGGTAGCCGACCGCCGTCGCGTAGTTGATCAGCGCGTCGAACCAGACATATATGACGTGCTTCTCGTCGCCCGGCACTGGGATCCCCCACTTGAGGCTCGTGCGCGAGACGGATTGATCTTTCACGCCGCCTTTCAAGAAGCTCATGATCTCGTTGTAGCGGATCTTGGGCATGACCGCCTTAACATGCTCTTCATAAAATTTTATGAGTTCGGGGACGTACTTCGAGCCTTTGAAGAAATAACTCTCTTCTTCCATTATAGTTAGCGGCCTCCCGCAGTCCGGACATGTTTTGTTCGGTCCCATGCTGGACTCCGGGACGTACGTCTCGTCAGGCACGCAGTAGTAGCCGGAGTAAGTGCCTTTGTAAATGTCTCCTTGATCCATGAGCTTCTTGAACATTGCCTGAACGACCTTGATATGTCGCGGCTCCGTCGTACGAATGAAATCGTCGTTGCTGATGTTGAGGACTTCCCAAAGCCTTTTGAAGTTCAGATGTATCTCATCAACGAGCTGCTGAGGTGTCTGACCTTTAGCTTCGGCGGCGGTTTGAATTTTCTGTCCGTGTTCGTCAGTGCCGGTGAGGAAATGAACGTCATAGCCTTTCATTCTCTTGTAGCGCGATGCTGCATCACACGCTATGGTCGTGTAGGCGTGGCCGATGTGCGGAATGTCATTGACATAATAGATCGGCGTGGTGATGTAAAAAACTTTGTCGCCATTCATGGAAAAATAAATCCCTCCGAAAAATTTTTCTAAATGATAACACTTTCGCCGGAGTTCTATGAATGATGATATAATAAAGCCGTCCGGGAGAGGTCGGACACCAAGGTTTAGGGCTTCGCTGAATTGGAGTTCCTTTCCCCAATCAGACAGAAACCCTAATTCGGAAAAGGATTAACGCGAATTGATCTCACGGATTAGCTCCGTGATGGCTCGTACAAGTTCAGTGGCGGACTTTACGAGCTTCGTTATTAAAAATAACTTAATCATCTTCACGCTATCACCTCCTTTCACCTGAAATTTTTCAGGCTACGGGAGTCCCCGCGCAAGCCTCGCTCCGAGAAACTCGAAGCGCCTCTCCGAAATCTATTTTAGCATGTGATGATGATATAATAATGTCGTCCGGGAGAGGTCGGACGTTAGAAATAAAGGCTCACTGAAGCGTGGACTGCTATCCTCGCCTCACGTGGAAACCTTTCCCAATAAAGGTTTAGCGCTTAATGGCACGGATTAAATCCGTAACCGCTCGTACAAGTTCAGTGGTGGACTTTACGAGCTTTATTATTAAAAGCATCTTAATAAAACGTTTCACGCTATCACCTCCTTTCACCTGAAAATTTCAGGCTACGGGAGTCCCCGCGCAAGCCTCGCTCCGAGAAACTCGAAGCGCCTCTCCGAAATCTATTTTAGCATGTGATGATGATAT
>JAFSJO010000142.1 GCA_017449415.1 Synergistaceae bacterium
AAAGGCCCGATCGACTGACCGAGCGCGAAGACTTTCAACCCGAACAATCTCGCGATCCTCACGACACCCCAATAGTACGCGCACGACTTGACGCTCGTCGAGTCTTGAAAGAGGCCGCCGCCTCCGAGTATCAAAGCGTCGCACGACCTCAGAGCCTTCACGACCTCAAAAATTTTCCAGCGATTGACGGCTCGAATGTTGAAAGCCTTTCGGGTCTCGTCCGGGCTGTTGGACAGCGCGATGATCTTGTCGTTGTCGATGCCGCGAGAGTTCAAAATTTTTACGCAGGCTCGCAACAGAAGCTCATCACCGAGATTTCCGAAGCCGTAGTAGCCAAGGACGACGCACGAGCCTATCATGACAACAGCGGCCTGACGAGCCTCAACGCCGGGATCAGTACGAACCTCACGAGTGCGACCGCGACAAGCCCGACGATTAAGCCCGTCCACAGTCCGTTGAACTCTCGCAGCAAAATCAGATACAGCGGCGTATGGAAGTGGCAGAAGCTGTTGATGACGGACGAGAAGCCCAGCGCGACTCCGATCCTGAAGATCTCGCGATATTGAGTGAAGTATTTCCTCGCCACCAAAAAATTCAAAAGCAGGAGCGACGGATAGCCGATGAACGTCTCGCGCGTTCTTGGCCTCGCGATTAAAAGTTTCTCGAGCGTAACGCGGATATTAGCCTCGAAGCCCGGAATGAAAGCCACGTTGTCGCTGCGGAACACGATAAGCCCGATCCCCGCAAGCAGCACGCCATAGAGAGCTATCTCGCCCCACAGCGGAGGCCGCGAAAGGAACTCGATGAGGCTCTCGGGGTGTATTCGCTTCCTCAAGTCATGTAACAGCACCATCACCGGTGGCAACACGAGCGTCAGCTTCACGCCCGAGAACGTGCTGAGCCTGAGCATGTACGCCGTAACGCTGAAGAACGACGCGAGCGCAAGCCCTCCGACCACGATGAAGATGAACGCGGGAATAATTTTTCTGTTCCTGTTGCCGTCCATCGCCATCAACGACGCTTCGACCGCGAGTAGCGGCGCAGTGAAAGCTCCCACCAGCCGAGCCACAGCTCCGACCTTGAAGACTCCGACCGCGAGAACGAAGCTCAGAGCCGCCAACGAGATTAGCAGCTTCTTGCTTGCCTCGATCCCCATTCGCATGAAATATCTCGCAAGCGCGAACACGAAGACAGCCGACAATGCCCACGCCGCGAAGATGTTCCGGCTTGGATTTTCCGACGCGAAGACCGGGGACGGCCACGCGAGACCGAACCCGTGAGACCTCAATCCCTCACCGAGCAGCTTGATCTCCTCCGCGAAATCTTTGAAGAGAAAGTTCGACGTGTTGGGCGGCGCGGTACGTAACAGAAGCAGCCTCACGGATCGTTCAACGGCGGCGCGTATCAACCTGTCGCGAAGCGCGGCTCGTGAAATTCTTCGTGCAGTCATCTCCTCATTCGTGACGCTGTGAAGTGTCATGAGCAACGGCGAAGCTAGCGCGTTCAGCTGAGGCTCTCCGACCTGCCGCGAGAACTCGACGACCGCGACCGGGATTTTGAGGTCATGTGCGACCCTTGCGAGTCGGCTCACGTCAGGATAACCCGAGACATATTCGCCGGACGGTGTGAAGACGCTGACGCTGTAGAGCTTGTTGACCTCTTCGAGCATGACGGCGGCTCTCTCTGAGAGATGCCCGGGCGAGGGAGCTGGCCTGTAAAAAATTTTGAGGTTATGACGCTTGGCGGCTTCGAGACCGTCGATGTCTGGAATGACCCCAGAATTTTTCAACATGTTCGGAGGCATCGACAGCAACACAGGCCCGGCCTTGTCGTCTGAGATTGCGAAACGGAGCCTCAGCCACCTGTTCAACAGCTCTCTATACGGACTGTCGGGCAAGATCGAGATCACCGTGCCTTCGGTGCCGCGTTCAGCGTCTCGAATGGCTTTGAGTTCGGCCTGTCCGACCCCGTGGTCGATGTTGTCGCCCGTCAGCTCGCTGACCATGAGGCCGGTTACGCCGTTGTCGATTAGAATTTTCAATGCCTCGTCGACTGTCATGCCGGAATTTTTTGCCAGCGTTGAGACTTCGCGATAGTCCGAGAGGATTGCGACGTTGCGGTCAGCTCTCTCGAGTCTCAGCCTCGGCATGAGGGCGTACACGGCGCAGGCAAGGACGGCGGAAAAGAATACAGCGCAAAAAATTTTTCGTTTCATCAACTAGAATATCTCCATCATAAAGTTAGAAATCGCGCACGAGGACGTGAAAGCACGCCGCGTTATGATAGCACACCGCCGAACGTTTCACTTTGCTTTTGAAATGTGTTACGATACCAAAAATTTTGGAGCTAAAGGAGCAATGGACTATAATGAGACCGTACGATATAGCCACGAAACTTTTGAGACTGTCTTGCGCGTGGGCGAGGTATCCTTTCACCTTCCTGACCCGCAAGGATCCGAAAGTTTGGGCGTTCGGTGAGTGGCTAGGCGAGAGGTGCGGGGACAACAGCGCATATTTCGCCAACTACGTCGCCAGACTTGATACCGACCTGAAATTATATTGGATCTGTCGCGCCGGGACTGACACGAGCATGTTAGACAGCCGCGTCAAAGTTCTCGAATGTGGGAGCGATGAAGCCGAAGGCATCTTGCGAAGGGCCGGAGCTGTCTTCGTGGATCATGGCTGCTATGATGTCAGCCCCTGCAGGTACAATGTCTACGGCCAAGCCGTCAGCGTGAACTTCTGGCACGGGTTCGCGCTCAAAAAGATCGGCCACGATGAGTACAAGCAGACTTTGATCTTCAGAATGTATTGCAAGCTCCTCGACCCGGTATTGAACCCGCGATATTTCGTTACGCTCTCCGACGAATATTCCAAGATCCTGAAGACAGCTTTCGGGTTGAAGCCTAAGTCGCTCATCAAGGCTGGCTATCCGAGGAACTCGATCTTCTATTCGGCTGAGAAGCTTCGCGAGGCTCGTGAGAAGTTGCTTGAACTCATCAAAGCCTCCAACAGCGAATTCAACACCGACGGAATGAAGATCATCGTGTACATGCCGACGTGGCGGGACAATCGCGACCAGCCCCCGAACCTCGGCGAGATCTTCTCGAAAGATTTCACGGCGTGGCTCGAAGCCAACAACGTCGTCGTGATACACAAGGCGCATTTCGAGGACAGCGACGTAGCTAGCAAGGACTCGCGGCGCGTCATCAACATCAACAACATCAGCGCGTCGATCCTCTTAGCCGGCGCGGACATGCTGATCTCGGACTACTCGTCTTGCATCTTCGATTACCTAATATTGGATCGCCCGATCATTCACTTCGCGTATGATTACGAGCGATACACGACACTTAGCAGAGCGTTATATTACACGTGGGACGAAGCAAGCTGCGGCTCAGTGGTTGAGACTGTTGAGGAGCTTCAACGCGCAATCATGGAGGGGATACGCTCGCCGGAGGCTCAAAGTGAGCTGAGACAGCGTCGGTTAGCGAAATTGATGTCGTATGAGGACGCTGAGGCTTGCAAAAAGATTTTTGATTTCGTGAATGAACGTCTAAAGGAGATGAAGTCATGAAGAAAGCTGTAGCTGTAATAGTCGGCGGCAGCAACGGTATCGGCCTCGCGATCGCCAAGAGATTATCAGGACGCGGATATCATTTAGAGATATGCGACAGAGTTTCGCCGGACGGCGGAGTCCTCGCGGAGGGTAGCTATGAATATCATCGTTGCGACTTGAATTATTTTGACGATGGATTGTTCGCGACGCTTGCGGCTGATGAAGATGTTGAGATCCTGATGCTGACTGCCGGGATCGGACGCATAGCCGATTTTCAGTTCCATCACATCGCAGAGATCGAAAAGATTTTGACGGTTGACGCTCTGAGCCTGATAAAGATCTTCCGAATATTCTACGATCGCATCATGAAATCTTCGGCGTTCTTTGCTGGTGTCATGGGGTCGGTGTCCGGCTGGCTGTCCTCGCCATCAACTTCTGTTTACGCGGCGGCGAAGGCGGCTATCGTGAGGTTCGTTGAGTCTGTCAACATCGAGCTTGAGGTCTACGGATCTCCCAACAGGATACTCGATGTGTCGCCAGCGTCGTTCAAAGGATCGAGATTTTATGGCGGCGAGAATGATCTTTCGTTGCTTGAACCGTTGGCGGCTGAGATCGTCGAACATCTGCTTGCGAGGGATACTCTTTTTATTCCGCAGTTTGATGAGATTTTCCGAGCTGTCTTTGAACGTTACCGCAACGATCCGCACGAGTACGGGCTTCACAGCTACAATTACAAGAAAAATTCCGACAGGCTCGACAACACCAGACGCGTGAAAGTCGGCTATCTGTCCGGAACGTTCGATCTCTTTCACATCGGCCATCTAAATCTCTTGCGGCGAGCGAAGTCAGCTTGCGACTACTTAATCGTCGGAGTTCACAGCAGCGGCAAATGGAAAGGCAAGGAGACTTTCATACCACTCGACGAGAGAAAGGCCATCGTCAGCGCGTGCAGATATGTTGATAAGGTCGTGGACTCATGCACCGAGGACTCGGACGCGTGGAGCTTGTGGCATTTCGACAAACTTTTCGTTGGCTCGGATTACAAGGGCACGGAGCGTTTTCAGCGTTACGAAAAGTATTTTGCGGATAAGGGTGTCGAGATCGTATATTTCCCGTACAC
>JAFSJO010000143.1 GCA_017449415.1 Synergistaceae bacterium
GAAAGTGTCAGTAACAACATTGAGTTTGCTTGATATTCTGACGGCGGCAATATGGACGATGATTTCGGTTACGTTGCCGATCTTGCTGACGGCGATGATAATCGGACTTTTCATCGGAATATTGCAGACCGCGACCTCGATACAGGAACAGACTTTGATTTTTATTCCTAAGATTCTGGCCGTATTCTTGTGCATCGTGCTGCTTTCACCGTGGATCGGTCAGCGAATGCTCGTAATGACGCGCGAAATTTTGGGTCAGCTCGAACGATTTATCCAATAACCCGCCAAAATACACTTACAACAGAGTGATAGAATACCCGTATAAATTTCCACATATGAGGTGATAACAATGGTTAGACGCGCGAGCGTCTTGGGTTTTGCTTTGTTGCTTTGTCTGTTCTTGACACTTCCAGCCTGTGCAAAGACACAAAGCGTCAGTATTGATGGCGATCATGGGAAATTGGCGGCTGTGCTTCAAACGCCTGACGGCAAAGAGAAATATCCGGCTGTGGTGATTTGCCACGGTTTTGCTTCGGAGAAAGAGTTTGCACCACTCCAGAACCTTGCGGACTACCTCGAAGCCGAGGGGATAGCGTCAATACGTTTTGATTTCAACGGACACGGCGAAAGCGAGGGACGCTTTCAAGACATGACAGTCCCCAACGAGATTGAAGACGTGAAAAAAGTTTATGCGTACGTCAGAAGCCTGCCCGAAGTTACGACAATATCAATAGCCGGACATTCGCAGGGCGGAGCTGTTTCGAGCATGATCGCGGGGGAGTTGGGTGAGAAGATAAGAAGCGTTGTTCTTATGGCTCCGGCGGCAGTGCTGAGAGATGACGCAATAAGGGGAAATTTGTTCGGAGTTCATTTCGACGCGCTGAACCCTCCCGAGTATGTCGAAGTTTTCGGAAATCACAAAGTCGGCAGGAATTACATCTTGGCCGCCAGAGATCTCCCGATTTTTGAGACCGCGAGAAAATATCAGGGCGTGGCTTGCATGATTCACGGAACTGGCGACACAACTGCACCCTACACCTACAGCATTCGCTATAACGAGATTTGGCCCAACAGCGAGCTTCATCTGGTTCCGGATTGGGATCACGTGTTTACAGGTCATGAGGCCGAGGTTGCGAGGATTGCGGCGGACTTCTTCATCAAAGTTCTGAAAGACGACTAAGCAACTTCATGAAGAGAAAATATTTACTTCTCGCGCTGTGTCTCGTCGCTGCGTTGGCCTTTTGGAGGGGCTAGGTGCTCCTGAATGAGGGAAGAGAGGCCGAGACCGAAAGTCTTCAAAAGGTAAGCAACCTGATAGCGAGCGACACGGAAAGAAAAATCCTGATCTTGTATTTCAGTCAGGGCGACAATTCAAGAGCAGGCGCAGGCGTTGAGGCTTCATCGTCAGCGAGTATCGCGTATTGGAACGGAGAACTTACCGGCAACGCGGGCATAATCGCAAGAATGATCCAAGAGAACGTGGGCGGGAGATTGTTCCCCTATACTCACGAAGCAAAAATATCCGATAACCTACGAGGCTGCGGCTCCGGTCGGAATAGCCGAAAAACTCGCAAAAATGAGACCTGAACTTTCAAGCCACATCGACAACTTGAACGAATACAACACCGTCTTTCTCGTTTATCCGACGTGGTGGTACAAGATGCCAACGCCGCTTTATACTTTCTTTGATGAGTATGATCTTTCGGGGAAAGTTATTTACGTGTGCGTAACTTCAAATCAAAATGGTTTCACAAATGAGCTTAATGAGATTCGCAAAATGGAGCCGGAAGCGGAAGTAATACGCGGCCTTTCCTTTCAGACAGAAGAGACAATGAAAGCCAAACCCGCCATAGACAAGTGGCTTGACGGGATCAAGGCATCATGGTAGGCCGGAGGCAGGGCGTAATGTCCTGTCTCTTTTTTCAGTAAAAATATTCTTGCGTTGAAATTTCCCACAAAATAAAATTATCCTCACCGTATACTAATTTCAAAAGATATTCACCAAAATTTTATATGTCAGGAGCGTTTAATAAGATGCAGATTGATATCAACAGCAGACTCATCGCCCTTATCGGTACGCCTCTGGGTCAGTCGTTTGCCGCGCGTATGCAGAACTCGGCTTATCAGGCGGCAGGTTTCAACATGGTTTACTGCTACTGCGAGGCCGGAAGCGAACACCTCAAAGAGATTATTGACGGTATCCGCTACATGCCGACGTTCTTGGGCTGCGCCGTAACCAAGCCCAACAAAGAAGAAGTCATGCAGTATCTCGATGACCATGACCCGCTGTGCAAGAAAATCGGCTCGTCCAACACCGTCGTCAAGACTGAGGGCGGAAGGCTTGTCGGCTACAACACTGACGGCTACGGCGCATTGAGAGACCTCAAAGAGCACAACGCCCCCATCAAAGATCACGTAATGTTCTCGTTCGGTGCTGGCGGGACTGGCCGTTCGGTGTGTCTGGAACTCGCTGAAGAGGGCGCGAAGAAGATTTACATTTCGTCGCGTTCAGAGAAGTGCGAGATCCTCAGCGAAGAGATCAACAAGTTCTATCCCGGTGTCTGCGTCCCCATCAGAGCCGCTGACGAGGCCGGAATTGCGAAAGCTCTTGCCGAGACCGACGTAATTCTCAACCTCTCCGGGCTTGGAATGAGAGGCAAAGAGGAATACACCTGCGTCGACAAGAAATTCCTCAATCCGAAACACATTTGCTTCGACGCGACGTACAACCCCTCAGAAACTCGCTTCTTGGCCGAGGCTAAAGAGGTCGGCTGCACGACGATTAACGGCCTTGGAATGTCGCTGTATCAGGGACTTCGACAGATCCAGCTCTGGACTGGCGGCAAGGCTGTTCCGCTGGACGTGATGCGCGAGACGCTGATGACAATTCTGAAAGAGAAAGAGGGCAAGTAACAATGGCACGCAAATTTTCACTGGCTTACCTCACAATCCCGGGCACCAACCCGATGGATCAGATTAAGATCGCGAAAGAAGCAGGCTATGACTTCGTGAGCCTCCGCACGATCCCGATGCATCTCCCCGGCGAGCCTTCGTTCCTTCCTCAGGACGATCCCGAACTGTTCGAGGCGATCAAGAAAGCTCTCAAAGAGTATGACATGCCGCTGATGGATATCGAACTCGCGAGGATCCGCAAAGACCTCGACATCAACGAATACAAGCCCGCGTTTGAAGCCGCAGCCAAGCTCGGAGCTACTGACGTTCTTGGAAGCGTCTGGACTCGCGACCGCGCATGGTACACCGACACCGCCGGAAAAGTCGCTGACATGGCCAAAGAGTTCGGATTGAAGTTCAACATCGAGTTCCTGCCGTGGGCTGGCGTTCGCAACCTTCAGGAAGATATCACGCTCGTTGATGATCTTGGACGCGACAACGTTTTCGTCATGGTCGACACGCTTCACGCAGGACGCGCAGGCGTAACGGGTGCAGAGCTTGCGAGAACTCCGCGAAAATATTTCAACTTCATTCACCTTTGCGACGGCCCGGCCGGCCCTGATGGCGATCCCGTACTCGACAACATCAAAGACGATCTGATGCTGTTCACGGCTCGCGAGGGCAGAATGTATCCCGGCGAGGGTGTCATGGCGATTGCTGACATGGTGAAAGCAATGCCGGAGATCCCGCTGTCGATCGAGCTTCCGAACCTCAAAGAGATTCAGGCTCGCGGGGTCGCAGGACACGCCAAACAGTGTCTTGACGTTGCGAAGAAATATTTTGCGGCGAACGGGATCAACTAATGATGAATTTACCCGAGAAAGTAAAAATCTGCGAGGTCGGTCTGCGCGACGGCCTCCAGAATGAAAAGACAATCCCAACAACAGATCAGAAACTCGAACTCCTGCGCGGCGTTATCGAGGCTGGCTATCCCGTTATCGAGGTCGGCTCGTTCATGCACCCTAAGAGAGTTCCGCAGATGGCCGACACTGACGAGTTATTCAAGCGTATCGGCGATGTCCCCGAGGGCGTGGAGCTTCGCGCATTGATCCCCAACGTTCGCGGAGTTCAGCGGGCTATCGACTGCGGATGCAAGAAAGTGAAATTGAACGTCTCCGCCAGCCGTATGCACAATCTGAAAAATTTGAACAGAACTCCCGAAGAGAGCGTCGCGGGGTTTGCTGACTGCGTCGAGATGGCGAACAAGAACAACATCGCTATATCCGGCTCGATCTCAATGCCGTTCGCTTCGCCGTGGGAGGGTCGCACGCCCGTTGAAGACGTTGACGCAATCATCGAGGCTTATTTGAAAGTCGGCATCAGCGAGATTTCTCTGTCCGACGCTTCGGGGCAGGCCGTTCCTAATCAGGTTTTCGAGCTTTGTAAGCACGTCCGCGAAAAATATTCAGAGGCTACATGGTGGCTTCATTTCCATAACACCCGCGGAGCGGCCGTCGCAAACATTCTCGCAGCTATGCAGGCCGGAATGACTCAGTTCGACGCTTCGTTCGGAGGCTTGGGCGGCTGTCCGTTCGTCCCGGGGGCGGCGGGCAACGTTTCGAGCGAGGACGTTATCAACATGCTCGACGAGATGGGGATTGAGACGGGCGTTGACGTTCTCAAAGTCATGGCTCTGTCGCGAAAGGTCAGCGAGATTTTAGGGCACGGCATGGACAGCTATGTCTTGCGCGCCGGACGCTCGAAAGATTTAATAGCTTCACAATCTGAATAAAATTCACTCCTAACTCCTACCTCCTAACTCCTAACTAAAATTAAAGGAGGTTTTTTAATGTTCAAATGGCTTGATGAGCATTTTGAAGAAGTGCTTATGGTCATATTCTTAATCCTGATAGCTTGCGTCATGATGCTTCAGGTCGTTGTGCGAAAAATTCCCTTCATTCAGTCGCTTACGTGGGCTGAAGAATTTTCGCGCTTCATGTGGATTATGAGCGTTTTCATCTCGCTCCCCTACACAATCAGAAAGAGCAACATGCTTCGAGTGAGCGTCGTGCTTGATCTTCTGCCGCAGTCGCTCCGCAAGGTCATCAATCTTTGCGTCGATGTCATCATCGCGGCTTGCATGGCGTTGCTTGCGTACCACTCGATCGAGTGCCTCAACTGGTCGGCGGGTACGATGCTCGTCGGAGCAAAGGCCGAGACTTCTCCGGCTATGGGCTGGCCTATGTGGTGGCTGTATGCCGTCGCGTTGTT
This sequence comes from Synergistaceae bacterium, assembly GCA_017449415.1. Taxonomy (GTDB): domain Bacteria; phylum Synergistota; class Synergistia; order Synergistales; family Aminobacteriaceae; genus JAFUXM01. The sequence goes on from JAFSJO010000143.1 coordinate 5,164, forward strand.
CGGCTTTTGTCTTGGAACGCTGAGAGCTATTCAGATGTTCTGCGTTCATCTTAAGAATTTCGGAGTCAGGGAGCTTACGACGCTCGAACAGACACAGCTCGACGCTAAGGCAGAAGCTGAGGCCGGACTTCGTGCAGAGGGAGGTAAATAAATTATGGCAGCGTTATTAGTCTTTGTTGTATTCCTTGTTGCGATAATCCTTTCGATTCCGATCGGTATCAGCATGGTGTTAGGCTCGGTCGCTCCAATCCTGTTGATGGCGCGCGGCGGCGTTATCCCGCAGATCATCGACAACACGTTGAGCGGCGCGAACTCCACGCCTATTCTCGCTGTCCCGCTGTTCATTCTCGGCGGCGTTATCATGGCCGAGGGCGGAATTTCCAAGAAACTTTTCAACTTCTTTGCTTATTTCGTCGGTAGGTTCACGGGCGGCGTACCTTGCGCGGTCGTTTTGACATGTCTGTTCTACGGAGCTATCTCCGGCTCGGGGCCTGCGACTACGGCGGCTGTCGGAGCTATGTGCGTTCCTTTCATGGTCGGCCTTGGCTATGACAAGACGTGGGCGGCGGGCTTGATCGCTGTCGCGGGAGGCTTGGGCGTTATCATTCCTCCGTCGATCCCGTTCGTGCTTTATTCGCTGGCTACGGACGTTTCGACAGGCAAATTATTCTTGGCCGGAATTTTCCCGGGAATTTTAATCGGCTTGTTCCTGATGCTCTACGCGATTTTCTACTGCGCCACCAAGGGTGAGGACAAAGCGAAGATTAAAGCCCGCCTCGACGAGATCAGCGCGGAAGGTTTCTGGAAACTGTTCAAAGATTCTTTCTGGGCTTTGATGTGCCCGATAATCATTCTTGGCGGAATTTACTCAGGTTTCTTCACTCCGACCGAGGCTGCAGTCGTGTCGGTCTTCTACGCGATCATCGTCTGTCTGTTTATTGAGCGTTCAATCAAGTTCAGCGCGCTTCCGTCATTCTTAATCAGCTCCGTGAAGACTTACGGCGGACTTGCGTTCGTTCTTGCGTTTGCTACGGCGTTTGGGCGCGTCCTTTCGCTCACACACGCTACGGCGGCGGTGCAGGAGTTCATCGTCAACAACTTCACCAGCGCGGTATCAGTCCTCAGCGTCTGCACGATCATCTTCTTAATCCTTGGCATGATCATGGACACCGGCCCGGCTATCATCATTCTTGCGCCTGTTTTGCTTCCTGCGGTTAAAGCACTCGGCGTTAATGATGTTCACTTCGGCGTTGTTCTTGTCTGCTGCTTGTCGATCGGACTTGCCACACCTCCGTTCGGCCTTGACCTGTTCGTCGCGGGTAACATCTCCGAGGATCAGCCTATGGCCGTCGCGAAGAAGGCGTTCCCGTTCATCGTGGCGTTCTTGCTTGCCCTTGCGCTTATCGTCTACGTTCCTGAGATAAGCATTTGGATTTTGGGTTAATTTGTGGAGGTAATAATCATGAAAAAATTTATTGCCCTGTTAATTTTCGTTCTTGCGCTGAGTTCGTGCGCGTTCGCCGCCTCGGAGTTTGATGAGACGTGGCTCGTAACTTCCGACACGACAGCGAAAGGCGCGGCCGGAAACGTTTTCGCCGAACTTGTGCGCGACAAAGTCAAAGCCGCCAACGCCGGACTCGTCATTGACTATTTCCCCAACGGAGAGCTCGGCGGAGATGCTGACTTGCTCAGACAGGCTCAGAAAGGCTACATAGCTATCATGGTGTGCCAGACTGCGCCGGTCGTTTCGTTCATTCCCGAAGTTGCTGTGTTCGACCTCCCAATGGTCTTCGCGCGTTACGATGGCGACACGATCGATGAAGTTCTCAACGGCGACTCGGAGTTCCATCGCAAGATGTCGGAGGCTTACGAGAAAGCCGGGCTTCATCTGCTTGGCTTCATGCAGAACGCGACGTACAGACTCGCGACAGCTAACAAAGAGATCAGAACTCTTACCGACTTCAAAGGTCTCCAGATCCGCACGATGGAGAACAAAAACCACATGGATTTCTGGACAGCGATCGGCGCAGAGCCGACTCCGTTAGCTTGGGCAGAGCTTTACATCTCTCTTCAGAACGGAACGGTCAACGCTCAGGAGAATGCCGCGGACACGTGTGCGTCAGCTCACTTCGATGAGGTTCAGAAGTATCTTGCCTGCACCAACCACATTCTCTACTGCAACCAGATGTGCATCAACGACAAGATTTATAAAGCTCTCTCGCCTGAGCACAAAGCTGTCTTGGATAAGGCCGTCGCCGAGGCGTTACAGGAGATGCGCCCGAAGCTCGAGGACATCGACAAGACCAACAAAGACAAGCTCAAAGCTGGCGGAATGACGATCATCGAGTACGATAACTCGTTCTTTGGTGATGTTCTTGACGTTCAGGGAGTCAAAGATCTTTACAAGAAGATCGACGTAGCTACGAACGGCCTCGCAAGCACACTTGAAAAGAGTTTGGCCGACGTTGCCGAAGCCCACAAGCCTGTGCCCGTTCCTGCTCCTGTCGAAGAGCCAGCTCCCACTCCAGCCGAACCGGAAGCCGCAACTCCCGAGGCATAAAAATAATGAGGAGTCAGTAACTCCTAACTCCTCACTCCTAACTCCTCACTATCTTTCAGCTATTGAGATTTTCAAGCCTTCTGAAAAGTTCTTCCTTATCGTGTCCCAGTATTAGTGTCAAAGCTGTCGCTGTTCTGTCCGCGTGAACAAGCCTTTCGTTCGTGATCCCGCAAAGTTCGGCCAAAGCCTGCGCTCCCTCAATAACGGAACTGTCGCTGTCGGGCGGGTAGATTATGCTCGTGGCTCTGTAGTCGTAGTGGCGTGCGTTGCCGGTGTAGGGGACTTCGATACCGATACGCTGAAAAATCTGCGCGGCGCGTTTGCTGATCCCTTTCTCGCCGTCTCCGTTCAAAATTCTGATGCTCATGATCTGTGCGCGAAGCTCGTCGAGCTTGTCAGAGTCGAAATATTCCGCGGTTTTTGTGTTATCCGTCAATTCGAGGTTAATCGGCTCAGAGTCGAAAGTCGACTCGTCGCTCGGAGGGAGCTTGGCCGCAAGCTGCAGCGAGAAAGCGTTGTTGTCCAATATCCAATAGCTGATGTTCTTGCTGAAGCCCGTCTTGCCGGGAGCCATGAACATAGTGATCCTTTCGGGCGGCAAAGCGTTCGCGAACTGCATCAACTTCAGAGCGTCAAGCGGCGCGAGGTCGGTATCAACCGCATCAATGACTTCATTAACGAGCGTCGGAATTTTCGTGATGATTGACGGAGATTTCAGCTTCTGCATGACGAGGTCAATAAATTTCTGCTGCCTCTTGACGCGTCCAATGTCGCCGAGAGGGTCATGACGGAAGCGAACGTAACCCAAAGCCGTTTTGCCGTCCATGTGCTGCTGACCCTTGGGAATGTTGATGAAGAGTTTGCCCGAGTAGTCGTTGTATTGGAGCTTCTTCTCGACGTAAATGTCAATGCCGCCGATCGCGTCGATGATGCGCGGGAAGCTCTTGTAATTCACTTTCACGAAATAATCAATCGGGATCCCCGTGAGATTAACGAGCGTCTCTCGCAACAGATTAATTCCGCCGTAGACGTAAGCGTGATTGATCTTGTCCCAGCTCCGACCCGGAATATAGACTCGAGAGTCGCGAGGTATCGAGGCAATCCGCAATCCCGTGTTCTCAGCGTCGAATATAGCAAGCGCGATAGCGTCCGTCCGTGAGCCTCCGTCAACGTTATCAAGCCCCACGATTAAAATATTAACGCTGTTTCGCGAGGTCGTCTTGGGAGTTTCGCCGGGAGCTTCAGCTACAGCCAGCTCCGTGTCGCCTGATAAAGTCCTGACCTGCTCAGGTGCTTGCGGAGTTCCGGGCTGAGCAACTCGTATTTTCTCCTGAGCCTTGGGCAGCGGTAACGGATTGGGATCGTTGAGGACTTCAACCAAACGAAAGGCCGCGCCTCCGACCATCGACGCTATGATAGTAAAAATTATTCCAAGAATTTTCAACGTCTTCATGTATTTTAAGTAGACACCTCTCAAAATTTATAAAGATTATTCGATTCGATATATATCTCGACCAGATGCGGCACCAAAAATCTTATGCCACGTCCGTCCCTTGCGCGCTCGCGAATTTCAGTGCTTGATATGGCGAACTGCGGGATCTCGATATATTTTAACTTATCTCTGATAAATTTGGGCAGTGTTTCGATGCCGCTGACGGGATAGCCGGGTCGCCGCGCCGTAACGAGGGTGCAAAGCTCGGGGATCGTCTCGTACTCGAACCACGACGTTATCGAGAGCATAGCATCAAGCCCCGTTATGAAATACAAATCCTCCGGCCTCACTCCCGAGTTGATGAAGTCTCGCAGGGTGTCGACGGTGTGGGTCTCGTCCTTGCGGTCGATCTCTATTCGCGACACGGAATACTCAAGCACTCCGGCCGTGGCCAAGAGTGTCATCGCGTAACGATCTTCAGCGGGCGTTATGCGGTGATCGTGTTTGTAAGGCGGATCGCCGGTTGGCACGAATATTATTCGGTCGAGCGATAAATTCCTCCGAGCTTCCTCCGCCGCCAGCAGATGTCCGTAGTGAATCGGGTCGAACGTCCCCCCCATTATGCCTGTCTTCATGAGCTACGTAACTATCTCAGGCTCAAAATCAAATTCGATCTCGCCAATGTAAACTTTGTCGCCCTCTTTAGCTCCGGCAGCTTCGAGAGCTTCTTCAACGCTCAGGGACTTCAACAGGCGCGAAAATTTCTGCAACGCGTCTTCGTGTTCAAAGTTTATGCGCGAGACAGATTTTTCAAAGTTCTCATGTTCGACTCTGAAACTCCCGTCGGATTGCTTGATGATCCTAACCGGCTCATGGGAAGATCTGCGCGAAACTTTCTTTGGCGTAAGCTCAATCAGATCATTGACATCATATTCGAGCTTGACGGGCGGAGTCTTGCGCACTAGGTCGGCTATGGCCTTGATGAGTTCGGGAATGTTCTCGCCAGTCAGCGCACTGACTGACATGTAAGGCATGGAATGTCTCTCGGCTTCGGCTCTCAGCAGGTCGGAATTTTGTCCCGTGCCCTCGATGTCGATTTTGTTCCCGATGACGATGCAGGGACGTGAGGCCAAGTTCGCGCCGTACTTTTTGAACTCGTTGATGAGAGCGTGAAAAGTCTCGACGGGGTTATCCTGCGACAGGTCAATAACGTGAAGCAATATTCGCGTCCTCTCGACGTGTCTCAGGAATTGGAGGCCAAGTCCTTTGCCCTCATGTGCACCCTCGATAAGCCCGGGGAGGTCAGCTATGACGACCTTGGCATCATCGACAGCAAGCACGCCAAGATTAGGTGAAAGCGTCGTGAACGGGTAGCCGGCTATTCGTGGCTTAGCTCCGCTGATGGCTGCGAGTATGCTCGACTTTCCGGCGTTGGGGAAGCCCGCGAGTCCGACATCGGCGATTAATTTCAGTTCGAGGATAAGATTTCTCTCTTCGCCCGGGTCGCCTTTCTCGGCGAATTTCGGAGCGCGTCGTGATGATGTTGCGAAATGTGCGTTGCCTTTGCCTCCGCGTCCTCCGTGGGCTGCAATGAAGCTCTGTCCCGGCTCAACGAGGTCGGCTAATATTCTGTCATCTTCGGCATCTCTGATGAGAGTCCCGCAAGGCACAAAAATTTTCAAGTCCTCGCCATTCGCGCCCGTCCTCATAGCTCCAGAGCCATGCCCGGCGTGTCCGGCTTGAAAGCGTCTATCATATTCAAAGTCCGCGAGGGTTACGACACCGCCGACAGCTTCGATGATAACGTCGCCGCCTTTGCCCCCGTCAGCTCCGTCAGGCCCGCCCTTGGGTACGAACTTCTCGCGACGAAAGCTCAACGCCCCGTTGCCTCCGCGCCCGGCTTTCACAAAAATTTCTGCAATGTCTACAAATTTCATGTCAAAAAAAATAGGAATTAGGGCGCGTACAATCCCTAATCCCTAAATCCTCATTCCTAATTCTTAATTCTCTGCGGGGATAATCGAGACGAACTTTCTCGAGCGGCTCGTGTGATAGTTCACCTTGCCGGGGACGAGAGCGAAGAGCGTGAAGTCGCGACCTAATCCGACATGCTTGCCGGGGTGAACTTTCGTGCCGCACTGGCGAACCAGAATGCTTCCCGCGTTGACGGTCTGACCGGCGAAAACCTTGATGCCGCGATATTTGGGCTGGCTGTCGCGTCCGTTGGTCGAGCTTCCCTGACCTTTCTTGTGCGCAAAAAACTGTAAATCAAATCTGAACGTCATAATTTAACTTCCTCCGTATGAATTTTCACGTAGCTGGAATTGTCAGCGGCGATAGCTTTCAACGACTCCGCGACCGTCTGCGTCAGGAGCGAAATTTTTTCGGATTTTGTCCTGAACCATCTGACGCTCATCAAAGGTATGTTGTCGTTGATCCGACATACGAGGCTGTCAAGCTTCGCGATCTGCGACAGTCCATACATCAGAGCCTCCATTAGGACACTCACGGCCGCGCACACGACATCACTGCCACGATCTGCGTAACCTGAATGGCCTTTGCTTTCAATTCCAACCAAAAGATTTCTTTGATACAACAGGGTGATTTCAATCAACGCTTCTCAGGCTTCAATGTTCCTGACGACTACTTCGGTGTAGTACTGTCTGTGGCCGCGCATCTTTCTGATGTTCTTCTTGCTCTTGTATTTGAAGACAAGAACTTTATCAGCACGAGCCTGCTTGACGATCTCCGCTGTAACTCTTGCGCCGGTTACGTACGGATTGCCGAACTTCGCTTCTGTGCCTTCGCCGCCGACCGCGAGGATCTTATCGAAGATTATCTCGGTGCTGGTCTCGCCGGGGAGCTTCTCGACGCGGAATTTGTCGCCGACACCTGCGCGGTACTGTTTGCCGCCTGTCTCTATTACTGCGTACATAAAAAATTTTCCTCCTTACGCTGAAAAAGGCTCACTCAAAAGTGATTAACGACCCGCCTTAATTCATGCGCGAATTTTCAACGGGCAAATTATAACAGATTAGCGACGCTTTGAGAGTATCCAGCAAAAGAATGGCCCGCCCGTCAACGCCGTCAGCACTCCCACGGGGATCTCGCCGAGGAACTGCGCCACCCCGTCAGCTACCGACAGGACACACGCGCCAGCTAGGAACGAATGAAAGATTAATTTTCTGTGCGACGCTCCGACCAGATTTCTGGAGATGTGAGGCACCGCAAGACCAACAAAGCCTATAATCCCGAACGAACTCACGGCCAACGAAACTCCCATCGACGTTGTAATCAGCAAGATCACCCGCGTGAGCCTCTCATCGATCCCAAGGACAGCCGCTCGGTCTTGGCCTAAGGACATTGCGTCAAGTGCCGGAGCGAATATCCAAGCAGGGATCATCACCAAGAGAACTCCCGCGCAAGTCGCGTAGACATCTCGAAGCCCCGCGCCCGACATGCTGCCCATCAGCCACAGCACGACAGCTCCGAGCTTGTCTCCGGCCACGGACTTTATGAACGTAACCCCGGCGGATAATATCGAGTTCGAGATCACCCCGGCCAAAATGATTTTCTCAGCTCCGCCACGCGATATTAAACCCGTCAGAAGCAACGCCAACATCGCTCCCGCGAACGCCATCGGCGTAATCATGAACGACCCCGCCATTATCCCGAGTGAAGCTCCGAACGCGGCCCCGGAAGCTATCCCGAGCGTGTAAGGTTCGGCCAACGGATTGGCAAGCAGACCTTGAAGCACAGCCCCGGCAACGCTCAACAGCCCTCCCGTCCCAATTGAGCATACAAGACGCGGCAATCTCACCGACCGAATGACTATCGAAGCTGGCGAGCCATCATTAGACCACAAAAAACGAATCACCTCGGATAAAGGGATTCGCCACTCTCCGAAAGTGATTCGAAATATTGATATTAATATTAGAGTCAGGAATAAAAAATTTTTTCTCTTAATCCATGAGATCATGAAGCTTCTTGATGAAGTCTTTCGCGATGTTCTCGTCCTCGCCAAGGCCGACCAGATACGTCGAGATGTTTTCGTAGCCGTTCGACTTCAGGACATTCAGCCACGACTCCTCGTCATCTTCACCGGCCAAGTCATTGTTAGCGTGATCGCCCGCGACTATCATCAACGGCGAGAGAACTAACTTCTTGATCTCGGGGTGTCGCTTCAAACTCGCGATAACGTCATCTAGCTCCGGCGCAGCCTCGACAGTTCCAACAAAAAATCTTCCGTAGAGCTTCTTATCGAGTTCGACCTGCAGCAGCGAGTACAGAGCATTGGCAAAGTGATGCGGCGTTCCGTGTCCCATTAGGACTATAGCGGTCTCGCTGTCCGCAAGCTGAGACTTGAAGCGCGACATCAAAATCTCCGCCATGCGTTCGCAATCTTTGGAGCTGTTCATGAACGGCTTGCCCAACTTCAAATCATCAAAGCCGTATTTTCCTTTCAAGACCTTGAACGCGCTGTGAACGTTCGCGATCTCGTCGTACTCTTCGCCGGGGATTATGTGGGTCGGCATGATGAACACGTCCTTGAAGCCCTCATCGTTCAGTCGCGCAAGAGCTTCGACGGGATTGGAAATATTTTCGTTGAACTCCCTCGCGAGCTTGCGTCTGATGATGTTGGACGTGAAAGCTAACCTGACCTCGCAATCCGGGAACGAACTCTTCGCGGCGTTCACGAGGTTGTCAATAGCTTTGCGAGCCTCGGGCATCGACGTACCGAATGAGACGATCAATATCGCGGACTTGTCTTTAGCTGACGCGGCCGACGGAACGAGAAACAGCGAAATCAAAATCAAAACGCTCAAGAATTTTTGCACTTTCAAACTCTCCTTTGAAAAATTTTCTCTGAGATTATAACTCCTCACTCCTAACTCCTAACTCCTCACTCCTAACTCCTCACTCAATAAAAGTCCGTGGCGAAGTCCGTTGATGCTCACGACGCAGGAGTTAGCTTTCAACATCTTCAGAGCTGCGAAGACGATACACGCGCTCCCTAGTATCACGTCAGCCCGCGAGGCCGGAAGCCCAATGACGTTCTGACGCTCGGCCAAGGTCAGCGAGGCGTACATTCTTATCTGTCGGATCACGTCGCGCATGGTGAGGACACTGCCGTGGAGCTTCGAGGGGACGAAGTTTTCGCAGGCAAATTTCACGCTCGCCATCGTTACGACACCGCCGCCAACGCCGATTATCTTCGCCGGGTCTGAGCTCGCGACAAATTCATCAATATGACGCTCAACGAAAAGCTCTCTGACATGATCGACGGCATTGTCGCAAGAAATTTTCTTTATTGGGCTGTCGTGGTCGCTGAAAAATTTTTCCGAGAGGTTCACCGCGCCGACGGGGACGCTGACGATCTTGCCGACATGACCGCCCGAGCCTGAGACAAACTCCGTGCTGCCGCCGCCGCTGTCGAACATGATCACATTGCCGCCAACATCGAAGCCGTCAACAGCTCCGCGCCACGAATATTTCGCTTCGTCCTCGCCAGAGAAGACATGAACATCAAAGCCCGTCGCGTCCTTGACCATCTTGATGAAGCTCTCGGAATTTTTGGCGGATCTCAGAGCCATCGTCCCGGCAATGAAAATTTTCGCGCCAAGTTTGTCGGCGTTCCTGACCATTCGAGCGACCGTATCACACGAAACTTTCATGCTCTCGACGCTCAACGCTCCCGTCTCGGACATTCCGCGCCCAAGCCTCACCACTTCGGTCTCGTCCCTTATGACGAAAATTTTTCCGTGGCTCACGCGAGCAACGCGCATCTTTATGGAGTTGCTTCCGATGTCGATTATGGCTCTAATCATCGCGCCGCCTCAAAGACTCCTGCATGACGAAACAGAACGCCGTAACCGGGATAGTGAGAAGGAGGCCAAGAGTCCCCGCGAGACCCTGCACGATCTCCTGAGCTATATACGGGTCATTCATGAGGCCGGAGAACTCCGCGCCCGCGCTGCAAATTAACACAGCCATCGGCAGAGAGCTTCCCATGTAAGCTAAGATCAGCGTGTTGATCATGCTCCCCAAGACCTCGCCGCCGACGTTCAAGCCCGCTAGCAGAAGCCTATCTAACGGAATGTCGTTATCGTAGTCAACGAACTCAGACATCGAAGCCGTTACGGAGACAGCGACATCGAGAACCGCGCCTATCGAGCCGATTAACACGGAGGCCAATAAAATTCCGCGCATGTTCAAGCCCGGCAACGTTGACGCGAGCAACGCAGAACCCTCACCGGCAAGCCCGGACAGCTGCCACAGAAAGACCATAGCCGCGCCCATGAGGAAGCCGCACAAAGCTCCGCCGAGGCTCCCGAGCAACGCCACTAGCATGTAACGAACGTGATGAACGACGCACAATATAGTTACAGTCGCGATTATGAGGACGGACGCTAACGCGAGAGCGACAGGACTCCAGCCGCTGGAGATCAACGGGATCATCGTGAAGATTAACACCGCAATCGAAGCTCCAAGGCCAAGAAGCGCGAACAGACCCCGAAAGCCCGTCATAGCGATCAAGATCGCGCAGACCGCCATCAAGATACCCGCGACCGAAGGCACTCTGAAAGCGTCAGCTATCGAGTACTGCACGCGGCCATCGCTGAACATGTCCCACACGAGCAAGTATCTTCGCCCGTCAACGACCTCTATTCCTGTCCCGGCGAGCCTCACCGTCTTGACGTGCATGAGTTCATCGCCGCCAGTGCCCGAAAGAATTTGCAAGACCGTATCACGCTCGAGCATCTCGTAAGTCTCTTCCTCGTCAGTCTCGGGAGGTATCGCGACCTCAGGCCCGGCCTCGACAACGCGGACGATTAAAGATTCGTTATTGTCCCAATTATGTACGGCGTAGTAATCGACAGCGCAGTAGAACGCCCACGAGATTAAACACGCGAAAATCAAACGCGCAAAAAAACTTTTAGCCCTCATATTCGATCCCTCTAGTCTGTAAAAATTCTTTCATGTCCTCGGGCATGGGCGCGGAGAAAGTTTTGCCCTCGATCTCGCTAAGAGCCGGGCGCAAGTTGTCCGGGAACGCAAGCTCGTGAGCATGAAGCAAAGGCCGCGTAACCGTCTTCATGAGCCTGTTGATCTTGAAATCTCCGTACTTGCGATCGCCGACTATCGGGTGCCTGATGTGAGCCATGTGAACTCGCGCCTGATGAGTTCGTCCCGTCATGAGTTCGAGCCTCACGAGCGAAAATTTTCCGTCGGTAGCAAGCCTCGAACATCTCGTAGCGGCGTTCAATCCCTCGTCCGACACTTTCACAAGATTATTCTCGGCATCTTTCAGCAACGAAGCTTCGATTAAAATTTCCTCAGGAGCTTGGCCTGCGACGATAGCGAGATAAAACTTCCGGACGCTTCGATTTTTGAAAAGCTCTTCGAGTGCCCTCAAAGCCTCGCCATGAAGCGCGACCGCAAGCACGCCCGTGGTGTTCCTGTCGAGCCTGTGAACAGCCGCCGGAGTCGTTGAGCCTGTTACGCCCCACACCCGCGAGATGACGCTGTCGCCCCCGGCCTCGTCAGGCTGAACAAGAAGCCCCGAAGGTTTGTCGAGGATCAAGACATTCTCGCCTTGGAACAAAACTTTTATCTTTCCCCACGAGTTATGAGCATGGATCCCCCCCCGGCCCCCCCGAGGGGGAGTTATGTCCCACTTCACGACGAGTTCATCGCCCGCAAAAATTCTCGTGCCCGGCTCCCTGACCCGCTTGGAGTTCACGCGAACTTCGCCGAGCCTGATCGATCTCATGATCTCGCCGAGCGTTACATGTTTGAATAGCGACCTCAGAACTCTGTCGAGCCGCCTGTCGTTATCGTCCTGAGAAATTTTTACGGCGTAGCTCATTTCGCGGACAGCCCTCGCCAAAATCTGCGCTCAATCATTGGAAGATACTCCGTAACATCAGCCGGAGGCACAAGAGCCGCCATTTGAGCTTTCCAGAAATTCAGCTTGAAGTCGACATCGTCAGCCGCGCTCACTATGATAGCCTCGGGGAACTCCGGGAGGACGGGCGAGCCGAACTCCTTGCGGCCGTGGTGGCTCAATATTATGTGGCCGAGTGCCATCGCTAGATCCTTGTCGAGGTTTTCAAGCTCCGCGAACTTCATGAACATCGTATAGCCAAGCACGATATGCTCGACTACGTTGCCGATTGCCTTAATGCTTATTGACGGGTCAATGTTGTAAGATTCGAGCTTGCCTATGTCGTGAAGCAACGCGCCGGCGATCACCACGTCAATATCAACCGGGATTTTGAAAGCCTCGTAATGTTTGGCGAGGTCTCGCGCTCCCAAAGCGACTGAGATCGAATGTTCGAGAAGCCCGCCCGTGTATGCGTGATGAAGCGAGTAAGCCGCCGGCCATATCCTGAAATTCTCCCAAAGGCCGTGTTTGAAGAACACGTTATTGAGAAAGCTCTTTATATCGTCGCGCTTAATCTCGTCGATTAACTTCTTGAACTCCGTCTCCAAAAATTCCTGACCGAGTGGCGAACGACGCTTGAAATTTATCGGGGGATATTTGTTCTGATCGACTATGTAAATTTCGGTGAAGCTGTATTGAAGCTGGTCTCGAAAGTCCGCGACCTTGCCGAGAACGCCGACGGTCATGCCCTCGACCCTAAAGCCGCAGTTATCCGGGTCGATCATGAAGCTGTCGCCGCCTTGATGATTCCACCACGTCGCGGTACTCCAAGCCTTGCCGTCGAGTTCGCCGGTCTGATCGCCGATGGTTACGTCCCAAAAAATATTATCGTTGCGATCCCGCCGTGTCGACAGCCGCAAGATGACCCCCACGGTGCTGAAGTCGGAATTTTTCGTGAGCTGTTTCACTTCGTTTACCTTTAGAACTTGTTGTTTCATGGAAAGATTTGCCTTTCGTTCTTGCTTGAAATTTGTAATATTATATCAGCGTGCTTTGAGAGAACTTATAAGGAGAAAAATTAGCTTGATACTTTCAGGACTCGAAATCAAAAATCACATAGGCCGCCAGATTATAATAGAGCCTTTCGACCCGGCGAGGCTGAACCCGAACAGCTATAATCTTTCGCTGCATGACGAGCTGCTGACCTACACGGAGAGGGAGCTTGACATGAAGCGAGCAACCGGGACTCAGAAAATTTTGATCCCGCCGGAGGGCTTCGTGCTGCAGCCGGGGAAGCTGTATCTCGGACGCACGGAAGAATACACGAGGACGGAGGGCTATATCCCAATGTTGGAGGGGCGCTCGTCGATTGGGAGGCTTGGAATTTGTATTCACGTTACGGCGGGGTTCGGTGATGTCGGCTTCGCGGGGTATTGGACGCTCGAACTGTTCTGCGTTCAGCCCGTGAGGATTTACGCCGGAGTTCAGATCGCGCAGATTTATTATCACACGATCTCGGAGCCTTACGAACGTTACACGAAAGGAAAATATCAGAACAATAAAGGGATCCAGCCGAGCATGTAGTATCAAGAGTTAGGAGTTAGGAGTTAGGAGTGAAAGGTCAGACGCTATGAAAGACTTGGGAATGATTGTAAACTTGCGCAAGCCTGAGGCCGTGAATATGGCGAAGAGATTATTGCAGTGGGGAAAGGACAACGGCTGTAACTTCCTCCTGCCTCATCAGGAAGCCAGCGCACTCACGACAGCCGGGCTTGACGACGAGCAGTGGCTGAAGACCGTGAAACTCGCGATCGTCATCGGAGGGGACGGAACATTTCTTCGAGCCGCGCGCTACGTCATGGGGACTGAGATAATTTTGCACGGGCTTAACCTCGGACATTTGGGCTTCCTCGCGCTGAGCCGACCCGAAGAGATTGAACACGATCTCAAAAATATTCTCGAAGATAAATTTGAAGTGTTGGAGCGCAGAGTGTTGAAGTGCTGCGTGTATCGCGAGGACAGGAACTCGCCGCTTCATAAGATTTACGCCCTCAACGATATCGTCCTGAGTACGAACGCTATCGCGAGGCTGCTTCAGATTGAGATTGATTTCAATGAAAAATTTTTTTGCGTGTTGCCGGCTGACGGCGCGATCGTGTCATCTCCGACAGGCTCGACGGCTTACGCTCTGTCCGCAGGGGGGCCGATCATTCCGCCTCATATGGACGCGCTGTTACTCGCCCCGCTGTGCGCTCACACGTTATATTCACGTCCGCTGATGGCCTCGGAGAGCGACACGATAACTTTGATACCGCGAGGAGCGTCACGCGACTTGATGCTGACTCAGGACGGTCAGCTTGCGTATGAAATTTTTCCGGGCGACAAGATCGACATAAGGCTCTCACGAACGAAGACGATCAGGACGGTGAACCTGCCGGGGCGCGTCTTCCTCGACATCGTGAGAGAAAAATTAGGCTGGGGTCAGGCGTTCAAGATTGATTGAGAGACTTTTAATAAACAACATCGGCGGCATAAAGCAAGCCAGCTTGAAATTCACTGACGGCCTCAACGTCATCACCGGCGAGAGCGGCGCGGGCAAGAGCAGTGTCGTGCGGGCGTTGGAACTTCTTACGGGAGGACGCGGCGGCGTGAAGTTCATACGAGCTGGAGAAACTCGCGGGACGGTCGAGGCGCAATTCACGGACGCTTTAATCTCGCGCGAGATCAATCAGACGGGACGATCACGCGCAAAGATCCGAGGCGTTGCGGCAGGTCTGAACGAGTGCGCGAAGCTCGTAAGCTCCCTCATAAAAATTCAAAGTCAGTTTGAACAGCTTGAACTGTTGGACGGCGATAAGCAGCTCGCTATGTTGGACTCGTGCCTGCCCGAGGAGATACGCGACGGAATTTTTGAGGAGTTCCGCGAGATTTACGACAAGGCCAAGACCAGCACGAACGAGCTACGAGCCGTCAAGAAACGTCGAGCCGAGATCGAAAGGCAATACTCCAACGCTCGGGAAATTTTTGAGCTTATGAAAGTCGCACAGCCGGAGCCGGGACTTGAGATCAAACTCGAGAACTCGCTGGCTGACATCTCACACAGGATCGCAAGACGCGAGAGAGCTAAAGAGAGCTTCGACACGCTGACGGGAGGGCTGTCCGAGAAAGGACTGATCGAGAGCGCGGAGTCGTGCTTCGAAGAGCTTTACGAGTTCATGAACGGCGAGGACGCTGACGAGGTGCGAAAATCTTTCGAGAGCCTCTACGCTGTCATTAAGAGTCTTTCGGGATCGTTCGACGACGAAGAGAGCGACGCTGACACGCGCGACAAAATCGAGACGAGGCTCGGGGCATTGAGGCGGCTGAAACGTCTTTGCAACATTCCAGACGAGAACGAACTCTTGAATTATTGCGGCGAGATATATAGCAACCTCGAATGGCTCGAAAAGAGCTACGGGGATTTGGAAATTCTCTCGGCTCAATCGCTCGACGAGAAGAAGAGAGCCAACGCGCTGGCAATGGAGATACGAAAGGCTCGACACAACGCCGCCACTAGGTTGGAAGATCGCGTCAACGAAATTCTGAATGAACTCGCAATGACGGGGATAAAGTTCAAGATAAACTTCGTCGGACTTCAGAAATTAAAGCGCGACGGAGCTGACGGGGTCGAGTTCATGTTGAGCGACGGCTCTCGCGAAGGACGTGTCGGCAAGACAGCTTCGGGAGGTGAACTCAGCCGCTTGCTGCTTGCGTTACAGCTTTCACTGCCGGAGGAGTGGCTGCCACCCACGATAGTATTCGATGAGGTTGAGGCAGGACTCGGAGGCCGCGCCGCCGTGTTGTCAGGTATGCAGCTGAAGAAACTCTCGCGAAAGTGTCAGGTGATCCTCGTTACTCACGAGGCATCAATAGCTGCGCTTGGGGACTCTCACATCTTGATACAGCGGACGGAGGGCGAAACGTTCATGAAGAATATTGAAGGCGACGAGCGAGTGAAAGAGCTTGCGAGAATGTTATCCGGCTCGCCGGACATGACAGAGGCACTCGAACACGCGAAAAAATTAATGAGAGGCGAGGAGTTAGGTTAGAGATATCTACTTCGCGAGCTTTCTGTAGCAGTTCGACACGACCAGCACCGCAAGAGTCATCAGCGCGAGCGCGATTATCAACTGCAGGCCGTCGACCATGAAGACGAAATTCCCGCCCGAAAGCTTCACTATGATGTTGTAGACGCTGATCACGAGCGCGGACATCGTAACGACAAACATGAACGTCATCGGAATGTAGAGCATGAAGCCCTTGCGTCCCGTAACTTTCAAGAACACCGCCAGAGCCGTCAGCACCAGAGCCGAAAGGAGCTGATTCGCCGCGCCGAACAACGGCCATATGCTCGCGTAACCCGCAAGGCACAGAGCATACGCAAGCGCAAGCGTTATGACAGTCGCGACATAATTATTAGTGATGATCTTGACGAGGAAGCCGGACTCTTCACCCTCCGAGGGCGTGAAAAATTCCTGCAGCGACATGCGGCCGATCCTCGTAACTGCGTCGATGGTCGTCATGGCGAGAGCAGACACGCACATCATTATTACGCAAGTCGCGACATGCTGAGGAAGTCCGAACATCGTGAAGAAACCTCCGACCGCGTTGCCGAATATCTGGAACGGCGTACCTGTAGGAAGCCCGCCACCCTGAGCCGCCGAGCAAGCTATCACGAGCGACACGACACCGAGCAGGGTCTCGACCAACATAGCTCCGTAACCAACCGTGAGCATGTCTCTTTCATTCGAGATTGACTTCGAGGACGTGCCGGAAGATACGAGGCTGTGAAATCCCGAGACAGCTCCGCAAGCTATCGTGATGAAGAGGATCGGGAACAGCGGCTGATTCTTGACAGTCCAGCCCATGAACGCAGGCATCTCGATCGTGGGATTGGCAATGATGATGCCGATAGCTCCGCCAAGAATCATGCCGAGGAGGAGAAACACGCTGAGATAGTCGCGAGGCTGCTTCAAGAGCCACATCGGAAGCACCGACGCAATGAAGCAATATGCGAACACGACATAACGCCACGTCGTAGCGTCATAATAGAGAGGATTCTGAATCCCGGCCCACAGTATCAACACGACGATGACCGCGCCGACCAAAAATTTCGTGAGCTCGGACTTGTTGTGCCGCATGAAGAAGCCGAAAGCCATTGCCGCGAAGATATAAATCATTGAGATCGAAGCCGCCGCCGCGCCGGGGACGTTCTGGCCTCCGTCCTTGGTGAAGCCGTTGAAAGTTCCGGCGAGAATGTCAGCGAACGCCGCAATAACGAGGAGCGTGAACAGCCAGCAGAATAGTAAAAATAATTTCCTTCCAGCCTTGCCGATGTACTTCTCGATGATCAAGCCCATAGACTTGCCGTCATTCTTGACTGACGCATACAGAGCCGTGAAGTCCTGTACAGCTCCGAAGAAAACTCCGCCGACGAGCAGCCACAAAAACGCCGGGAGCCAGCCGAACATTGCCGCAATGATCGGACCTGTTACGGGGCCTGCGCCGGTGATCGAGTTGAACTGGTGAGAGAAGACAGTGAAGCGTGAAGCCGGGACATAATCCTGACCGTCCTCGAGCCTCACGGCGGGAGTCTTGGCCTCCGGATCTATTCCCCACGTCTTCACGAGCCAGCGACCATAAAGAAGATACGCAAGCGCGAGCACGACTATCGCAATTCCTACGAGAGTTAAGCCGTTCATAAAATTTAATTCCTTCCTTTGTGATGAAATAAAAATTTTTTGAAAATTTCGGGTGAATATAACACCGCGAAAATTTTATGTCAAACGCGCCGCCGCGTCCGAGCGGGAGACTGTCCTAAAACCCTTCCGTC
>JAFSJO010000144.1 GCA_017449415.1 Synergistaceae bacterium
GCTTTGTAACTCGTCTATACGTGAATTGACTTCATCGTATTCTTTATTAAGCGCGTCGATCTGTTTCTGGAGCGCGTCTCTCTCGGCTTTGAGCTTGTCGGATCTCTTGATGAGCCTGTCAGCTTCGAGCCTGTTCACTGCTTTGCCGCCCGTGATGCTTCCTCTGTCCTTGTCCAAGTCCCACACGTAGATGGCATCACCTCGCGCGGTCAGAGCGTGGCTTACGGAGCTGTCGAAGATTATTCTGACACTCTTGGCTCCGTCGAGGATCTCCTTGCCGGTCTTGGGGTCGTAGCGCGGAAAGAACACCATGCCGTCGCGCTGTCCGATGATCTTGAAGTTGAAGCGTTTCTCATAGTCGATCGGCTGATATTTATTCTTGCCGACCATCATCGTTATGTGCTTGTCGAATGGCCCGGCATACATCGGCATACCGCGCACGTACATGTCAACATGGAAAGGGATCGACTCGGCGAGGTTGAGATTTTTGAGCAGCGTGTACTTGAAATTTTCCATCTCGTCATTCGTCCAGAGATTTTTCTCCGCCTCGGAGTTGACAAGAGCTTCGACATATTCGTTGGAGTAATAGGTGATCTTCAACCTTAATGACTGGCCATCGCCTTCTTCTCTGTATTCGTTCTCGTGCGACCACGCTTTCAACGCGGCATCTTCATCGTCCGCCGCCGCGCATGACGCTATCAAGACGAATGACAAAAACAAAATCACTAACGCTGAAATTTTTTTCCTGAACATCTCGGAATTTCCTTTCGTTTCTATCCTAAAAATTTTTGCAAACATGAATTAAAAAATCACACGATGGGTTTATGCTGAATCAAATTTTGATGAATTATACAACAACTCGTTTTTATTATGAATGAGGAAAAGTAACGAGTTAGGAGTTAGGAATTTCACTATCGCTTACGATTTTTTCCTCAACGCGAGGCCAAGCAACGCGCACGGGATAAACGCCAAGCCGAGATTACAGCCGCCGCCGCTGCCTGAGGCTGATAACGTGCTTTCGGTCTTCTGCGAGGTCGATGAGCTTCCGTACACGTCATCACGAGGCGCAGCCACATAAAACGTAAGCTCGAAGCGTCTATCTATTTTGCCGTCGCCGATCAGGACATACGGAACGCCGTCATCTTTGAAAATTTCGACGAAAGCGGTCTTGTTCGTGTTCTTGCTCACAGCGTCAGCCATGAACACCATGAAATCAAGATAGAGATAATCATCGAATATAAACGCACTCACGCAGTCCCGAGCCGAGACCCCGAGCGCACTGCCTTTGCTGTTGATGGCTTTGAGCAGATCCGCATCATATTCCCACGTAGCCGACGAGCGCACCCAGATCGTAGCCTCACGAGTGAAGATATCGAAGAGGACATCAGAATTTTCCGCCGCGTCAAGCTCCTCCCACATGTTTGTGAGCATCTGAGTTTCACGCGGGATCTTGAAGCGTATCTTTATTGGCTGAACTGCCATGTTGCCGGATCTGTCCGTCGTGTAGTATTCGCCGATCACGTCGGGGGAGCCTATGTCGCCGCTCTCGTTGATGACAGGCTCGCCGTAGATCGGAATGATGTCATAGGATACGCGGTTGCCAAGCAACAGAGGATTTGTGCCCGTGTCGTCGCGTGCTACGTCGTGACTCACTGAGAAAGCGTTCTGAGCCGACGAGTTGATATAAACCCCGTAAGGTTGAACAGTCCCGTCAACTCTGTAATCCGCCATGATAGGTGTCTTGCCCGTGAGGCTCCTGATCTCGCGTTCGGTCTGCTCCTGATTGTAGGTTACGTCGGTGAAGTACATCGTGAAAGTCTGAACAGTTACGAGGTCGTCGGTGTCTACAGTGGTCGTGTTGTTGCTCGGTGCTGAGATCGTGAAGTTGGGGCTGATCCGCCACACCGGGGCCGTTGTCGTGGGCTGCATACCGGCGATGCGTTTGTAATTCAGCCTGAGAGCTTTGGGGTTCGGGCTTTCGTACTCGTAGAGCCTGAATGACGCGCTTGTATCGCTCGCCATGTCGATGTTGCCGTAACCCGGCCCGATGTTCTCATCGTACACCGTAACCAGCCCCGGAGCTATCTGACTGTGAGCGTCGAGCCAGAACTTTTCCGGCAATGTCCCGTATACGTCGGGCGTGAGGTCATACTTCCAGCACTTCGGGAGGATTGGAACGTATTTCCCGCTCCCGGGTACGATCCTGTCATATCTGTAAAGCTCGTAGCGAGTGCCCGTCCTGTTCGTGATCTTGGTCTCGAGGTTGTAGAGCTTCGGGCTTGTCGTGTTGAGCTGCTGCATCGTGAAGAAAGTCCCGAGGTTCTGATCGAGCTTGTCGCTCTGAGCGTCCCACGTGAATTTGACGCGCTTGACGGGAGTGTTGTCGCTCGGGTCGAAGACCGTCATATCGAATATTAAAGGATTGTCGGCTGCGTTGCCGTCTGACACGTTGGCGATAACGAACGGGATCGGCGAGACCTCACGGAAGTACGTGTAGCCGGGCATGAAGCTGGCGCGTTGCTTGAAACTTATGTAAGCGAGCCTGCTCCCGTATGTCAGGGGATCTCCGTTTATGTTTATGGTTGCGTCGAGGTAATTATCTGAGGCGATCTCGCGCTCCGTGTTCGGCATGACCCTGACGTTATAATCGTAATCGTTGAGGCCGTCGACGGTTACAAGCTCGGCAACGTTCCTGACCTCACAGAGATAGACGTAGCGGCTGTCAACGCCTCCGGCTCGCGATAGAGCGTTCTCGGCCGTGTAGAGCAAGCTGCCCGAAGCGTTGTAGATGTTGCCATCACCTGAGACTATGCACGCGACATTATCGCCCGACACGTACGAGTATGGCGTGCTGTAAATATCTCCCGACGATGTGTAGGCGATATTGAGGCTCGTATCGTAGATGTTGTAGCGATATTTCGATGTCGTTCGGATCTCCTCGTCGCCGGAGGTCGTAACTGTTACATCATACGAGAGGACGCGAGCGTAGGTCGGCTCATAAAGTCCGTTGGTGCCACGCGACCACGCGATATTCTCAGTAGTGTCGTAGATGTACGCGACAGGCTCGACCGTGAAAAATTTCGTGTCGCGCCAGTTGTAGTTGTTCTCCCACCAGTAGCCCCGGCTTGCGAGGACGCTCTCGGCCCAATTCCACCAGAACGGGAAATGACGCGCAAAGGGGTTCGCAAACCTGACTTTGAGATTAGCCCGGCCATTCGTCGTAACGACGCAGAGACTTTCGAGGGGGTCAGGGTAGACATCATAATCGCGGCTGTCGATGAGATTTCTATTGAGCCACGCTTGATACGGCTCCGGCTCTTCAGCAAAGACGAAATTAAATCCGTCAAGCAGGTCGCCTATCGTCGAGAAAGGCACTTCGTCAGTCTCGCCGCCCATCGTCCGCCTGTAAGCTCCGCGATATGTCGATGACTTTCGGGTCGTGGTCGCTGTGTCGTTCGTGTTTTCGCCAGTCGTGAACAGCCGCGAGTAATTCTCGTAGACCGTCGCGAACCATTGCGGCCCAGCTACTTTCGATGTGCGTGTCGCGCCCGTGATGTCGCGAAGCTGATAAAAGAAATCCGAGTCCCCGTAACCGTAAGGCGACGCGAGATAAGAGGCTACGTCATCGCTCACGACGCTTCCCGAGTCTCCGCCAAGCGAAAGATGAAAGGGATCGGAGTTCGTGTAGTTCGTGTAGGTCGTGCCGGTTGAGGCGGCATAAGACAGCCCGCACGAGGTCAGCAGAAAGATTAGAATTAACGCTGAAACTCTTCTTAACATGGTAAAAAAATTTTCATCTCCCTTAAAAAATTTTAATTCGGTATCCCGATGTAGGAGACAGCGACATCGCCGCCGTACTGAGGAGAAAGATCAAGCCCTTTCTTCATTCGATGAAATGTTACGGTATGAGCCGCACGCACAGCTACGCCAAGCTCCTTGCCGGTGTCGCAGTCAAGGCCGGAGGGAATGTCAACAGCCACGATATGAGTAGCGAATTTGTTCATGGCCTCAATGACCTTTCGATGCAATCCTTCGACGGGACGATTTAAGCCTGTTCCGAAGATCGCGTCGATACATGCCTCGCAGCCTTTGATGGCAGACACGAACTCCTCGAAATTTTCATCGCTGACGGTGTTGAGGACTTCCGGCGCGAGCTTGCTCATGATCTTCAAGTTGGTTTTGAAGTCTTCGCTTCCCTTGCGAGGATCGCCGACTATGTAGACTCTCACGTCCTTGCCCATGATGCAGAGATGCCGGGCGATTGCGAGACCGTCCCCGCCGTTGCTGCCCGCCGAACACACGATAGCGAAGACAGCGTATTCCTTTATCTGTTGGAGCACAGCCAGCGCGGCATTCTCCATCAACAAGATACTCGGTATTCCGAAAGTCTCTATGGCGCGTTGGTCAGCCGCCCGAGCCTGTTCGCGCGAGACAGCTTCGGGGGAGTTTACGCCGACGTATATAACTTCTCTGTGAAATTCTTCGGGGTCATAGAAATATTCAAGCTCATTATCGAAATCAGGCGGCAAAATAATTTCCTCTCCTTAAAGTTTTTCTATATTATAACAACGCTAGAAGTCGATTTCCGAGAAAGTGTTGACTTTGCGTTCGAGCAGGAAGACATCGCCGGAGACTTTCACGCTTCTTGGCCTTGCGTCCGTGTCCGGGACGATGAAGCTCACTTCGCGCCCCGAGCCTACGTATATCGATGTAGCTCCGCGTTCGGTCTCGGTCTTGCCGGTCAGTATGTCAGCGTCGTAGTAAATCTGTTCGTCGTCCGTCGTGTCAGCCGTCTCTTCTCTTTGTTCTTCGTCCTCGTCCTCTTCTTCCTCGTCTTCTTCGTCGAGCGTGAGGCTTCGATATCTCATGAGCTTGCCGCCGGATATCTTGACGTTGCCGCCGATCTTCCACGCGCCGGGATTGCCTGAGGGATTGTAAGCGAACACGACCGCGCCCGTCGACGAGTTCACGATAGCTAGCGAGGTGTTGGGATCTAGCTCTTCGCTGAGGCCAAGATTTAACGTTGTGCGCGAGGTTTCATCGCCGATATTCGCGACATAAAATTGTTCGTACTCCATGCCCGACAGCGTCGCGCCCGTGAAAATTCTGTAATGTTTATGAAGCTCAAAGGCTGGTGATGTGAGTACTGCTACCTGAATGACCTCGTGGGAGGTCGGCTCAATCGGCGGGATCTCCGAATTATTCTTGTGTCCGCCGCAGCCTGACAGTGAGAGGATCAACAACGACA
>JAFSJO010000145.1 GCA_017449415.1 Synergistaceae bacterium
CAGTATGGCAACGGCCTGTTCATATTGGTGTCGGGATATTTCCTCGTCGAGTCGCCGGGTCTGAAGCCGAAGAAACTTTTGAGTTTGTGGTCGCGAATGTTCTTTTATTCGTTCTCGATCTTTTGCCTGTTCATGGCCTTGGGACTTGCGGACTTCGACATCAAACTCTTCGCCCGATCCGTTGCGCCGCTGACGAGGACGCACTGGTGGTTCGCGAGTACGTACTTCGTGATGTATCTCATTCACCCGTACTTGAATATTCTGTTGAGGTCATTCAGCCGCGAGGATTACAAAAAATTCCTGACCGCGATATTCATCTATTGGAGCATCATTCCGACCTTCCTGCTCACGTCATTCGAGGGCAGCAACCTCATGAACTTCATATGCCTGTATTCACTCGCGGGATATTTCCGTCTTTGGGCGAAGGACTTTGGGAGCAAGAAATTTATCATCTACGGCGTGGGCTTCATGGCCTTGAATTTTCTTTCGTTCCTGTGTCTCGACGTTATCGGCCTGAGGTTTCCATTCGTCGGCGTGCGGGCGCTTCATCTTCGTCCGTTGATGAGGCCGTTCACGATATTGGCGGTGGTCTGCCTGTTCCTCGGCTTCCGGAGGCTCACGCTTAACAGCAAGCTCGTGAACATTCTCGCCTCCGCGACGTTCGGAGTGTATCTGATCCACGAGCACAAGCTGATGAGGCCGTTCCTGTGGCTGAAGGTCTTCAAGAATTTTACTTACCAGAACAGCCCGTATCTGATCCCTTACTCTCTTGGCGTTATAATCTTCGTCTACGTTGCGTGTACGCTCATTGAGCTTGCGAGAATGAAAATTTTCCGGCTCGTCTCACGCGGTAGGCTGTCGTGATAGAATTTCAGTATGAAAAATTTTTTAGGAGCTGATCTTATGCCAACAATTTCGATGTTCTTGGGGATCGGGCTGGAGCTTGCGAAGAGCAATCAGCCGCTGTACAAGATCGAGCCGTTACGTTAAGAACATGTGCAAAGGCAATCCCGTATGGCACGTCATAGACGCGCAGCTTCACAAAGACTACACGATAACGGTGAGCTTTCACGACGGCAGTACGCGACTCTTTGACGCGAAGCCGCTGTTGGAGATCCCCATATATGAGCCGTTAAAAAATCCCGGCTTCTTTATGACCGGCAGAGCCGACCACGGCACCGTCATATGGAACGAAGACCTCGATGTCGCGCCCGAATATCTTTACGATGCCGGGAAAATCATAAATTGATCGCGAGGAATTTTCATGAACTATTACTTTATTGATTTTGAAAATGTCGGCTCGGAGGGCGTGAAGGGCATCAACAAGCTCGACGCGGACAGCACCGTCTTTTTCTTCTACAGCAAGAACGCCGACAAGATCACCTTTGAGCTTCACATTCAGCTGAGCGACTCGAAAGCCAACATTCAGTATCACAAGGTCGAGGTTGACCACAAGAACGCGCTCGACTTTCAGCTCTCTTCGTATCTTGGTTACGTGATCCGCGAGAATAAGGACAGCGAAGCTTCGTACTTCATCGTCTCGAAAGACAGCGGCTTCGCCAGTCTCGTGCCCTTTTGGAAGAAGCGAAAGATCAACATCGAACTCGTAACTGACATCTCCGGCCAGCACGTCGTCGAGACAGTTCGCGAACTCGAACAGCAGGTCGTCGACCTCACCAAGGACACCGCGCACGCGGCAGCCATCGCCAACATCATAAAATCTTACAAGACCAAACAGGGCATCAATAACGCTCTCGTGAAAATTTTTGGCGACACCAAGAAAGCCGGGGAGGTCTACAAAACTATAAAGTCGCTGCTGACGGATAAGAAAGGCGCGTAACTCGGAATTTGTTTGCTGTAATTAACATTTCACTTGACCGTCCCGAAAAACACTGCTAAAATTCACCGCGAAAATAAATCCTAATAAGTTTGGTGTATGTAATTTTCTTAATCAGGAAAGGAAATGAATCACTTGTTGAAGGCAAGACGCTATTTTGCTGGATTTGCAGTGGTGCTTGTGGTGTTGTGCGGTCTGATATTCGCCGACGCTTCCGAGGCTGCAAAGAAGAAGAAACATTATGACGACTGGCGCGGAGTTGCGGCGGATATGGCTTTGGAGTTCAATGCCGCGATTGATGACGTGATCAGCGACAACTACAAAGACGCTTACACTCACGTCAACGACGCTTATTTCAAATATTACGAAGTTCAGGGCGTTGAGCGCACTGTCATGTATGCAATCTCGGCGGCGCGTGTCAACCACATCGAAGGACAGTTCAGAGATATCAAACATGTTTTGCTCGGCAATCAAGAGAAAGAGAAAAATTCTTTGATACAGCAAATTGAGGACTTGAAAATCAAAGTCTACAAGGACTCAATGGTACTCGACGGCAAAGCCGAAGTCTCTGACCCCGATAGCGTCGGTCAGGCTATCTATGTCGATACGAAAGTTCCGAAGCCTGATCTCGTTGCGAGTGTCGCAGTGCAAACTTCCGAACCTGAGACGGCGGCTCCAGCTGAAGCTCCTGTAGCGTCAAGAGATTCTGCTCCCGTCAATCGCGACTGGCTGACTTTCATAACGGCATTCGGGCTTCTCGTTCGTGAGGGACTCGAGGCGATCCTCGTCATCGTTGCGATCGTCGCGTATCTCATCAAGACCGGCAACAAGAACATGCTGAAAGGCGTGTATCTCGGCTCATTCGCGGCCATAATCGCGAGCGTGATCTTGGCGTGGGCGTTGGAGGAGCTTATGGGTGAGCAGAGCGGCGTTGCGCGTGAGTTGCTGGAGGGTTGGACGATGTTCCTCGCTGTCGCGGTGCTGTTCTACGTCAGCAACTGGATGCTCTCGAAAGCCGACACGATCGCGTGGGAGAATTACATCAGCGGCAAGGTTCAGCAGTCGATCGACTCCAAGAGCCAGTGGACTTTGATATTCGCGGCGTTCATCGCTGTCATGAGGGAGGGCGCGGAGCTTATTCTCTTCTATTCGGCGGCTTTCACCGGCGGCATGAGCAACCCGAGCTACATAGCTTACGGGATCGGCGCGGGCGTGCTTGTCCTCGTGGCTGTGTGGGTGGCGTTTCGATATTTCAGCGTCAGGCTTCCGCTTCGAGCGTTCTTCATGTTCACGAGCATTCTGTTATTCCTGATGTGCATTTCGTTCATGGGCAAAGGAGTTGTCGAGCTGACTGAGGCCGACGTTATAACGGGACGGACAGTGATCCCGGCGATGAATGGCTTCTCGATTGAAATTCTGAGCATCTACGACCGCGCTGAGACTTTAATCCCGCAGATAATGCTCGTAATCGCGGCGTTGTGGATCATGATCCCCCACATGTTCAGAAAGAATAAAGCGAAATAAATTGCCCTGTTGGCTCAGGGCGTTTATGAAAAATCAAAACTTTGTTTCAGGAGGTATTTTACTATGAAGAAATTGGTTTTGGCATCAATGATTTTGGCACTGGCTGCCAGTGCGGCCTTTGCGGTTGCGGCTCCCGTCTCGATGAAGCCCGGCGAAGCTGGCTTTGAAGAGATCCCCATCGGCGAGACTCAGGTTGGCCCTTACAACGTCGCGGCGGTTTACTTCCAGGCTGTTGACATGTACCCGGTCGGCAAGGGACTTTCACGCGAAGAGTCCGACATGCATCTCGAGGCTGACATTCATCTGAAACCCGAGGCGGCGATCGCTTACGGATTTGGCAACGGCGAAGATATTTGGCCGGCTTACCTGACAGTCAAGTACGAGATCGCCAAGATCGACGGCAAAGTCGTAATGGACGGCTCATTCATGCCCATGAACGCTGACGACGGCCCGCACTACGGCGCAAACATTGCCAAGGGACTTCCTGTCGGACCTTACAAGCTCCGTTTCATCATTGAGCCGCCGACTGATTACCTGCTTCACACTGACGACGAGACCGGCGTACCTGCGAAAGAGGACGCGAAGAACTTCTTCCAGACCCACACGGTAGAGTTCGATTGGAACTACACAGCCGAGCAGCTTCAGAACGATTAATTCAGTTAGGAATTAGGAGTTAGGAGTGAGGAGTGAAAAGCTCCTTGCTCCTAATTGTTGTTGTGAGGGGGAATGAAAAATTCTTAAATATCTTGTTGCAGTAACGGATCACCTAGCGGCTTTCGCTTTCATGCTGGGAGTGATTTTCGGCTTTTCGCACACATTCAAGAATAAAATCAAAAAATCCGCCTTAGTCTTCACTCTCTTAGGAATTTTGGCGGGCGGCGTGCTCTTCGGTGTCCGTCTCTACGACCCCAAGGGCATGAATTTAATTTTAATGGCATTCAATCGCAAGCTCGTTGTAACGATTGCCGGGGTCAGTCTCGCGGCGGTGGCGTTGACATTGCTGTCGTCGCTCGTGAAGAATGAAGCTCTGAAGCTCGCAAATCTCTTTTCAGTTTCGATTTTGGTTTTCGTGTCGCTGTTCTATCTTGTTCCGCCAGTCCTGCAATATACGCGCGAGTTCGTTTACTTCGGCGAGGCAGGGATCAGCACCAACGCGATGTTACGAGCCTTGGGCTTCGCTCTTGGCCTTTGCGTGTGTCTGCTCTTGACGTTGAGCGCATACGAGGTTCATAAATCTTT
The DNA here is from genome assembly GCA_017449415.1 of Synergistaceae bacterium. Classification (GTDB taxonomy): domain Bacteria; phylum Synergistota; class Synergistia; order Synergistales; family Aminobacteriaceae; genus JAFUXM01. The sequence continues at coordinate 4,601 of JAFSJO010000145.1, forward strand.
GCGGAGCGACAGAGAGCGAAATCTATTCATGTTAGCGTCGCTTGTGATCTTCGCGTGCGAGTACATGGCTTCGGCGGTGGCGGCGTTGCAGCGTCTGAAAGTTTTACGAACCTCCGACGCGATTTTTAACATAACCGTCTTCGATGTCATGATATGGCGCGGAGCTAATCCGAACTTCTTTTTATATTCGCAGCTTGCGTTGGCGTTGGCGATGCTTGCGTTCGTGATACGCACCCACATGAAGCCTTCGGGCGAGTTCGCGAACAGAGCTTTGCTCCGAAAAGAGAAAGCTCGGCTTCGAGACTGTCGCCGCTGGTCATGGAGCCTTTGCACGTTCGGCGCGATTGCGATCTTTATCGTCGTGGTGCTTCACTATTACGACACCAAGCCTCCCGCAGAGATCCAGCCCGAGCCTTACGACATTGCCGACGGGATAATCTCGATCGAGCTTGCGAAAGTCTCCGACGGACATTTACATAAATTCTCTTACGTAACGCCGGGCAAATACGATGTGAGGTTCTTAATCGTCAAGAAGCCCGCCGGGTCGGCTTACGGGGTCGGACTCGACGCTTGCGAGATCTGCGGCATTGCGGGATATTACGAGCGCGGAGACGAGGAAGTTATCTGCCGACGCTGTGATGTCGTGATGAACAAGAACACGATCGGCTTCAAAGGCGGCTGCAATCCGATACCATTCGAGTATGAAATCAGAGGCGGAAAAATTTTCATCGACGTTAAAGAACTGGAGCAACACGAAGGGAGGTTCAAATAAAAATTGTTTTGGCGAATGATATTCAAGACCCTGAGCCGTCAAAAGAGCAAAATGTTAATGATCTCGTTCACTGTCATTCTTGGCGTGTCGCTGTCTACGGCTATGATGAATGTTATGTTGGGAGTCGGCGACAAGGTCAACCGCGAACTGAAAGTCTACGGCGCAAACATCACCGTAAGGCACAAGGACGCGGCATTGATGAGCGACCTCTACGGCCTGACTGAGGGGCTTGGGGTGAATGATAAATTTCTGTATGAAGAAGATGTCTTGAAGCTGAAATCAATCTTTTGGGGCTTCAATATTCTCGACTTCGCGCCGATCTTGGACGGCAACGCAATCATGAGCGTCAAAGGTCAGCCCGGAGCCGTCGGAGATGTCTCGCTGATGGGGACATGGACAGAGAAGCACGCGACGCTCTCAACGGGCGAGGAGTTGAGCACCGGCTTGAAAGGTCTGCGGACGTGGTGGGAGGTCAGCGGCGAATGGCTCGGTGAAGACGACGACAGCGCGGTCATGATCGGACACCTGCTCGCGGCGAAGAATAAAATTCATGTCGGCGACGCGATCACGCTCACCAACAACGGAATTATAAAAAATTTCGTCGTTAAAGGAATATTCAACGACGGCGGCAACGCTGACGAGAAGATCTTGCTGACATTGCCAGCCGCTCAGGAGCTTATGAGACTGCCGGGAAAAGTTTCGAGCATCGAGGTCTCAGCCCTCACGACACCCGACAATGATCTAGCCCGCAAAGCCGCGCAAGACCCTCGAAGTCTCTCGCCCGACGAGTACGAGACGTGGTACTGCACAGCTTACGTCAGCGCGATATGTCATCAAATTCAAGAGGTTGTTCGGGACGGAGTCGCCAAGGCCGTTCGCCAAGTCGCTGAGTCCGAGGGCACGATCTTGAACAAGACGACGCTGTTGATGATCCTGATAACGATTTTAAGCTCGATAGGCTCGGCGTTAGCTATCTCCAACCTAATCACCGCGAGCGTTATTGAACGAAGTCAGGAGCTTGGCCTCTTGAAAGCCTTGGGCGCGTACAACTGGCAAATAGTTCTGCTCGTGTTGCTCGAAGTCATGATAACGGGACTTGGCGGTGGCGTTGTGGGATATTTCCTTGGCATCGGCTTCGCTCAGATCATCGGCCAGACCGTATTCGGCTCGTATATCGAGATTGCGCGAATGGTGATCTTGATCGTGGCGGTGATTTTGTTCTTCGTGACGTTGCTCGGGAGCGTCCCGGCAATTCGCTACTTGATGGCTCTGAAGCCGACGGAGGTTCTACATGGAAAGTGAGGAGTTAGGGGTGAGGAGTGAGGAGTTGAAAACTTCTTCGAGACATGGCAGCCGAAAGGCGTTCTATGTGAAGATGGTCTCAGGCTCGCTGATCCGCCGTGCGTCGAGGTTAATAATCGCTGTGTTGGCGATCGCGATCGGCGCGACGATATTGTCCGGGCTTGTTACGATTTATTACGACATTCCCGAACAGCTGGGCCGCGAGTTCAGATCTTACGGAGCTAATCTGATCGTGTTGCCGCGGGGCGAGGCCAAGATCACACGCGAGACTCTCAGCAAGCTCGAAAATCTAATCGGCTCGGCGAAGATCGTGGGCATGGCTCCGTATCGCTACCAGACAGTGAAGATCAACGAACAGCCTTACATCATCGCGGGAACGGACTTGGTGCAGGCCGAAAAGAATAGCCCGTTCTGGTACATCGAGGGCGAGTGGGGCAACGCGCAAGAGCCTGACTCAGTCATGATAGGCCACGAGATCGCCGCAACGTTAAATCTCAAACTCGGGGACTCGTTCACCGTCCAAGGTGTCAAGTACGGCGAACAGGCGCAAGCCTCCGGGCAAAATCTCTCAGCTATCGAGAACCAACAACGCGACCTCGCGCAGCAGAACTTTCATAAAAATCTCAAAGTCCGTGGCATCGTCTCGACCGGCGGAGCCGAAGAGGGATTTATATTCGCTGACATTGACATGTTGGACGAGGTTATCGGCGACACGTTCCGAGCTGATGTCATTGAGTGCAGTGTCATCGCTGACGCTAAGGAGCTGGCCGCGATATCGTCGCAGATCGAGCAGAACATTTCGGAGCTTCAGCCGCGAGCCGTCCGTCGTCTCACTCAGTCTCAGGATATCGTGCTTGGAAAGTTGCAGGCTCTAGTGTTGCTCGTAACCGTCGTTGTATTAATCATCACGATGATTTCAGTCTACACGACGATGATGGCAATGGTGGCTGAACGTCGGCGCGAGATAGCGTTGAAGAAAGCTCTTGGCGCGGAGAATAAACTCGTGATGAGCGAGCTGCTCGGCGAGGGTGTCTTGCTCGGCTTCATTGGCGGAGCTTTGGGAGTTTTCCTAGGCTTCGAGTTTGCCCAACGAGTCAGCCTCAACGTCTTTGGGCGCGCGATTAACTTCCAGTGGGCTTTGATCCCTCTCACGATCGCCGTGTTCATAATCATAACCGTAGCCGCGTCGATAATCCCCGTTCGCAAGGTCATGGACATTCACCCGGCTATAGTCCTCAAAGGAGAATAATTACAATGTCGAAAAAAATTCTGGAGCTTCAAAACGTCTCGAAGATTTACGGCTCATTGAAAGCTCTTGCGGATATCAATCTCAGCGTCAACGCCGGGGACTGGCTCTCGATCATGGGGCCGTCAGGTTCGGGCAAGACCACGATGATAAATATAATCGGCTGCATGGACACGCCCTCGGTTGGCAACGTGATACTCGACGGGGTCGACATCAGCAAAGAGAACGCCGCGAGCCTCACGCGAATACGACGCGACAAGATTGGATTAATCTTTCAACAGTTCCATTTAATCAGCTACCTGACGGCAGTCGAAAATGTCATGGTGGCGCAATATTATCACAGTATGCCCGACGAGGAGGAAGCTATGGAAGCTCTTGCGAAGGTCGGACTGAAAGATCGCGCACGCCACTTGCCGGCTCAACTATCCGGGGGGGAACAGCAAAGAGTTTGTATCGCCCGCGCTTTAATCAACTCACCGCAGATTTTGCTCGGCGACGAGCCAACAGGCAACCTTGACGAAGAGAACGAAGGCATCGTTGTGGATATTTTCAGACGGCTTCACGACGAGGGAGTTACGATCATCATAGTGACGCATGACCCGGAGGTCGGCGACGTTGCGCAGCGGAAAATTATTCTGGAACACGGAAAAGTCGTTGATGACATCGACCAGTCCGCGACATTCGGCGAAAGTTTGAAATTGAGGAGTCAGGAACGAAATTAATCACTCCTAACTCCTCACTCCTAACTCCTCACTAGCTGTAGAGTCTCTCGACTGCGCCGTGAACCTCTTCGAGCTTCGGGATATACTGCTGACGATAGCGGCCGAAGCACACGTCCATCTGCTCATAGAACGAAACTGTTTCAAGTCCTACGAACCTCTGAGCGATCGCCTCAGCTGTGGGCATGTAACGGATCTTGCCGTCGTACATCTTCGTGACAGTAACGCCGCTCACGCCCTCGTCGAGGAGGATCACCGCCGCCGCGCCGATCTGCTTTCCAAAGTTGACATCATAAGCCGACGTAGCTCCGCTCCTGACGATGTGGCTCGGAATGACTTCGCGGATCTCCGGGATCTCGAACACGCCGGGGACATACATTCCCGAGGTCTTCATGAACTGACGGATCTCCGGGTCTTCTTTCATCATGTTTTCGAGTGTCTCTTTGACGAAACGCCCCGCGCCCGCGAGTTTCGGGTGGCCAAACGAGTCTTTCGCCGCGCCGCCGCCGTCCGAGAACAATTGACCATCTTCGCCCCTAACGCCCTCAGCCACGACGATTGTGTAAGTTCCTGCGTGAACGTCGGAGTTCAAAATCCTGCGAATGTAATAATGTTTGAGGTGCGCATAGACTGCGTTGAAGTCAACCGGAACCTCGGGAATCAATATGCAGTCAGCGTCTGCCGCAATGCCGCCTCTGAATGCCGTATGACCCGCGTAGCGTCCGAAAACTTCGATGACCATGATCCTGTTATGGGTCGTGCCGGTGGTCTTGAGGTCATCAACGATGTTCGCGATCTTGTTGATTGCCGAGTCGCCGCCGACTGAGTAAGTCTGAAGGTCGAGATCCATCGTCTTGGGCGCGTGAACGCAGGGGATCCCGTGATCCGACAGGTCAACAACGACGCTTCCGGTGTCATCGCCGCCGGAAATCAAAAGCCCGTCGAGATTATGCTTGCGCAGTCCCATCATGATGCGGTCGTATTTGTCGGGGTCGTCGATCTTGGAAATTTTCACGCGGCTGTGTCCTGCGTCGCTTCCTGCGAACTGCGAATTGACGTGGTCGGTGCGCTCTTCGTCAAGCTCAACGAGGTGATCGAAGTTCACGAGGTTATACAAGCCCGCGTAGCCGTTGGGAATGGTGAAAGTGCGGATCCCGCGCATGAGAGCAGCTTTCGCCGCGCCACGAATGACAGCGTTAAGTCCGCCACAGTCTCCGCCGGAGGTGATAATGCCGATATTTTTCATTTTGCGTTTCTCGTCCAAAATAAAAAACTCCTTTTGTATTGAAAAATTTTAATGAACAGAATACTGTGTATTATACAGGGATTTGAAATTTTTGGCGGCGGCTCTTTATGCGAGGCTGGGATTTTTTTCCGCTTGAAGCGTTTTCAGAAGCTCTCGCAACTGAGCAAGCTCCGAAGCCGTCAACAAAGGCTCGCGAGACTTTAAGATCTCGAAAAGATGCTCCAGCCGATTCCAAAAAGACACCAACATCGGCCATATCGCCACCAACGCTATGAATATCCCAAGAAGCGCCAACGCCCAATAAGCCATATTCTCAACGTTGTCGACCTTAGCCTCCAGCCTAGCCACCCGAGTGCCCACCGCGTTGATATCTTCCTTAAGCTCGAACCTGACATCTTGGAGCTTGGTCTCCACGCCGTGAATGTCCTCTTTGAGTTCAGCCTTGACACCCTGAATCTCCTCGTGAAGTTCAGCCTTGACACCCTGAATCTCTTTGTGAAGCTCCGTCTTGACACCCTGAATCTCCTCGTGGAGTTCAGCCTTGACACCCTGAATTTCTTTGTGAAGCTCCGTCTTGACCCCTTGGATTTCTTCGTGAAGTTCAGCCTTAACGTCTTGAATTTCGTTATGGAGCTTGGTCTCCACACCTTGGATCTCGTTATGAAGCCTCGACTCCATCTCCTGCATTTCGCGACGTATCAGCTCGTTGCCAAGCCGC
>JAFSJO010000146.1 GCA_017449415.1 Synergistaceae bacterium
CCCCCCCTCCGCCCCCCCAAGGGGGAACCCCGCCCGCCCACCCCAAGTCTCCTGACACCGCAGCTGATCTGAATAGCGCGATAGAGAAAGGACTAAAGGACGAGGCCGCCAACATGACACGCGAGCTGATGAACGAGAAGAAGCCGCTCGAAATCATCGAGGGTTTCATCGTCCCGGCACTCGACGAGGTCGGAAAGAAATACGAGACGGGAAAATTGTTCCTGCCACAGCTGATAAAGGCCGCCGAAGCCGCGAAGTCAGCCTTTGAAGTCCTCTCGCTCGCAATGGAGAAATCCGACGGGACGGCGAAAGGCTCCGTGATACTCGCGACGGTCTACGGCGACGTTCATGACATCGGCAAGAACATCGTGCGGACGATCTTTGAAAATTACAACTTCGACGTGATCGACCTCGGCAAGGACGTTCCAGCCGAAAAAATCGTTGAAGCTGTCGAGCGAGGACACGCGCATGTCGTTGGACTTAGCGCACTCATGACCACGACGGTCGCGAGCATGAAAGACACCATCACCAAACTGAAAGCTTCATGCCCTGACGTGAAAGTCATAGCCGGGGGCGCGGTGCTGACACCTGAGCTTGCGAGATACGCGGGGGCAGATTTTTACGCGAAAGACGCTATGGAGGGCGTTAGAATTTTGGAGGGAGTATTGAGGGACGGTTAAGCCCCTCTTTTTTTTTATTTCCTGCGCTTCTTCAGCATGTCGACATAGACCGCGAGCAATATCACGACACCCTTAGCGATCTGCTGCCAGAATGAATTTAAGCCGAGAAGGTTCAATCCGTTGTTGAGAACTCCAATGATCAATACGCCGATCATCGTCGAGCCAATCTTGCCAACGCCACCGGACATGCTCGTGCCGCCAAGAACCGTAGCCGCGATAGCGTCCATCTCAAAGCCAACACCCGCCGTGGGCTGTCCCGATGACATACGAGCGCACAACACCACGCCCGTGAACGCCGCAAGGAAGCCGCTCATCGTGTAGACGAGCATCTTCGTACGAGCTACGTTGACACCAGAGAAGATCGCCGCCTTGTCGTTGCCTCCGACCGCGTAGACGTGTCTGCCGAAACGTGTCTTGCTCAACAACAGCACGCATATAATCAAGAACACGACCATATACACAACCGGAAGCGGTATCGGCCCAAGATAGCCCGTTCCGATTACGGTGTATTCAGGTATCATGGCGCGTATAGGCTGACCGTTTGAATATATGTAAGCCGCGCCGCGAGCTATCTGCATCATGGCAAGAGTTACGATGAAAGGCGGAATGCTCGTCTTCGCAATCACAAAGCCGTTGAACAGTCCGAGCAGCGTCCCGAGCGCAATCGCAATACACACCGCCTGCATAGGCTCAAAGCCGCTGTGAACGATAAGCCCCGCGCTGAGCGTCCCCGACAGAGCAAGAATAGAACCAACCGAAAGGTCAATGCCCCCGGTGATGATGGCGAACGTCATTCCAAACGCAAGGCACGCATTGGAAGACACCTGACGCAGGACGTTGATTAAGTTTCGCTGCGAGTAAAAAACTCCGTTGGTGGTGAACGAGAGCACAAGACACATCGCGAACAATCCGATCAGCGTTCCCATGTTCTCTTTGAGATAGCGTGTTACGCCGTTCTGCGGTTTAATGTTATTTTCAAGCGGCATTTATGTTTCCTCCTCCTGTCGCATAACGCATGATTACTTCTTGACTCATTTCATTCTTGGAAAGGTTGGCCGTGATCTTCCCCTCGTGCATGACCAGAACTCTATCTGACATGTTGAGGATCTCCGGCAGGTCTGACGAGATCATCAAGATCGCCACGCCCTGCTTCGCAAGCTCATTCATGAAGCCGTAAATCTCAGCTCTTGCTCCGACATCGACACCGCGCGTAGGTTCGTCGAGTATCAACAGCTTAGGCCTCGTCGCGAGCCACTTTGCTATGACGATCTTCTGCTGGTTGCCTCCCGAAAGATTTTCAGCGAGCTGATCCGGGGTCGGGGTCTTAATCTCGAACTCCTTGATGTAGCGGCTTATGGCTTCGCCCTCAAATCTTGGATTGCCGAGCGGGTGGCCTCTGAAGATTTCATGCAAGACCGTGAGCGTCAAGTTATAACCCACCGAGTTGATGAGCACGAGTCCCTCTTCCTTGCGATTTTCCGGCACCATTGCGATACCGTTCTGCATGGCCTCGCGTACGCTGTTGATTTTGACGGGCTTGCCCTCGATGAAGATTTCCCCGCTCTGGAGCTTATCAAGTCCAAAGATGCAGTGTGCGCTCTCGCTTCGACCTGCGCCGACAAGTCCCGACATTCCGACGATCTCGCCAGCTCTGATTGCGAACGAGACACCGTTGACGAACGGAGGATTAACGAGATCCTTGACCTCGATAACGACCTCGCCGGGCTTCACTTCGTCTTTGAAATAGAGCTGAGTAAGCTCGCGCCCGACCATCATAGCTATGAGCTGATCTCTCGTGGTCTCGCGTGTGTTGACAGTCCCGACGTACTGGCCGTCGCGCATGATCGTAACGCGGTCGGTGATCTCGAAAAGCTCGCTCATTCGGTGAGAGATGTAGATTATCCCGATGCCCTGAGATTTCAATCTTCTAATCGTGTCGAAGAGGACTTCGGTCTCCTTGTCCGTCAGCGAGGCCGTCGGCTCGTCCATGACCAGAATATCAGCCTTGACCGAAAGAGCTTTCGCGATCTCGACCATCTGTTGTTGAGCTATGCTAAGTTCACCGACCAGAGTATTAGGGTCGAAGTCGAGGCCAAGACCTTTCAGCAACTCGCGAGCTTCGGCGGCTTCGGTGTCGCGCTTGATGAAGCCCATGACGTTGCGCTCACGCCCAAGGAAAATATTTTCGGCGATCGAGAGGTAAGGTACGAGACAAAGCTCCTGATGAATGACGCTGATGCCGTGAGCCTGAGAGTCCGCGACATTCTGCATTATGTGGGAGTTGCCTTTGACGATGACTTCGCCTTCTTCTGGGATATAAATTCCTGCGAGAACTTTTATGAGGGTGGATTTGCCTGCGCCGTTTTCGCCAAGCAGCGCGTGAACTTCTCCGGCCTTTAACTCGAAATTGACATCACGAAGCGCGTAAACGCCGGGGAATTTTTTGTGAATGTTCTTCATTTGAAGCAAAGTTTCGTTTGCCATGAAAAATTTTTCACCTCCATCTGAATATTAGTGAGGGGTGAGGAATGAGGAGTTAAGAACAAGAGAACTCCTACCTCCTAACTCCTAACTGAAAAGACTACTGCCAGCCGTCAAGGCCGAACTCGTCAACGTTATCAGCCGTGATTAACTGAACAGGAACGAGAACATGTTTCTCAACCTGCTCACCGTTGAGGATCTTGTATGCCATCTCCGTAGCGACGATTCCGATGTTGATCGGCGACTGAGCCGCTGTTCCGGTCATCATGCCGTCCTTGATCATCTTCTTCGCGTCGGGTGAACCGTCAACACCGTAGACCAAAACGCCTTTGAGAGCGTCGGCAGCTCTGAGTGCCGCGATAGCTCCGAGTGCTGTGGGGTCGTTGAGGCACATGACAGCCGCGATGTCGGGGTTGGCCTGAATGATATTCTCCATGACGGGCATAGCGATCTCGAGCTGACCTTCCGAACTCTGACGAGCCGCGATCGTGAACTCCGGGTGCTCCTTGACGATCTCGTCGAACTTCAGTATACGGTCAACGCCTGACTTCGCTGTCGGGTGTTCAAGGATTACGACCTTGCCGCCCTTGATCCTCTTCAGCATGTCTTCGCCGCAGATAAGCCCTGCCGAAAGGTTATCCGACGCGACGATGCAAGCTACGTACTCTTCATCATAGACAGGCGCGTCAACGTTGATGATCGGTACTCCGGCCTCTTTGCAAGCCAGAAGCGCGGGAGCAACTCCCTGCCAGTCGACGGGGTTCAGGAAGATCGCCGAGACGCCCTGCGCGAGCATGTCTTCAACCTGGCTGATCTGCTTCACTTCGTCAAGAGCGGGATCGAGCGTGATGAGGGTGTCGCCGTTGGCCTCGACTGCTTTCTTGATTGCCTCGTTCATTGCGCCGAAGAAGGGGTTGTTCATGGTCATGTAGGTTGCGCCGAACTTCTTGCCCTCCGCGAATGAGACAGTGCAGAAGCTGACAACGAGCAGAGCTGTGAGGATTAACACTAACGCTTTTTTCATAAAAAAGACCTCCTAAAAAATTTTAGCTTGAATAGAACTTGAAGTGTCTGAAATATACAGAATTAGCCAAAATTTTGCAAGGAATTAATATCTGATATAACCCCACGAGTTCTCGACCTTCACGGCCGCCAATCCCTCACTGAACGAGCGAGCATCTTCAAACTGCGGAGAGATCTCCCACTCGCCTCGAACGTTGACATATCCCCACCTTGCATCAGCCGCCGCCGGCGCGATACCGTCCCCGAAGTTTCCAAGATTATTGAACCATCTCGGAATGGCGAATCTGTTTTGGTGGCTTATGAAGCCCCAGCCTCGATAGTTGCGTTTCGTCCTGACGGGAGCGAGTCCGAAATTGAAGTCTCCAGCCTCGTAGTACGACGCTCTGATCGCAACTTTGCCCTCCTTGTTGACATATCCCCAGTGGCCTTTGATATTGACTTTCGCAAGTCCCTCATGAAACTCACCGGCGCGCAGAAATTTCGGCTCGATGACATAATTCCCCCGCATGTCGACGTATCCCCACAAGCCGTCGCTTGCCATGACGGGAGCTAAATTCTCGCTGAATGATCCGGCTCGGAAGAACGCGGGCGCGATTACGTAATTCCCGGCGAGGTCGATATAGCCCCACTGTCCGCCGCTCTGAACCGCTGCAAGCCCCTGCGAGAACGGAAGCCCGTTGGTGAAAAATTTCTCGATCCTCTCGTCGGTGTCCTCGTCGATCCGAGTGAAAGCCGGAGTCCCTGTCGTGTCGATGTAGTGATCCCCAACGAACGCGAAGCCTTCTGAGAAGTCTCCGGCCTCCGGGACTCTGTGAACGATCGG
>JAFSJO010000015.1 GCA_017449415.1 Synergistaceae bacterium
CCTTTCCCGTGAAGAAGACATAACCGTCGCGAATATGTTGAAGCCTGATTTCGTTGGCTTTGTCTTCGCTAAGAAGAGCAAGCGGCATGTTTCGCGGGATAAGGCGGCTATCTTGAAGAGAAATCTTGATCCTGAAATTTTAAGCGTCGGTGTCTTTGTAGATGACGCTCCTGAGATCGTAGCCGGATATCTCGAAGATGGATTGATTGATATTGCTCAGCTTCATGGCAACGAAGACAACGCCTACATCGAGACGCTCAGAAAATATACCGCCAAGCCCGTCATTAAAGCCTTTCGAGTTCGCGAGGAAAAAAATCTGTCCGAAGCTGAGGCAAGTTCAGCGGATTATGTCCTGTTGGATTCGGGCGCAGGAGACGGCAAGATTTTCGACTGGTCGCTGATTAGAGAGTTCAATAGGCCGTATTTTCTCGCCGGAGGATTGACCCCCGACAACGTCGCCGAAGCTATCGCAATATTGAAGCCTTTCGCTGTCGATGTCAGCTCCGGGATCGAGACGGACGGCATCAAGGACGCGGCGAAAATGAAAAATTTTGTAAACGCAGTGAGGAGCGTGAATGAGAATGAATGAAACCAAAAAAGGAAGATTCGGCGTACACGGCGGCCAGTATATCCCCGAGACGCTCATGAATGCCGTTATCGAACTTGAAGAAGCCTACGAAAAATTCAAGAATGACCCGGATTTTAACGCCGAACTCGAAAAACTCTTCAACGAGTACGCTGGCCGACCGTCAAGGCTCTATTTCGCAAAGAAGATGACGGAAGATTTAGGCGGCGCGAAAATCTATCTGAAACGAGAAGACCTGAACCACACCGGCGCACACAAAATCAACAACGTTCTCGGGCAAGCTCTCTTGGCAAAGAAGATGGGCAAGACGCGGCTAATTGCTGAAACTGGCGCGGGACAGCACGGGGTCGCAACAGCTACGGCGGCGACTCTCATGGGAATGGAGTGTGTCGTGTTCATGGGCGAGGAAGACACGCGGCGGCAAGCTCTTAACGTCTATCGCATGAGGCTTTTAGGCTCCGAAGTTATCCCGGTGAAGACGGGGACAGGCACGCTCAAAGACGCAGTTTCGGAAGCAATGCGCGAATGGACGAGACGGATCAGCGACACTCACTATTGCCTAGGCTCCGTCATGGGGCCGCACCCGTTCCCCGTGATCGTCAGAGATTTCCAAGCCGTAATCTCAAAAGAGATCAAGAAACAAATTCAGGAGAAAGAGAACAGGCTTCCTGATGCAGTTATCGCTTGTGTCGGAGGAGGCTCCAACGCTATTGGGAGCTTTTACCATTTCATCAATGACAAAGACGTTAAGCTCATTGGCTGCGAGGCTGCGGGGCGCGGAGTCGACACTTTCGAGACGGCGGCAACGATTGCTACGGGGAGGCTCGGAATATTTCACGGAATGAAATCTTACTTTTGCCAAGACGAGTTCGGTCAGATAGCTCCAGTCTACTCAATCTCGGCCGGACTTGATTACCCCGGCATAGGCCCCGAACACGCTTATCTTCATGATACAGGCCGCGCCGAGTATGTGCCTGTTACTGACGAAGAAGCTGTGTGCGCGTTTGAATATTTGGCCAAGACCGAGGGAATAATTCCGGCGATAGAGTCAGCTCACGCCGTCGCTCATGCGTTGAAGATTGCGCCGAAGATGCCGGGAAAAATAATCGTCATCACCATATCCGGGCGCGGAGACAAAGATTGTGCGGCGATTGCGAGATACAGAGGAGAAGATATCAATGAGTAACATTGCAAGAGCTTTTAATCACGGCAAGGCTTTCATTCCGTTCATAACATGCGGCGATCCTGACCTTGAAACAACGAAATCATGCGTGCTTGAAGCTGTCGCCAACGGCGCGGATCTGATCGAGCTTGGAATACCTTTCTCCGATCCCACGGCCGAAGGTCCTGTCATTCAGGCGGCGAACGAGAGAGCTTTGAGGGGCGGCGTAACGACGGACAAAATCTTCGGACTTGTCTGCGACTTGCGACAGGCGACAGATATTCCGATGGTCTTCATGACTTACGCGAATGTCGTGTTTTCGTATGGCGCGGAAAAATTCATCTCGACATGCCGAGAAATAAAAATTGACGGTCTCATTCTCCCGGATCTGCCGTTTGAAGAGAAAAATGAATTTTTGCCCTTGTGCGAACAATACGGCGTTGACTTGATCTCAATGATTGCGCCGACTTCAGAGCAGAGAATTTCAATGATAGCGCGTGAGGCAAGAGGCTTTCTGTATATCGTCTCGAGTCTTGGCGTTACAGGCACGCGAAGCGAGATAACCACGGACTTAAAATCAATCATGGACACCGTAAGGCGGAACACGGAAATTCCTTGCGCGATCGGATTCGGGATTTCGATCCCCGAGCAGGCTGCGAAGATGGCGGCTCTCTCGGACGGCGCGATCGTCGGCTCTGCGATAGTGAAGCTGATAGGAGAGTACAAGACGCAAGCTCCGAAAAAGGTCGGCGAGTTCGTCAAAAAGATGAAAGATGCCTTGTGATTTAGGGAGGAGTTAGGAGTGAGGAGGTAGGAGGTATAAAATTACTTGCCTGCGAGATATTCGTTGATGCTTGCGGCTGCTCTGCGTCCCTCACCCATGGCGAGAATGACAGTGGCAGCTCCGAGGACGATATCGCCGCCTGCCCACACGCGAGGAATGTTCGTCTTCTGGTTTTCGTCGACGATGATGTTTCCGCGCTTGTTGACTTCAAGGTCGGGGGTCGTCTGCTTCATCAGCGGGTTGGACTCATTGCCGAGAGCTACGACAGCCGCGTCAATGTCAAGGACGTGTTCAGTACCGGGGATAGCGACGGGCTTGCGGCGGCCTGAAGCGTCGGGTTCGCCAAGCTCGTAATTCAACAGCTCAACGCCGATTAACTTGCCTTTCTCGTCTCCGATGAACTTCGTCGGGTTCTCGAGGAAATGGAAGTCAACGCCCTCTTCGATCGCGTGAGCGACCTCTTCAGCTCTTGCGGGCATCTCGGCGCGTGTTCTTCTGTAGACGCAGTAGACTTTCTCAGCTCCGAGCCTCAAAGCCATTCTTGCGCCGTCCATTGCGACGTTACCGCCTCCGAAGACTGCAACGCGTTTCGCGTCATACAGCGGCGTGTCGGCGTGTTCGCGGTCGTAGGCTTTCATCAGGTTGGCACGGGTCAGATACTCATTCGCGCTGAAGACACCGATTAAATTCTCGCCCTCAATGCCAAGGAATTTCGGAAGACCTGCGCCCGTTCCAATGAATGCCGCGTCGAAGCCCTCGCGATCAAGAAGCTGTTCGAGGGTCTCGGTGCGTCCAACGAGGAAGCTCGTTTTGAACTCAACGCCCATCTTTTTGAGGTTCTCGACTTCTTTCGAGACGATCTCTTTCGGAAGTCTGAACTCCGGGATCCCGTAGACCATAACGCCGCCGGTCTTGTGGAACGCCTCGAAGACCGTAACGCTGTGCCCGGCTCGTCGAGTGTCAGCCGCAACAGTGAGCCCTGCGGGGCCAGATCCGATTACAGCGACTTTCTTGCCGGTCTCGGGAGCTGGTGTCGGGACGGTGATCTTGTTGTTGGCTCTCTCCCAGTCGGCCACGTAACGCTCGAGTCTTCCAATGGCGACGGCTTTCTCGGGCGACTTCATCATCTTGCCGACCGTGCAGAAGCTCTGGCACTGCTTCTCCTGAGGGCAAACGCGTCCGCAGATAGCCGGGAGCAAGTTCGTCTGCTTGATTGTGTCAACAGCGGCTTTGAAATCGCCTTTCTGAATGCACGCGATGAACTCAGGGATCGGCACTCCGACCGGGCAGCCTTTCTTGCAGGGTGCTCCGCCGCACTGTATGCAGCGTTCAGCCTCGACTCGCGCCTGAGTCTCCGTGTAGCCCAAAGCAACCTCGCCCATCTCGTGAGCGCGCTGGATAGGATCACGCGAAGGCATCTCCTGCGGAGGGACTGACGTTCTGTCCTTGGGAGTTAAACTCGCGCCGCCGGCTCTCTTGGCCTCCAAATCCTGCCAAAATTTCGCGGCCTCTTCCTGCAACATTTCCGTAGTTTTGTGTTCACTCATGATTTACGCACTCACCTTTCCAGCGTCAAGACCAATGCGGCACTTGTGGTCAGCTTCTCTTTCCTTGTCTTTGAAAGCCGTCATTCTCTGCATCATGTTATCAAAGTCGACCTTGTAGCCGTCGAACTCGGGGCCGTCAACGCACACGAATTTCGTTTCGCCGCCGACGCTTACACGGCAGCAGTCGCACATACCCGTACCGTCGATCATGATCGTGTTGAGCGATGTCGTAATCGGAACGCCGAACGGACGCGCCGCAGCGACGCAGAATTTCATCATGATTGCCGGGCCGATTGAGACGATCTCGCTGACTTTTTCTTTCTCGCAGATCTCTTTCAGAGGCTCAGTAACGACAGCCTTGCGCCCGTACGTGCCGTCATCAGTTACGACGATCAGCTCGTCCGAAGCGGCTTTCATTTCGTCCTCAAAGAAGAGAAGCTCTTTCGTCCTCGCGCCAATGATCGTTACGACCTTGTTGCCGATCTCGTGATTGGCCTGAACTATCGGGTGAAGCGGAGCTATTCCGATGCCGCCGCCGACACATAACACGAGGCCGTCTTTCTTCTCGATGTGTGTGGGCCTGCCAAGCGGGCCGACGATTACGGGAACGTTGTCGCCGACGTTGAATTTTGCAGCGAACTTGCGGGTTGACGCGCCAACCGTCTGGAACACGATTGCGATCCAGCCCTCTTCGGCGTTAGCGTCCGCGATCGTCAGCGGAACTCTTTCGCCCCACGTGTCATCAATCTGGAAAATTATGAACTGTCCGGCTTTGCGGTTGCGTGCGATTTCGGGAGCTTCGACTTTGAAATAGTAAACGCTCTGATCTCTCTCTTTGTCATACGAGAGCTGGCGTTTCTCGAGTATCTTATGCAAAAAAAATTCCCCCTCACTAATATTTTTAGAGTTACGGGGGAAATGATAAATCTTAATTTCGTTTATGGCAAGATTTTTTTCTCGCGAACAGTCGGCTCGTCTCCATACACTATGAAGTGAAAGTAGCGCGCTCTGTCCTCCTCGATATAATTCACAAGCTCATACATCTTCATGTTGAAAGCTATTCGCTGAACGGCTCTGCAGTCGCACATGTTCACAAGCCCGCCCGAACGTATCTTCATTATTTGAGAAAAAATTTCATCGGTCATTGCTAACCTCCTCCATCGTAAAAAAAATTTCGTCAGCCATAGCAGGATATTCAACCTCATCAGCACGTACGAGAAAAATTTTCGTGCTCGCCTCAAACGGCTGAGATAAACCGCTCACAACATCATCGAACACGGCGCAATCTCCTGAGACAGCTTCGAGTACATTCGCCGCGCCATAGTAGTAAACGTCATCGCTCAGCCTCGACCACGCCGGAGCTATTTCAATGTCAGCGGAGATATTCAGCTTCACATAAGCATAAACATCAAACGAAGCCCGTGGATTAAGAGCAAGCTTCACGCCAATATCCTGAGGCGGCTTGATTATCCCTGAGGCTTCATCTTTGCTTGTAAACGCGAAGCCGATCTCCTGAGTAACGATGTTCTGCGGTGAGTCACGAAACCATATCGTGAGTCCCCAAACTTCGCGGGGAGCCAGCATTAGAAACGCCAACATATAAAGCGCAAAAAAATTTTTCATGATGTCGAGAGTATAGGCGCAATGTTGGAAAATAATCGCGGAATATCTGCGCTAAATCGCGGGAATACTGCGTTTCGGATATCATACACTCGCTATAATACAGCTGAATCCTGTGCGGGTCATGAGAGGAGGATCATTTAGTCATGGCACGTACGATAAAAAAGGATTCAGAAAGCATTGGATCAAGGATAAGAAAGTTGAGGAAGAAGCATGGCTGGTCGCAGTTAGAGCTTGCATCGATGGTGCATATGTCAGAGTCGGCGATAGGAGGTTATGAACGCGGATATAACGAGCCGTCGCTGGACATGGTCATCTCGCTTGCGAATATTCTGGCGGTGAGCACCGATGAACTGCTCGGGCTTGAGGGGGAAGATTACGGCTGGTTCAGCGATGTAGGCTATACGGGAAGGAACTTTCTGAAAAAAGTTTGGGAACTTCACAAGGAGCATTTTAATTAACAATTCCAAGACCCGCGCGGGATTTATTATATGTGCGGGTGTAACTGAAAGAATTATGAAAGTTTCAATGGCTGTAGTAATTGCTTTTGTTTTTCATCTCATGACGCTAGCGGCTTGTGGTTTCAGTTCCCTGCTAGTGCAGACGGCTGTATTTTCGCGAAGCTTTCGAGTTGAGGTATACAAAAGAGAGTCAGCGATTAGCGGCGACATATCCGACGACATTATCGAGATCGAGCAGAGCGATGACGACGATGATCACGAATACGAAGACGACAACCCCGAAGACAACGACAGCGAATCTGAAAGGCGAGAACATCGCTACGAAATTTTTCTTTCAAGCGATATTTTGTACTTTGATGTGAAAATATATTGAGGAGGAGGAGTCAGGAATGTTTTCTACTCGATCGCGCTCATGAATAGCTCAATTGTTTCAAGCCTCTTTGTCGCTGTCTCAGCGATTGCCTGAACCTTGAAGTCATCGTGTACAAAATCGGCCGGAACAGTGAAGAGTCCTTCGTCAGACACGATAATGTCCTCAACGGGCTTGTCGTCGATGTAAATATAAACATCTTCGGACGAGACCTCAGCTTTCGCGCCATTCGCGTCGAGCCACTCGCCGATCATGAATCGGACAGGCTCATTAGCTCTGACATCGACCAGATCTTCATCGCGGCCTTCTCCCTGCTTCAGAATATCATCGCTCAGGACTTTGAGGCTCGTATTCGCCACGGAGAAGCTTCGATCCGCTTCTTGTTCTGCGTTTGGAGTTTCCTCAACAACGGAGTTGTATAGGAAGCTGTTTGCGCCGTTTAAAACTTTTTTGATGCTGAACGATTTTGCGCTCGCGACTGAAAAGTCGATATCTTCAAATTCTTCCTCGCTGATGTTTATGGTGAAGGTCTTGGAAGCTGAAACGCCTTTCGAGTCCGTCACGGCGAGGGTGAATTTATACTTGCCCGCCTTCGAAGGAGTTCCGTAAAGTTTCAACGTTGCGCCTGTCGAAGTTTTTGAGAGTTTCAACCCTGTCGGCCAAGTCCCGGTTCCCGTTTTGCTCCACGTATATGGCTCAGTGCCGCCGCTCACTTTCAACGTCCTGCTGTAGTACTCGTCGACGAATCCATCTGTGAAACTTCCGCTAAACGCGAGTTTTGAAGCCGGTTGCGTTACCTTGATGGTGAAAGTCTTTGTGGCCGCAACGCCGTTCTTATCCGTCGCTGTAACTTTGAATGAATAACTTTGGGCTTTAGTCGGCTTATTCGAAAGCGTGATTTTGTTCTTCGAAGTCCCGGAGATCGTAACTTTCAATCCGTCAGGAACGCCGCTATACTTCCACGTGTAAGGAGCAGTTCCGCCGCTGACAGTTGCGCTTCCGCTATATGCAGCACCTTTCACACCCGAGCCGAATGTCCCGGTGAGCGTGAGGGGCGGCACAAAGTTAGGATCAACTTCAGTGTTGTTATAGACCCGACCGCCAGCCCTGCCGCG
>JAFSJO010000147.1 GCA_017449415.1 Synergistaceae bacterium
CAGGCGTTCCCTGTTCGCCGATCACTCCGTTGTCAATGAACAAAACTCTGTTCGCGATTTTATACGCAAATCCCATCTCGTGAGTTACAAGGTACATCGTCATGCCGTCGTCGGCAAGCTCCTTCATAACGTCGAGAACTTCGCCGATCATCTCCGGGTCAAGCGCACTCGTCGGCTCGTCGAACAGCAACACTTCGGGGTTCATAGCCATGGCTCTCGCGATCGCGACACGTTGCTTCTGACCTCCCGAGAGTCTGTCCGGCCACTCGTCGATCTTGTCGGCAAGTCCGACCCTCGCAAGCAGCTCTTTCGCTTTCACTTCGGCTTCGTCCGGGGTCATGATCTTCAGCTCGACCGGCGACAGCGTCAAATTCTTTCTGACCGTCAAGTGAGGGAACAGATAGAAATGTTGGAAGACCATTCCCATTCTTCGCCTCACGAGGTTGATATCACACTTCGGGTCAGTGATGTCCTCGCCGTTGAAGATGATATGTCCGCTCGTTGGCTCTTCCATTCGGTTGAGACATCTCAGGAACGTGCTCTTGCCTGACCCCGACGGCCCAATCACAGCGATCTTCTCGCCTTTCACTATCTCGGTGCTGATACCGCGCAAGACTTCGATCTTCGTACCGTCCTGACGTTTGAATGTCTTGTGAAGGTCTTTAACTTCGATAACCGCCATTAGCTCTCCTCCTCCTATCTGCGACCGCGGCTCAGCCACTCTTCGAGCTTGCGGACGACATGAGTCAAGAACAGCACGATCACCAAATAGATAATCGCGACCATCACGAGCGGCTGTGAATGTTCCAGCGTCAAAGCCTGAATGTTCTGTCCGGCTCGCGTCAGGTCATCGATGCCTATGTATCCGGCGACTGATGTCTCTTTCAGCAAGGCTATGAACTCGTTGAACAGCATCGGCACGACGTTGCGCAGAGCTTGCGGCAGGATCACGAACTTCATCGACGTTCCATAAGACAGACCAAGCGACCTAGCCGCCTCCATCTGTCCGGGGTCGATCGACTCAATGCCGCCTCGGAAAATCTCAGCGATATACGCGCCCGAGTTCAGACCGAACGCCAAGATCGCTATGTATTGCGTGTTGAGGTTGCGAGCTGACGCGAAGATCGTGAAGTTCCAGATCAACAGCTGAACCATCGCCGGAGTGCCGCGCAGGACTGTTATGTATGTGTTGGCTGCCGCGTTGAGTACCGGGATCGGTGCGCCGCCTTTGTAAGCCACGCGAATGACGCTCAGCAGCAAGCCGACCACAAGCCCGATCAACGTAGCTCCCGAGGTCATGAAGATCGTAGCCTTCAAACCGTCAACGAGCATCATGTAGCGGCGATCTTTCACGAAGTTCTGATAGAAGCGTCGGTTGAAGTCCTCCCACGCTGCCGCCGTGAAAAATCCCGAGCTGTACAACAAATAAAGCAGGAAGAGGGCGAAAATTCCTAAAACTATGTCCCCTCTGCCTGCTCCGTCGTGTCTTGCGAGTGAATTATTTCTCATAGTCGTCTGCTCTGACTAATGCAACCTGCTTCGCTCCGACAACATAATTCTCTGAGAAGTCCATGTTCTCCTTGCGCTCTTCTGTTACTGTGATGCCCGCGCAGATCATGTCGACCTTGTTGGTGGACACGGCCATCGGCAGAGCGTCAAAGTTCATGTTCTCGATCACGAGTTCCTTATCGAGCTTCTTGGCGATCGCCGCGCACATCTCAACGTCGATCCCGATGAAGCCCGTCCCGACTTTAAGCTCGTAAGGAGCGAACCCGGCTTCAGTCCCCACCACGAGAGTGCCGCCTTTCGCACCTTTGTTGAAGTCGATATCTTCGGGGTGAATGCTCGAAGCGTCGCCGGCTAAAAAGACGCTGTAATACTTCTCAAAAATCTTATCAAGCGTTCCATCCGCCTTGATCTCCGCGAGGGCTTTATTAACGGCCTCAACAAGCTCCGTGTTACCTTTTCTAAAACCAATCGCGTAATTTTCCTCCGAGAGAGCGTCCTCCATGATCGCAAGACCCTCAACCTCGTTAAGAAATCTCCGCGCAGGCATCTCGTCCATAACAATAGCCCGGACTTTCCCCTGACGGAGTGCCGCGACCGCGTCGACGTACTTCTCGAATGTCGTGAGCAGAAGACTTTTATTCTCGCCCAAAAGGTCCTCGGCTATGAACTGTCCGACCGTCCCACGCTGAGCCGCCAATTTCTCTGTCTTCAGCTGGTCTGTTGTCTTCAGCTTGGCCTCGTCAGCAAGAGCGCACGCGCTCAACACAAACACAAACAACACAACTGTCAAAACTGCAAAAAATTTTTTCATGATTACAAATCCTCCTGAAAAAAATTTAATTTCTCGCGAAATTCTGAACAATTATATAACAGTCGAGGGTCGCAAGTCAGTGAGGTGAGTCCCAAAATCCAAAAATTTTTTGACTTTCCGAGGTCAGGACACTCCGAAATTTCGTAATTTTAATTTTTGAGCTTGGCGCGTGGAGGGTTGCGAAATCCGAAAAATTTCAGAGTTTTTGTAGTTGCAAAAGTAGTTGAAAAAATCCCCCCTGCCGACCGACAAGGGGGAAAAATTTTTCACGTCTTTACTTCTTCATGAACTCTGCGCCGACTCGCCACGCCTCCGCGATCTTTGAGCCGACTGTGTAGTAACTGTTCTGGAACTGATCGAACATTATAGCATTGAGCTTGCCCGCGTCAACCTTGCCCGCCGCGTCGAGGACTTTCTCGTCAGCACTCACGTTCACGATCGTTCCGGTAACTTTGACCTCGCCGAACGAGTCCCGAATCTCCGCAACTTCACATTCAAGCGTTACGGGGAACTCTTCGATTATGGGCGCGTCGACGTGCGAACTCTTCACCGCGTGAAGTCCCGTGCGCTCGAACTTGTCCGCCATGACGTTGCCGCTGGCCGTGCCGAGGAAATCAGCCTCCTTGATGTGAGCTTCGTCCGCAAGCGCGACCGTGAAAGCTTTCTTGGCGCGGATATTTTTGAGGGTCTTGCGCTCCGGCGCGAGGTTCAGAGCGATCTTATCCATGCCGCAGACGTTGCCCCACGCTACGTTCATCACGTCGACCTTGCCGTCCTCGCCATAGGTCGCGACCATCAGCACCGGCATCGGGAACACGCCAGGCAGTGAGCCTAAATCTTTACGCATATTAATTTCTTCCTTTCAAAATTTTATGGAACAATTTCACTATATCAAAATTGTCAAGCCGTCGTGTGATATAGTTGTCTCATGGAGAGGAATATAAAATCATGAAACGAGTTCTAATCACAGGCAAACATTCATACATCGGCACGAGCTTCGAGAGTTGGGCGGCGGCTCATCACGCTTCGGATATCGCAACCGAGACGATCAGCCTCAGAGGCACGGACTGGCGCGGGAGGAGCTTCGCGGGCTTCGACTCTGTCTTTCATGTCGCGGGGATCGCACACGCCGACAGCGGACACGAGACTGACGAGGAGAAAGCTCGATACTTCGCCGTCAACAGAGACTTAGCCATCGAGACCGCGGCCAAGGCCAAGAGCGACGGGGTCAAACAGTTCGTGCTGATGTCATCGATGTTGGTCTATGGCAATGTCGCCTACGCGGGGCGCGTCAACAAGAACACAACCCCGACCCCGACAACGTGCTACGCATTGAGCAAGTGGCAGGCTGATGAGAAGATCCGCGAGCTTGCTGATGATGGCTTCGCCGTTGCGACGCTTCGGCCTCCGATGATATACGGCAAGGGCTGCAAAGGAAATTATCCGCTCCTCTCGAAGATAGCGAGGCACGCGCCAATATTCCCGGACTACGACAACGAACGCTCGATGCTGTTCATCGAAAATCTTTGCGAGTTCGTGAGTCAGGTTATAATTAGGAGCAAACGCGGCGTTTTCTTCCCTCAGAACTCCGAATATGTCAAGACCAGCGACATGGTCAGGGCAATCGCGCAAGCCTCCGGGCACAAAATCTTCATCAGCAGACTCTTCAACTTCCTCGTGCCGCTTGGCAAGAGCGTTAAATTTTTCAGAATCGCCGAACGAACCAACAAAGCATTCGCGAGCATGTCATACGAGAAAGATCTAAGCGATTACGAATTTGAGTATCGCGTCGCGGACTTTGAGACCTCAATAAACATGATTGAAAGGGAAAAATGATATTAACAGAACGATTACGAAACTTGCGAAAGGGAAAATTTTCCATTGAGGAGCTGGCTAGTCTCCTCGACGTTCATTACAACACAGTTTCAAAATGGGAGAACGGAACGCAAGCACCGAGAAGAAAACATGTCGCTGAGCTTGCGAAACTGTTCGGGACATCTGTGGCGTACCTGACAGGTGAGACCGATAACCCTGAGCCTCGCCCCGACGAGATGGAGCCGCCACAAAAATTTGGAAGTCGCGGAGTGCTTGTCTACCAGACCGCGAGCGGAGAGAGATTTGAAGCCCCGCCCACAGATAAGGGGATCGAATATATAGAAAAGATGCGTGTACAAGTCCTACGCGCACAAGCGAAAGGATAAAAGCCAATGAAAATTTCAAAATGCGTGTTCCCGGTCGCGGGACTTGGGACGAGATTTCTGCCCGTAACCAAAGAGCTTGCCAAAGAGATGCTGCCGCTGGTCAACCGGCCAATAATCTCATATGGCGTTGAGGAGGCCTTGGCCTCGGGCTGCGAAGAGATAATCATGATAACGGGGCGTGCCAAGCGTTCGCTCGAAGATTACTTCGACAGGTCATTCGAGCTTGAAGAGCTTCTGAAGTCGCGGGGCAAGCTGGAGCTTTGCGAGAAGATCGTGAAGATCTCCAACATGGCCGAGATATTATTCATTCGTCAGCGCGAGCCTCTTGGCCTTGGTCATGCTGTGTTGTGTGCCGAGCCGGTCTGCAAGAGCGAATATTTCGCCGTGGCTCTGCCCGATGACGTGTTCATTAATAGAGAGTCGCCCGTGCTGTCGCAGCTTGTCAAGGTTCACGAGAAGATGGGCGGCACCGTGATAGCTCTCGAAGAGGTCGCGCCGGAAAATGTTTCGCGTTACGGGATCGTCAAGTCCCAGTTCGAGATCGAGCCGGGACTTCACAAGATTATCGACATGATCGAGAAGCCTAGACCCGAGGAAGCTCCGAGCAACCTCGCTATCATGGGACGCTATGTCCTCTCGCCGACGATCTTCGAAATTCTGAAAGAGCAAAAGGCCGGGACGGGCGGAGAGATCCAGCTCACCGACGCGATACGAACTCTCTGCACTCGTGAGCCTGTGTGGGGGGTCGTCTACAATGGCCGGAGATTCGACTGCGGAACTCAGAAAGGTTGGCTGGCCGCGAATGTCCGCCTCGCTATGGACGATCCAGAACTGAAAGAGATGATCTTGAATATAGTGAGGAGTTAGGAGGTAGGAGTTAGGAGTTGAGGAAGTCGCAATCCTGAGCGAGGACGCAATGTTTGCAATCAGGGTTCTTTGCGTGGCAGACGGCTCGGCCATGCGCGATGATGTTGACGTGGCCGCCAAGGCACCGCGAGACAGGCACGACGCTCTCGTAAAGCTGCGAGATATCCTCGGGTGATGTACTCGACGGAGCGACCCCGACGCGCTTCGAGACCCTCGTAACGTGAGTGTCAACCGGGAAAGCCGGCATCTTCATATCGAACAGCATCACGCAGGCCACAGTCTTGGCTCCGACCCCCGGCAACGCCCGCAGATATTCGCGAACTATCTCGGGTCGTTCGGTGGCGAGTTTCTTCAACGAATATTCGCCGAAATCCTCGTGAATGATCTTCAATATGTTGATTATTCGCCCGGCTTTCGTGTGTGCAAGCCCGGCAGTCCTCACGGTGTTCTCAAGCTCTTTGACCCCGGCTTCGGCAACGTCGCGCCATTCCGGATAAAGAGATTTCAGCTTGTTGAAAGCGGAGTCTCTGTTGTTGTCGTTCGTGTTCTGCGAGAGGATCGTGAGTATGAGGCCGTCAAGCGGCTCGTCGTGTCCAAGCTCGGGCGGTCGTGTCTCGTTGTGGTATATTGCTTCGAGTGCATCGAGTATCAAAAAAATTTTACTGCTGTTCATTTTCACTTTCATTTTCGTTCTCGGATTTGTTCGTAGATTTTTTGCCTTTCTTCTTGCCTTGTTCGCGCCCGAATTTCTTTTCGAGCCTTATGCTGTCGCCGAGCATCTTCTTTAGACGCGCCCTCACGAGTCCGTGGACGGAGTTCTCGCTGAATGAGCCGTCCTTGCGCTGCCGACCCGCCGACACGCCCGTCAATATCTCGATGCCCTCGTCGATGTTCTTGACTGACCAGACAGAAAATTTCCCGTCTTTCACGGCCTGAATGACCTCGTTGCTCAACATCAGGTGCCGCGTGTTCGACTCGGGGATCATGACACCTTGGCTGCCCGTCAGCCCGGAGAGCTTGCAATACTCGTAGAAGCCCTCGATCTTCTCATTGACCCCGCCGATAGGCTGAACAGTTCCAAACTGATCCACCGACCCCGTAACCGCGATCCCCTGATTGAGCGGAAGCCCCGAGAGTGCCGAGAGTATGCAATAAAGCTCCGTTGATGACGCGCTGTCGCCCTCAATGCCGGAATAATTCTGCTCGAACGTTATGTGCGCACTCAAACTCAGCGGCATGTCCTGAGCGTACTTGCGCCCGAGGTAGCTCGACAAGATCATCAGACCTTTGTTGTGTATCGGCCCGGTCATCTTCACCTCGCGTTCGATGTTGACAACTCCCTCCTGACCCATGAAGACATTCGCCGTGATACGCGACGGAAATCCGAACCTGTAATCGTTGAGATCCACGACGCTGAGGCCGTTGATCTGTCCGACAGTCTCGCCGGAGGTCTCGATGTGAATGATCCCGTCCTTGAATGCTCGTGCGAGTTTCTCCTGATAAAGCCCCGAGCGATAGTGCTTATGTTCGATGGCTTTGATAACGTCCTCGCGAGTTACGGGAGCTTTCTTCTTGGCCTTGACCTCCGCCCACGCGTTGGACTCCGTGAGAAGCTCGCGCAGCTTTCCAACCTCAACAGACAGCAAGTTCTGATCTTCGGCCTCGCGACCCGACCACTCGACGATCTCAGAGAGAGCCGACGCGTCGAAAGGTCTGAGGTTTTCGCGCTTCACGAACTCGGCGATAAATTTTGCCATCTTGTTCTCGTTTTGTGAAGTTCTCGGCATGTCGACATCGAAGCTCGCTTTGATCTTGAAGATCTTGCTGAACTCTGGGTCATAATATTGCAGCAGCTCGTAGATATATGGCGAGCCGGTCATCACGATCTTGAGATTCATCTTTATCGGAGCAGGACGAAGAGACGCGACAGGCAACGCGCCGTACTGTTCGCCAAGATTTTCGATAGCCGCCTCGCCGGTTCGCATGATGCGCTTGATGGACTCCCACGACATGAAATTCATCAGAACTTTCTCAGCGTCAATGACGAGGAAGCCTCCGTTAGCTTTGTGAAAGGCTCCGGCCAAAATTCTTCGGAAGTCGGTGTAGAGATAACCTTGATGGCTCTCGTATTCGACACGTCCCGAAAGGTTGTAATACGTCGGGTTGGTCTCCCATATGACGGGTGCGCCCTTGTCGGGGTCGTTGCTGACGAAGAGGTTAGCTTTGTAGCGCGTGAAGTCAACCTCGGCGGTCTCGTCCCTCGCGGCTGTAACGAAAGCTCCGAAGTTCTCGATGATATCGTCCGCCATCTTCTCGAACCATTTCAACAAAGCTTCGTTGCCTTTATATTCCTCTTTGAGTTCGTTCATGTATGGAGCAATAGCGGAGCGGCATATCTCGGCTTCGAGCTTGTTGAGCTTCTCGCGGAGCTCTTTCTCCATGTCGCGGATCTCCCTCATGCCGAGCATAGTTCGCTGAGAGATTTTGTCGCTCTTATCCATGAAGCGTTTTTGCTTCTTGGGGTCAAGCCCGTCGAACTCCTCCGGCTTCATCTCGCGCATGATGCTCTTTCCGTCCTCGTCCTTGTCCTTGATCAACGGAACGTTTATGAAGCCCTGAGGTGTTCGCTTCAACGAGAATTTATCTTTGGCCGCCGCAGCTTTCAAGCCGTCCATGATCTCGCTGGCTCTGCCTTGAAACTCCTTGACGTAAGATGCCTTCGCGTTCTCGTACTGAGCTTGCTCGAATGCTTTGCTGATCGTGTTCTTGAGATCTTTCAATATATCTTCGAGAGCGTCGGAGAGTTTTTTGCCTCGACCCGCGGACACTGAGATCGCCATAGGCTCCTCGGGCTTGTCGAAGTTGTAAAGATACAGCCAGTCGTCAGGTGCGGGGAACGTCTGGGCGAGTGCCTGAAGCTTTTCGAGCGTGTAGCTCGTTCGTCCGTTGTCGGGCTGTCCTGTAACGAAAATGTTATAGCCGCGTCCGTTCACAGCAAGGCCGAAGTCCATAGCCTCGACTGCACGTTGCTGACCTATGAGAGGCTCGGGAGCTTTGCTCTTCTTTAATGTAATGTCGTCGGTGGTCTTTATCTTCCAGCTTGAAACCGGCTTGATCTTTCTTAGCGCGTCAGGTTGAAGCCTGTGCGAATCTTTGAATGTCAAATCTTTTCTCCTTTTATTCAGTTAAGCATTTGTTAGCGGCGAGCGTCTCTATCACTACGCTGTCCTCGGTCGAGAGCAAAATCTCTTTCATTCGCTCGTACTCCTCGAAGCCTCCGAGCTTGTCAATCGCGTCTATCATGTAATCCTGCTCCTTAGAGTCGAAGCGTCCCGACAGAAGCCCGAAGAGGATCGTCCCGCGCGAGAACCAATTAAACAGCTCGTCCGTTACCGCAACAGTATCATAATACATCAGCGAGAAATGAAAATCCTCGTTAGCCTCCGGCGGGTCGCTCTCGTCAGGCTCGTCCATGTAACCCAAAATATAAAACGGAACGTCTGGCGCAATGGTCAGGATATCCCAGAACAGTCCCGCGCAGACCGTCTTGGCATTGTCCCCCGACATGCACCACGCAGCGATCAGCTTCGCAAAGGCTCGGCCGAGTGTCTCATCGGGGTCGCGCATCGAGTCAGATAAAATTCTCGACCAGTCCCGACGCTCGATCAGCACCCTGTAATATAGAGCCTTCATCATCGCGCTATTCGTCTCGTCATGAAGATACTCATTGTCTTGGTGTTCCTCCTCGAACTTCAATGCGACCTCGCAATACTCGAAGGCTTTATCAAGCTCGCCGAGGCCAAGATACGCGAAAGCTATTCGCTGATTGACCGTAAGGAAGACGATATCTCTGTCGAAAGGGTCGCAGTTGTTGGGATCGTCGATAGCATTCAAAGCTCTCTTGAAAAGCTCGATGCTCTCGTTGCTGTCATCAAGGTGATCGCCTTTGAGAACCAGAGCTTCAACGCAATCGGGATTGAGTTCGAGTATCTGGTTGGCAATTGCCAATATCCTCGCGACGCTGTTGGTGTTCCACGCCATCATAAGGA
This sequence comes from Synergistaceae bacterium, assembly GCA_017449415.1. Lineage (GTDB taxonomy): Bacteria > Synergistota > Synergistia > Synergistales > Aminobacteriaceae > JAFUXM01. The sequence continues at coordinate 9,438 of JAFSJO010000147.1, forward strand.
GCTGTTCAATTCGTTTCTTGTTGTCTGTCGTGCTTTTTCTCGCCATGTCTTGGCCTCCTTAGTCAACGTCCCACTGAGTGTAGCTGTTCGTCTCCTGCTCAGGCTCCTGAGGTGTTGAGTCGCCGCCGCCACCGGACGGAGAGTCGCGCATCGAGGTTACGTTGCCGTCGCTGCCGCCGTCGTTGTAATACGAGTTGAGGCTGTCGAGTATCACCTTGCCGCTCCAGATCAGTCCCCACTGACGCGCAAGATCCGCGACCTCGAAAGGTTCGCCGCCTTGATACCAAGCATTGGCCTTTCGCAGCTCGTCGGCTATGTAAGGAGTAAGACGCTTCAGCATCTGCCATGTATACTCGCCGGGGTTGGGCGTGAACCTCCGCCAACGGTTGCCGAGCCACAGCCACACTCCGACCTTTCGAGTGTTCCAAGCTATGAGCGTGCTTGCGTGATACTTATCGAGGTCAAGCCAGCCCATTCGATTGCAGCGGTAATCTTTTATCACTAAAAATTCTTTGCTGTCTAAATATCTTCCGTAGCTCCACACCGACGCTATGCGGACAAGCCCGGGAACATTTGACGGGACGACCGAGCCGATTAAAACGTTGGTGGGTCTAATTGTGCCGTCAACGGCGAGCTGACCATACACCCAACGATCCTCGGCGATCTGAGCGACCGGGAAACCGTCGAATGTTGCGTACCACCCGGCCGGCAAGTCTCGCGGCTTCCATATCTCGAAGTTCATGGCGTAGGCTTTCTGATATGCCGACATGACCACGCCCGAGTATCTCTGAGCGTTGTAAAGCGTGTAACCGTTCGGCCCGGCCATCAGCCTTTCGGCGGCGTGTGCGCTCATTGGGAAAATCATCAGCGACACGATGAATAAAAATTTCAATTTCTTAACGCCCGACAAAATTTTTCACCTGCTCTTAGTTTTTGTTAATTATATCTTACAGAGCATCGCTGAGCTTGACCGGTAGCCGCTACCTGTAAATATAATCTCCTCAAAATTTTCAAGGAGGTCTTCATATGAAACCGGTTAAAAGTTTCGAGGCTCGTACCCCAACGCCATTCAACGGCAATCCTTTCGGCCTCGTCTACGGAGGAGCCATCAACAGCAACGAGAGCGGCAAGGTCAACATTCACCCGATCACCTACGAGCTTAACGGGATCAGGATCGCGGCCAACGTTTACACACCAGCCGACTACGACCCTTCGAAGAAATATCCCGCTGTAACAGTCGCGCACCCCAACGGCGGAGTCAAAGAGCAGGTCTCGGGGCTTTTCGCTCAACGCATGGCCGAGCTTGGCTATATCACTGTCGCGGCTGACGCGGCTTATCAGGGCGAGAGTGGCGGCGAACCTCGACACACCGACATTCCATTCTTCAGAACTGAAGATATTCACGGCATGGTCGACCTGTTGAGCATCTACCCGGGCGTTGACGTTGAGAGGCTCGGAATGTTGGGGATCTGCGGAGGCGGCGGCTACACTCTCAACGCGGCCAAGTCCGAGAAGCGCGTGAAAGCTGTCGCAACGCTGAGCATGTTCAACACGGGGCGCGTTCGTCGCGAGGGTTACATGAGTACGCGGGTCAAAGACATTCAAGCGAGACTGAAACAGGCTTCGGACGCAAGGCAGGCCATGATCACGGACGGCAAAGTGATATCGGCGGGCGGAACTCTCGACCTCGAGACGCTGACCGACGAATATATCGCTTCAATCAAGAATGATCTCTATCGCGAGGGTCTGTTATACTATGGCAAGACTCACCGACACCCGAACTCGACCTTCGAGTACACGCAAGCGAGCCTCACGGAGCTGATGGCGTGGGACGCAACTGACAACATCAAGCTGATAAGCGTTCCGTTGCTCATGATGGCGGGCAGCATTTCGGACTCCCTCTACATGTCCGAGGACGCTATCGAGAAAGCCACGGGCACAGCCGACAGGGAACTGTTCCTGATCCCCGGGGCGATGCACATTCAGACTTACTGGAAGCCCGAGTTCGTTGAGCAGGAAGTCGAAAAGCTGAAAGAATTTTTTGGGAGGACTCTATAATGACGAAAATTATTTTTGTTGCTCTGTGTGCTGTGCTGGTTGCGCTGCCGGCGGCTGCGAGTACGCTTGACGGTTACGACCGCGCGAAAGTCGCTGACGAGCTCTACACGAAGATGCACGGCTCTGCCCCGATGACGGAGGCTCAGAACGATCCCGAGCTTGCCGAGGTCATGAAGAAATATATCTATGGCGACCTCTCGCAACAGATCAAGCTCACCGACACGGAGCGTCAACTCATCACTATCGTAGTGCTTACGACCAACCAGAATTACAAATTTCTGAAGCGAGCTATCGAAGGAGCCTTAGCTCTTGACGTAACGCCGCTGCAGGTTCGCGAGGCTCTCTATCATGTCGCGCCATATATCGGCTTCCCGAAGGTCTTCGAGGCTCTTGACGTTGCTAATGAAGTCTTCGCGGCGAAAGGGATCAAGCTCCCGCTCGAAGCTCAGGGCACGACGACGGACGCGGATCGCTTTGATAAGGGCTTGGCCTTTCAGGTCGGAGCTTACGGCGATGCTATCAACAAGATGCGCGACGCGACCCCGGACTACCAGAAGCATTTGCAAGACAATCTCTCGGCGTTCTGCTTCGGAGACACGTACACTCGCGGGACGCTGGATTACAAGATGCGCGAGATGCTCACGATGGCGGCGATTGGAACTCTCGGGACGGGTGAGCCTCAATACAAAGCGCATGTCATTGGAACTCTCGCGGCTGGCGCGACCAACGAGGAAGTCATCGGCGTGATCACGACAATGAACCCGTATATCGGCTTCCCGAGGACGCTCAACGCCTTGCGGATCGCTAACGAGGTCTTCGCGGAACGAAGCAAGTAAGCTAACTCCTCAATCACACGAGCATGGAAGCAGATTGCTGAAATATTCTCTCTTGCCTTCGATGACTTCGTCGTAAAATTTTTGTTTCCTGTCAATATAATCTATCGAGGCTTCCAAAGCTTCGATATTTTTTTTGAGCTGTCGCTTCTTCTTCCTCAAAATTTTTTTCCGTTGCGGGATCGTCGCTTCGCCGCCCAGACACAGCCGCGTGTATTCTTTCATCTCGCTGATGCCCATGCCGCAATTTTTGAGACACGTGAGGCTCTTGATCCACGCTATGTCGCGTTCGTCGAATATTCTTCTGTTGTTCGCGTCGCGCTTGACGTTCGGGACAAGTCCTTCGTTGCAATAAAATTTCAATCCTTGATAGGTCATGCCCGTCTCTTTGCACGCTTGAAGCATTGTGTAAATCATCGTAAGCTCTCTCCTTAAAATTACGCTTTACCGATTGTACGAACCGATTGTTATCATCGTTAATCATTTTAGCAAAGGAGCTTTATCACATGAAAAAATTTTTTACGTTGCTGTTGATGTCGCTCGCGATATCGTCATCAGCTTTCGCGAGTGGGAAATCTTTCAGCGTCGTTCCGATGAACGTGATGAACCCGGCCGGGAAAGTTTTGCGCGGACTTCTCTACATGCCGCAGACTGACTCGAAAGTCCCGTTGGTGATCACGGCTCACGAACTCGGCTGCAACTATCGCATGGGCTGGCCTCAATACGCCGAAGCTCTCGCGTCTCAGGGGGTCGCGGTCTACACGTTCGACTTTGCAGGCGGCGGCCCGAAGGTCAGAGCTGACGGAAGACCGGGCAACACAAGCGACGGCGAGACTACAGAGATGTCAGTGATGACTGAAGTCAGAGACCTTGAAGCTGTCTTCGAAACTGCGAAGTCGTGGGACTTCGTCGACCTCAGCAAGATCGCGATCATTGGCGGCTCTCAGGGCGGAGCTGTCTCGGTGATCACGGCCTCGCGTCATGCTGATGAGATAGCGGGGCTGGTGTTGCTCTATCCCGCGCTGGTGATCCAAGACGACCTGCACAAGAAGTTCGCGAAGAAAGAAGATTGCCCGCCCGTCTACAGCTACAACGGCTGGATCGACGTTAGCCCGATCTACGTCAATGACATGTGGGACTACGACATCTACGCTGACATGAGCAAATACACGAAGCCTGTCTTGATTCTTCACGGCGGTAAGGACTTCATCGTCCCGATCGAATACTCGCAGCGAGCCGCGAAGACTTACCCCGACGCTGAGTTTCATGTTATCGACGACGGCGATCACGGCTTCCAAGGCAAGACCTTCGAGCAAGCTATCGGCTACATCAAAGCGTATCTTCGGAAGATTGAATTTCTTCCCGGCGGCCTGAGCAAGGTTATCCCGGTCGGAACTCCCAACACGATAGCCGGCGAACATTTCACGGGCGCAAGCTTAACCCCGGCGATGTCGTGAACATTCCCGCGAACGTCAAGCACTGGCATGGCGCGGCGAAAGACTCTTGGTTCCAACACGTGGCTCTCGAAGTTCCCGGCGAGGACACCAGCACGACGTGGCACGGATTTTTAGCGGCTGAAGATTACGCGAAGCTGAGATAGCGGAGGCTCAACACATGAAGAAGATTGCTTTGATGTTCGCGTGTGTTGCCTTTAGCTTGGCTCTCGCTGGGACAGCCTTGGCGAAGCCCATCGTCATATATTTCTCGATGCCGGAGACGGATAAAGCCGAGGGCATGACCCAAGCCGAAGACGACAGCACGGTCGTAATCGACGGAAAAGTTTTAGGAAATGTTCAGTACGCTGCGCAGGTCATTCAGTCGAACACAGCTTCGGACATCTTCAGGATCGAACCACTAACGCCGTACACGACAAACCATAAAGAGCTCATCGCGCTCGCCCGCACGGAGCAACGGAGGAAAGTCCGCCCCGAACTCAAGTCCGACATCGACCTGAGCGAATATAACGTCATCTTCCTTGGATATCCTATTTGGTGGACGGATCTGCCGATGGTGGTTTATACGTTCCTTGAAGCTCACGACATGTCAGGCAAGACCATTATCCCCTTCATTGTTCACGGAGGGAGCGGAGCGGCCGGGACTCCCGGGAAAATTGCTAGAGTTCAGCCCAATGCCAAGGTCTTCACGAACGCGCTTTCGATCTATCGGGACAATATGCAAGACTCGAAGCCCGTGATAGTTCGCTGGCTCGAAGGTCTGAATTACACGAGATAAGGAGGTCTCAACGATGAAAAAATTTTTGATGTTGATGTTGTCGCTTGCGCTTTGCGTCCCGGCGTTGGCCAACGAGCCGCTGATCATTCGCGAGCAGGGAGTCTTCTCGGCGGGCGGGACAGTAACCGAACCTCTTCCGGGTGAGTTCAACGTTGCGGAGAATTGGCTCGACTTCTCGCGGGCTGGTAACACGGCTCACGTCGATCACGCGAACGTCTTCTATCAGATCCCCGACGGCGAGAGCAAAACTCCGATGGTCTTTCTTCACGGCTACGGACAGAGCCGAACGGGTTGGCAATACACTCCCGACAGGCGCGAGGGCTGGAGCGATATCTTCCTGCGCAAGGGGCACGGTGTCTTCCTCGTCGATCAGCCACGGCGCGGCGCAGCAGGTTCAACCCCCAACACGGGCAATTATGATGTCGTTGTCGCGGGGTCGGCTTTGAGCGCGGTGCTGTCCGAAGTTCAGCGCATGACGGGCAAGAAAGCTATCTATGTTACTCACTCGCAGGGCGGTCGCGTGGGTTGGCAGACGGACACCGACAACATGGCGGCAATCGTCGCGATCGAACCGGGGTTCGCTCCTGAGATCGGCAGTGAGACTTACAAGAAATTCGTTGCGGCGAAAATTCCGATGATCTTCTACTTCGGAGATTACATCGAGAACGGCCCCGGCGACATCAAGAGTACAGCCTTCTGGAAGAGCGTCCTCGATCAGTGCCGCGACTTCGCGAGACATTACAGCGAAGACGGCGGAGACGCGACGGTCATATATCTCCCTGACGAGGGCATGACGGGCAACAGCCATTTCATGTTCCAGGAGCTGAACAACGCGCAGATCGCTGACCATATCGAGAAGTGGCTCGAGGCGAAAGGACTATGAAGCTCGCGCTATACATTCACGGAAAAGGCGGCAACGCCGACGAAGCTAAGGCTTACGAAACTCTCTTCTATGATTGCGAGGTCGTCGGCTTCGATTACAAGGCTCAGACCCCGTGGGAGGCCAAGAAAGAATTTCGGAGCTTCGCGGCTTCACTATTCGAGGGTTACGGGTCGGTCATCGTCATTGCCAACAGCATCGGAGCTTACTTCACCATGCACTCGCTTGCCGACATGCCAATCGAAAAAGCGTTCTTCATTTCGCCGATCGTCGACATGGAAAGATTAATCCTGAACATGATGACGTGGGCGGGGGTCTCGGAAGATGAGCTTCGAGCCAAGAAAGAAATTCCGACCTCGTTCGGCGAGAACTTATCGTGGGAGTATCTGAGCTACGTCAGAGCCAACCCGATCGAGTGGCGCGTCCCGACAGCGATCCTCTACGGCGAGCATGATAACATGACATCGTACGCAACCATGGCCGAGTTTGCTGAACGAACGGGCGCGAGCCTGACCGTCATGAAAGATGGCGAACATTGGTTTCACACCGAGGAGCAGATGAGCTTCCTCTTCAACTGGATAAGAAAGGAAAAATTCTATGAAGCGTAAAATTTTTTTGGGATTTGTTTTAGCTCTCGCGCTTGCGGGGGCATCGTTCGCTGAGATCGTCGCCGGGCCGGGGGTCGCGGTCGTTGAGGTCGAAGGCGGGAAGCTGCAGGGCTACATTCGCGACGGGATATTCACGTATCACGGAGTGCCTTACGCCGAGGCAGAACCTTTCATGCCGCCGACGAAAGTCAAGCCGTGGGACGGAGTTAAGCTCGCGCTGACCTACGGGACGATGTCTCCGCAAGACACCTCACCCGAAGGCGACATTTTCCCGCCTCACTATTTCTGGCCTCATTGGGAGCCTCGCAACCTTCCTCAGAGCCACAGCTGTCAGAACCTCAACATCTGGACTCCGGCTCTTGATGACGCAAAGCGGCCTGTAATGGTCTGGCTGCACGGCGGCGGACACATGATGGGTGCGGCAACTGTCGAGGACGTTTACGACGGCGAGAATTTAAGCCGCAAAGGCGATGTCGTTGTCGTGTCGGTCAATCATCGGCTCAACGTGCTTGGCTTCCTTGACCTGTCGGCTCACGGAGACAAGTACAAATATTCCGGCAACCTCGGAGTTATGGACATGGTGGCGGCTCTCGAATGGATCAAGACCAACATAGCGAAATTCGGCGGCGATCCCGATAACGTAACTCTGTTCGGACAGTCGGGAGGCGGCGCGAAGATTTTGACGTTGATGGCGACCCCGGCGGCTCAGGGACTGTTCCACAAGGCGATCGAACAGAGCGGAGCTGTCGAGCTTATGGGGATCACATTGCCCGAGCCGAAAGCTACGCGACGAGTTGCTGAATTGACGCTCGCGAACCTCGGCATCACGGACGCAGAGAAGCTCAAGGACGTTGAATATTTCACGCTCCGAAACGCCGCAGATAAAGCCATGGCTCAGGCGATGAACGAGGGCTTCGCGCTATCGTCGTGGTCTCCCGTGAAAGACGGCGATTATATCCCGGCTGACCCGGTCGAAGGCGGCTTCCCTGAGCAGGCTCGCGACATTCCGCTGATGATTGGCTCGTGCTTGAATGAGTGGCTGCCGGTGCCTCAGTTCGCGAACATGGCCACAGCTCAGAGCGACAACAAAAATTTCTGGACGGACGCGCAAGTCGGTGAGAAGCTCATGGAGAAGTACGGCGACAAAGCCGATGACATCGTAAAAGCATTCACGAAAGCCTACCCCGGCAAGAAAGAAGCTGACGCGCTATTCGTCGACACGTGGCTGAGGACACGCGCCAAGAAGACCATGAATATTAAGGCTGACCAGAACGGCGCGCCGGTTTACGCTTATGTCTTCACGTGGGAGACCCCGATCATGGGCGGCTACGCTATGGCTTATCACTGCTCGGAGCTTCCTTTCGTGTTCAACAACATCGCGTTGAGCGAGATGGCCACGGGCGGCGGCGAAAAAGCTCAGGAACTCGCGGACAAGGTCAGCGGAGCTTGGGTCAGCTTTGCGAGGACGGGAGACCCCAAC
>JAFSJO010000148.1 GCA_017449415.1 Synergistaceae bacterium
GAGGGCCGGAGGGGGGCTGTAACTCTCTTCCTGTCTCGGAGCCGGCTCCAGCGACATGAAGAACATTCCCAAAATGATATCGCTCTTTATTCCGAGCCTCGCTTGCGTCAAAATTTTATTCACCGTGTGAAGCAGATAATGAAGCTTCTCAGGCTTCCAGTTCTTGGCCTCGTCCGTCAAAAAATTCTTTTCCTGTTCCGAGTTCCCGAGCGTCCCTGCCAGCTTCGGCCACTTCGACGACAGCCACAAGTCCCGAACGATCGCGAACATCTCCTCGAAGACCCTCACGCCCGACGCGCCGGAGTCGAACATCGACTTTAGGCTCGTATACGCTTCGCCGGGGTCTGTCCTTAATGTCTTGATCCAACGCTCAAAGACTGGTCGGCTCCCGGCTCCGAAAGACGCTTCGACGTTCGACAGAGTTATCTCGCCCGATGCCATTATCTGTTCGAGCAGTGAGAGCGCGTCTCTCAAAGCACCGTCGGCCTGTCTTGCAATCTCCCACAACGCTTCAGGCTCGGCCTTAACATCTTCGAGGCGGCAGACCTCTTCGACACGCTTGAAGATATCTTCCGGGCTTATCGTGTGGAACGGTATGTGCTGACACCGCGACCGTATCGTAACAGGAACTCGCTGCGGCTCCGTCGTTGCCAGAATGAAGATCACATGTTCGGGAGGCTCTTCGAGGGTCTTCAACAGCGCGTTGAAAGCTCCCTGCGACAACATGTGAACCTCATCAATGATATAAATTTTATATTTGGACGTGAACGGCGCGAGAGCTACATTCTCTTTTAATTCTCTGATGCTGTCGACTCCGTTGTTGGACGCGCCGTCGATCTCTATAACGTCGAGGCTCTCCCCGGCGGTTATCGCTGTACAGTTCGAGCATTGCCCGCAAGGTTCAAAGCCCTGACGGTCGAGACAGTTCAGAGCCTTCGCAAAGATCCTCGCTACTGAAGTCTTCCCGCAGCCTCTCGATCCCGAGAATAGATACGCATGTCCGACGCGGTCTCTTGCGATTGAGTTCGTGATGATCTCAATGGCGGCTCTCTGACCGGCAACTCCTGCAAAATTCTGAGGTCGATATTTACGATATAGTGATATACTCATTATGTTGCGATTCTCCCGGAAAAAAATTTCTGACGTGTTTAATTTTACATTCCCGCGCTCGAAAAATTAAATATATGCTAGAATTACGTAGAAGTATAAATCTTTTATCGAAGGAGTTTTGCGAAACACCATGCCAATGCAGATAGGACTTGATGACCTTCTGGCGATGCTGATGTCCCGAGTTGAGGAGATGTCTCTCGACAGTGATAACCAGAGAAGCAAATTTAATGTCATGTTCAGAATGTTATACAAGAAAGGCATCTTTAACGAAGAAGATGTCTACAATGCCATAAAGGACGAGAATAAAATTCTTCTCGAACTCGGCGCGATTAAGGCAATGCCCGACGATAAGGCTTTGAGAGCTGCCGCGGATAATCTCATGTTGTGGATCAAGGGCGACGCAAAGGAGATCAAGGCTTCACTCGAAGAAGCTCAGAAGCGTATGCAGGAAGCCGCCGAGAAGCAGAACAAGCCCAAAATAGATGTCGCGCCCGCCGGAGTCTTGAACGAACTAGACAGGCTCGGAGCCAACAGCAACAAAAAATTAATCCTATAACGACAATATGAAGCTGACATCAATACAAGAACACTGGCGCAGAACATCAGGCAAAGTTTTTTTAGTTGCGCTGATTGATTTCGTGTTGCTGGCGTTCGCTGTGTACGTTGGCTACGCTCTGAGGGAGGGTCAGTTTGTCCCGCGGGGTGTCGCTGACTGGCAGCACGTTATGATCATTCTGCCGACGGTGTGTCTTGCTGTGTTCGCTCTGTTCGGTCAGTACGGGACGATATGGCCTCACGCCGGCACGGAGGATTTCATAAAGTTCGCGTGTGTCTATTTCGTCGCGTTCGGGATCTTCTTGGCTCTCAATTCGGTTTTGAAGTTCGCGGTGTTTGCGCGTGTCTCGTTCGCGATAGCTTTTCTGACGGGTCTGTTTTTGTGCGGGGGCTTGCGCTTCTCGTGGCTCATGACGAAATCCATACACACCAACAACAAGAGCAGGCGGCTCAGAACTCTCATAATCGGAGCAGGTGAAGCCGGAGCTTTCCTCGCTCGCGACCTTATGCGCAACGAGAACGAGCTTTACCCGGCGGGCTTCGTTGACGACGACCCCAACAAGATCGGAATGCACGTCTCGGGGCTGATTGTTCTCGGCAGCACTGCGGAGCTTAAAAGCATCGTCGAGAACGGAGACTTCAAAGTCGTGCTGATAGCTTTCTCAGCTTACAATGGCCGAAAGATCCGAGAGATTTACAACACTCTCGCGCCGCTGAATGTTCAGGTCAGAATTTTGCCGAGCCTCCGTGAGCTTGCGGGAGGTCGTGTATCTGTCTCGCGGCTCCGCAAAGTGAAGCTCGAAGACCTCCTTGGACGCGACCCCATCAATATCAATCTCGATCCCTCAATGAATTACATACAGGGCAAGAGAGTTTTGATCACGGGCGCGGGCGGCTCAATCGGGAGCGAAATCGTTCATCAGGTCATTCACAACGACCCCTCGGAAGTTTACGTCCTTGGACATGGCGAGCAGTCTATATATCTGTTGTTGGAGTCGCTCAGCAAGCTCAATCTGAAGATCCCGGTCTATCCGATTATCGCGGACGTTGCCGACGAGGTCGCAATGAGAGAACTCTTCGACGAGAGCAAGCCGCAAGTTGTCTTCCATGCCGCCGCTCACAAGCACGTCCCACTGATGGAACTCTCGCCCCGCGAGGCCATGCGCGTCAATGACCTCGGGACACGGACAATAGCGCGCTTCGCCGGTAAGAACAACGCCGAACGCATGGTCATGATCTCGACCGACAAGGCCGTCAATCCCTCCAGCGTCATGGGTGCGACGAAGCGACTTGCCGAGAAAATTCTCGAACACGAACAGCGCAATTATCCCGAGACCAAGTACATGGCCGTCAGGTTTGGAAATGTTTTGGGAAGCCGTGGGAGCGTCATTCCGAAATTTGAAGATCAGATAGCGTCGGGCGGCCCGGTTACGGTTACTCACCCGGACATGAAGAGATATTTCATGCTGATCCCCGAGGCCGTCAGCCTCGTCATTCAAGCCGGAGCTTTGGGACATGGCGGTGAGCTTTTCGTCCTCGACATGGGTGAGCCTGTCGTGATTAAGGAGATGGCGGAGCTGTTGATCCGTCTTTGCGGCTACGAGCCTTACAAGGACATTAACATCGTCTTCACGGGCATCAGACCCGGCGAGAAGCTCTACGAAGAATTATTCTACGACGAGAACTCCGTACACGGCACTCTGCACCCGAAGATCTTCGTCAGCAACATCAAGGCCGGCGAGACATCTTTCAATGCCGAGCTAGATACGACGCTCGAATACGCGCTGAGAAATCCTCGCGAAGCTCTGAGTCTGTTGAGAAAGCTCGTGCCGGAATATCAGAAACTGTAGCGACTTTCAACCACATCGTTACCCCCTTTAAGGGGGAAAACCGGCGATAGTCGGCGGGGGGTCACGTTTTTAGCTATCCTTCCAAAATCTTTTTGATTATCGCCTTTATCTCTTTCAGTGGCAGTGTCTTCAACATGTGGCCTTCGAGCTGTACGTCCGTCTTGGCCGTCAGGAACATCACCGGGATATCTGCGGTCTTGGGGTTAGCCTTTATCTTTTCAAGAACTTGCGGGCCGTTCATCTCCGGCATCTCGTAATCCAGCAAAATTAAATCCGGCTTCGCCCTTTCGAGTATCTTCAGCGCGTTCGCGCCTCCGTTGGCCGGGATAACCTTGTAGGTCGTACTGAGGAGACCCTCGCGCAGCGTCCTTATCATCACAGCGTCATCATCGACCAACAGAATAGTCTTCTGAGCCTCCGTGTCGCTCTTCGATAGTCCCGTGAGCTTTTCGAGTATCTCGCCTGCGTTGAAAGGTCTCACAAAGGAGTCCGCGCCCTTGATGTTATCTTTCGCCGCGTCGATCTCCGCCTGAGTTCCGAGCAGAAATATCTTCGCGCCCTTGAAGCTGTTGACCCGCTCGAAGCTCTCAAGCCCCGCGAGGTTCACAAGCACTATCTTGGGTGTAAAGTCGACCTCGTCGCCCGAACGCAGCTTCGTAATCTCGAAAGTGTCGCCGAGCTTCCTCATCAGCATATCCGCGCCCATTGAGGGTCTGTCGCTTATATATAAAACTTTTTCCTTCATGAAATTCTTTCTCCCTTGTATGTATTCAGAGCCGGAGCTTTTAACTCCTACCTCCTAACTCTTCATTGCTTCCTCAAGTCCTGACCAGTCCGCGCTGTCGGCACACGCCGCAATCAGATTGAACTTCTCGACCTCATCATCAGGGATCCTATACTCGCGAAGCATCGCCATGATGCCATCGATCGAATCGCTGTCGAACATTGCCGCAAATTCTTTGATGGCCTCGTAAGCCTCGTGAAGCTTCTCGTGCGAGATCACCTCAGCGTCATCGTCCTGCTTGAACCTTGGCGCGAGCTTGTCGAGATATGCGCTGTAGCTTTGCAGCAAGACGGGCGTTAAGTCTCTGATCGTGTCGATATCGTTGGCGTTGCCGCAGTCTTCGAGGTAAGCCGCCTGAGCCGACAGCTCCGACGCTCCTATGAGCCTCGCCGAACTCTTCAGCGCGTGAACTTTTATGGTGTAGTTGTGAATGTCGTTCTCGTTGAAGAATTTTTCGATGTCGCGCAGGTTGTTGCCGATTGAGTTCCAGAACTGTTGAAGCGTCTTGGCCAAGATCTGTTCGTTGGCGCAGTTCTTGATAGCCTCGGAGTAGCTCAGACCCTCGGTGTGCGAGTAGAACTCTTCAAGCTCGGAGCGTGTGTCGCTTGCGGCTTCGTCGGAGTCTTCGTCCGTCCCCGAATGAATGACGATCTTATCGTCCGGCAGATATTTAATCAGCGCGGCTTCGAGCGTTGACCCCTCGACGGGTTTGGAAAGGTAATCCGTGAAGCCTTCTTCGAGATATTTATTTCTTGCGCCGCTCACGGCGTCGGCGGTCAGGCATATGATTGGCGTGTCGACGTTAGCTCCGTTCTCCTGCGCTCGAATGTGCTTCATCGTCTGCGTACCGTCCATCTTGGGCATACGCTGATCCATTAAAATCAAATCGTACTTGGTATCTTTCGTGAGGCCGAGAGCTTCTGCGCCGCTTGTGGCTGTGTCGAGCTGTATTTCGGTCTTGCTCAACAGACCCTCTATAACCGTCAAGTTCATGTCCGTGTCATCAACGACGAGCAAGTGAGCTTCGGGAGCTTTGAAAGACTCCTGGTAAGCTTTCATGTTATGGACGTAGCGGTCGAACTTGTCGTGGAAGTTGCCGATCGCCTCGTCGGAAATAATTTTCTGCGGCAGATATATTATGAACGTCGAGCCTTTGCCGTATTCGCTCTCCACCTCTATGCGCCCGTTCATGAGCTTCAAAAGGTTGTGAGTTATCGAGAGGCCAAGACCTGTACCCTCAACCGTGTTATTCTGAACTAGATCTATTCGTTCAAACTTCTTGAATAATTTCGGAATGTCTTCCTCTCTAATGCCGATGCCGGTGTCGCTGACCTTGAAGACGAGATTTATGCTCGCCTGCCCGCGTTCGTCGTAGACTTTTTCGCCCGACACGTTCAGAGACACGCTGCCCTCGTGAGTATACTTGACGGCGTTGTTCAAGACGTTCGTAACGACCTGACGCACTCGAACCTCGTCGCCATACAGGACATCGGGGAGCCTCTCATCGACATTGACATCGAACTTCAAATCTTTCTGGCGAGCCTTGAACACGATCATATTCGTAACGTCATTCAGAACGGAGCTTAGTTTGTAATCACTCTCCGCAATCTCCATCTTGCCGGCCTCGATCTTAGAGAAGTCGAGAATGTCGTTGATGATCGAGAGAAGATTTTTCCCCGCGCTCTCGACATTGCGGGCGTAGGTCGTGATCCTGTCGCTGGTACTCTCGCGGATAATCATCTCGTTCATGCCCAGCACAGCGTTGATAGGCGTTCGGATCTCGTGGGACATGTTGGCGAGAAATTCGCTCTTCGCTGAGTTAGCCCGGCGAGCTTGCTGCATGGCGGCCTTGGCGAGTTCGAGAGCCTCTTCGAGCTGTTCGCTGCGTTCCTGCTGTTCGCGGTGAAGCCTCGTTGTGTCCGCGACGAGGATTATATAGAAGCCCGGGTTGACGGCGTAGAAGTTGAACTGCTTATAAAAAATCTTCCCGTCGATCTCGCAGGCTATGTTGACCTCATAGAGCGCGTTCTTCTGAGTTCCGAAGGCTATCGAGTCTGGCGCGAGCGCGTGAGCCATCGAGTAAATCTGCTCGTCCGTGCCGTGCAATATCGGGACGATCTCCTCGTTGATGTAAGAATTGAAAGTCTCGTGCATGGCCTTGGGGAGTATGCTTCCCTCCGGCAGGTCGTCGCTGACAGTAACGTGATAGCGTCCGATCGCCATGTAAGCTATCATCTCGAACTGACGCGCCAGAATTTTATCTACGATTGTCTGATAGACTTTCGAGTTGTTGCACTCTCTTTCAGTTATGAACGCCACGACGTTGCCGGTGATTGGGTTGCGGGTCATTGCGGCGGAGACTTCGACGTAGCAAATGTTTCCGTTCTCACGCCGAGATAACAATACCTGCCTCGTCCCGATCTTGCCCTTGATGTAAGCGTCGAGGAGGTTATCGACGTGAAAGGTTTCGAGAAATTTCTTTCGCTCAATAAAATTTATGTAATTCTTGGCTCGCTTGTTCAGCATCTCGGAATAAACTCCGTTGCCCTTGTCCGAGGTGAAGAGATCGCGCCCTCGGATCTCCTCAATGGCATCGAGTGTCAAGTCGACGCGGAACATTCCCAGAGTGAATTTATCTTGATGATAAAAATTTTGGCCGATAGCGTCGTAACTCGTTCGAATTTTCTCTTCATAATTTTTGAAAAGAGTTACGTCCGAGAAAGTCAGGTAAGTATAATTTTCATTCTCGACGGTTATAAAGGCGTAATGAACTCTGCACCATATCACGTTGCCTTTCGCCGTGATCTTTCGGATCTGAATGACAGGGGATTTGTCAGGAGCTTCATGGTGTTCGAGCACATACTGAACCAGCGGCCAATCGTCCGGGTGAATGATCTTGCTAAAGTCTCCCGTATCGTTGAAGCGCGCCGCGCTCTCCTGAGTATCTTCTTCCATCATTGCGAGATATTCGGGCGACGTGAAAACAGCTTCGGGCTTTCCGTCTTTGTGAACGTGAACCAATACTGCGCTGTTGCCTAACTGCTTTATGGTATCAATAAATTTCTGTTGTTCTGACAGCCGAGAACGCTCCATGAAAAAACAAGAACTCCTTTATGCTTTTGAGAGATTGCGTTAATTATATCAGTACTGACTTAATTATATTCATTGCCCTTTCGACGAGTAGGAACTCGGCCTGCGTCCCCATGTGTCCGACCCGAAAGACTTTTCCGGCTAACCGTCCGTAGTTGCCGCCGACCGCAAGCCCCTTATCGCGCAAGCGAGCATCAAACTCCTCCCACGTAAATTTCTCCGGGACATAGAAAGCTGTAACCGTCGGAGATGAAAATCTTTCGTCCTTTGGGAAGAGCCTCAGCCCGATCTCGCGCCCAATGTCTCGGCACAGCTTCGCGGCTATCTCGTGGCGGGCGATTGCTTTCTCAACTCCCTCATCGACGATCTTCGACAGCGAGATATTCAGAGCTTTCATCATGTGCCAGTCGTGAGTGTATGGCATGAACTTGCTCGCCGGGACATCGTGCCAATCCTTGAAAGCCTCGTAGCCGGAGTAGTTCACGCGCTCAATGATCTTCCAAGCTCGCGGCGATATCGTCGCAATCGAAAGAGACGGCGGAAGTGACAAAACTTTCTGGCTCCCCCAAAGCCCGATATCAATGCCCCAGCCGTCAACGTCAACGTCGGCACCTCCTGCGCTCGCGACGAAATCCACGACGAACAGCGCACCGATCTCGTGAGCTATCTTTCCGATCTCAGCGAGGCATGGAGCCAAAGTCCCCGACGGTGTCTCGCAATGAACAGCAGTGATGACCTTCGGCAAGAATTTTTTTGCGCGGTCGTAAACTCTTTGAGGGTCGGGCACGTCATCGTCATCGAACGCGCATAGCTCAACTTCAGCTCCTAACGTCCGAGCCATGTCAGCGAAGCCCTCGCCGAACAGTCCCGACGAGACCGCC
>JAFSJO010000149.1 GCA_017449415.1 Synergistaceae bacterium
ACGGCTGGTAGAGATCGACATATTCAAGCCCCAAACGATGAAGCGAGTAATTCAACTGCGCCTTAATATGGAACGGACTGACATCGAGGCCATAAATCCCGCCCGAAGGCTCAAACAGTACGCCGAACTTCACGGAAAGAAAATATTTATCTCTCGGGACATTCCTCAACGCATTGCCAACAACGATTTCACTTTCGCCGCTGTTGTAAAAATTCCCGGTGTTCAGCAGCGTAATGCCGCCATCGAGTGCCGCGTGGATCGTTCGGATTGATTTCTCCTCGTTACGCCGCGACATTCCCATACAGCCAAGGCCGAGGCGTGATATTTCATTCATGGTCATCTTCGTCCTTTCGGTTTAGAATTTTCTTCAACAGTCGCAACAATTCTTCCTTGTCTCGCGGAGTTAGGTTGGCTGTCAGCTTTGCTTCAAGCTCATCGCCGAGCTGATAAAGCAAACTTTCCATTGATTTCGCTTTCTCCGTGAGGCAAATAACTTTGCTTCTGTTATCCTGCGGATTTGTTTGTCGCGTTACCAGTCCTTTCTTCTCTAAATTTTGCAGAACTCTTGTTACGGTCGGGTTGCGGATGTAAAAATGCTCCTCAATGTCAACCTGCCTTATCGTTCCCTGAGGGTTGATCAACAGAAACTTCAAAATTTTATATTGCGTCAGTGTCAGGTCGTGAGGTTCCAAAACTTCAACGGAGAGCCTGTCGCACTCCAAGTTCACAAACTTCAGCCAAATCGCTACTTTATCCTGATTCAATTCCTCACCTCTTAAATCATAGCGCGCTATGTTTATCCTAACACAAAAACTCCCGCTCTTACAAGCGAGAGTCGTCTCATCGAATTTTGTTCAAACGTTCGAGATTTTTCTGAGCTTGGGCGTAACCTTGCTCGGCGGCCTTTGTGTACCATTCTACGGCTTTCTTGTAATCCTTTTCAACTCCGCGACCGTTCTCGTACATCACGCCCATGTTATATTGCGCTGTTATGTCTCCTTGCTCGGCGGCTGCGCGATACAGCTCGACAGCTTTTCCGTAATCTTTCGTTACGCCGTCTCCTCTGTCGTACATGAGGCCGAGATTGTTCAGCGTGCCAGTAGCTTCCATGACCTCCCGCGCTCGTTGGACGATATAGCTGTCGTTGTCTTTTTCGCCGATCTCGAGGGCGCGTTGGAAATGTTCGTGAGCTTTTTTATAGTCGCGCTTGCCTAACGTTCCATTCGCGTACATTCTGCCCAGCGCAATGTGTGCGTTCGCGTGATCTTTCTCGGCGGCTTTCCTGTAAAGTTCGGCGGCTTTCATCACGTCTTTCTTAACGCCGCGGCCATTGTGATACATCAAGCCGAGGTTATAAGTTGCGCGTTTGTTGCCATGCTCGGACGCTTTCTCGTACCATTCCTTGGCCTTAGCGTAGCTCTGTTTCACGCCGAGACCTTTCTCGAACATCAGGCCGAGATTATTCTCCGCGCTGGCGTTGGCTTGCTCGGCGGCTTTGAGATACCACTCGACGGCTCTCTCGTAATCCTGAGGAACGCCCATGCCATGCTCGTACATGAGGCCGAGATTGTTCTGCGCTCTCGCGTTGCCAAACTTCGCGGCTTTCTGAAACCATTCCATGGCGAGCGAATAATCTTTCCTTTTGAGGTAATAGCTTCCGAGTTCGTTCTGCGCGCCCGGGTGGCCTTTCTCCGCTTTTTTGCGAACTTCCGGCAGCTCCTCTTCAGTCAGCGATGACGTGATCGTAACGGTGAAGACCTGCTCTCTCTTGTCTGCGATTGCCTTGTCCGAAAAAGTTTTTTGATTAATGAGGTTCTTGGCCTCCTCCTTTGAGACAGGCTCGACCCTGTTGCCCAACGAAATTTTTTTCGAGCTTCCGCCGCCTTTTACGACCTCAATGACGCTGTAATCTCTTTGGACGCTCTTGACGGTAACGAGCGCGAGATCTATGACGTTGCGGCCGATGCTCTCACCGCTTTCATCGAGGACGTATGTCTTCTCTTCAAAGACGCGATAGAAATCTCCCTTATGAACTCCCGAGGAGCTTCCGCGGTTGATGTAAGTCTTGCCGTTCTTGAACATGGAGATCTTGGGAAATTCGCCCGTCAATCTCTCGCGAACTCTGTCTCCGAGCTTGGCACTGCTGGACTGCAACGCGGCGAGCTTCGATGAGCGGCTGGCCTCCGACATTGCAAACAAAACTTTCGAGGTCTGAACATCTACGACCCTCACGGTGATCACGATGTCCCTGTCCCTGTTCAGCGATCCCAGCAAGATATACTGACAGCCCTCGCTCCGGCCGAACATTGAGACGGTGTCGAGGTCGTAATCTTTCAGCGCTTTGTCGATCTTGTTGCGATCGTATACAGTGATCTCTTTCGAGTTTGAAAGATTTTTGATGAAGCTGTTCGTTACGATGCTGCTCTCGCGTGTGAGTTCCTCAGGAGCCTCGAACTTCACAACTCCGAGCTTCATTGCCTGAGCTGCTTCGAGACACGACGGCGCGAGCAAGATCACCAACAGCAACGCTATAAATTTTTTGAACATGTGTTTCAGCTCCTTTATCATTCGAGGCTGGCACCGAGCTTTTTGAGGTTGCTTCTCGCTTTCTCGTTGCCCATGGCGGCGGCCTTGCGATAATACTCGATGGCTTTCGCGTAATCCTGCTCGACTCCAAGACCGTTCGCGTACATGGCTCCGATGTTGTTGATGGCCAAGGCATTGCCCTGAGCGGCGGCTTTCTCGTAAAGCTCCATGGCCTTCGCGTAATCTTTCGGAACTCCGTAGCCTTTCTCGTACATGAAGCCAAGATTATTTTCCGCGAGAGCGTATCCCTGATCTGCGGCCTTGGTATAGAACTCTACGGCTTTCTCATAGTTCTGAGGCACGCCCTTGCCGATACTGTAAAGATGCCCGAGGTTGTTTTGCGCGGCTCTGCTTCCTTGTTCAGCGGCTTTCATGTACAACTCGGCGGCTCTCTCGTAACTCTGCCTGACACCTTTCCCCTCTTCATACATGAAGCCTATATTGCTCGTCGCGGTGGCGTAACCTTGCTCGGCGGCCTTCGTATAAAGTTCCAAAGCCTTAGCGTAGCAATATTCGATCTTCTCAGCGACCTGCTTGGCCGTGATCTTCTTTGAATGTGTGAAGATGTTTTTGTTCTGCGAGATGTGATTGCCCAACCTCTTGAACGCTAGGCCGGCATCATTTTTGACGGAGGGTTTGTCTTGCGCCAAGGCGGACTTAGCTTGCTTGTTGAAGATGTCGACGCTCTGCTCGATGACTCTGAAATATTTCACGGCTCGCTCTTCGTTCTTGTCGGTGAACTTCTCGGCTATCGAGTCGGCGCTCTTGCGTGAGGATTGCTTCTTCGTGGTCTTGCGGCCTTTCATGAGCGATTGAGCTTCCTTTTGAGACACGGCTTCGATCGCGTCCCCACGCCGGAGCTTCTTCACGTCGCCGCCGTTCTTGACGACCTCGGCAATGCTGTAATCTGGTCGGACATTCTTGACCTTTATCACGGCCAGCTCGTCAGCATCTCTGTAAACGCGGTAGAAGTTGCCAACTCTGACCCCCGACGAGCTTCCGCGATTGATGTGAATGTCTTTGACCTTGATATCCGCTATGAACGCCCGCGCCCCCGTCAGTGCATTCAACACCTGATCAGCGAGCCTTGCACTCGCCGCAATGACAGAAGCATCGTCCGAGCCTTGCGCCCCCTCGTTCGTTGAGAGAATTATCTCCGAGGTCTCGACATCGACAAGCACCGCGCCGATTATCGGAGCAGCCTCGAAAGTCGTCGAGCAGAGCAGAACATACTGACAGCCCGTGAGGTGTCCGAGCTTGACGGCAGTCTGAACCTGTCCGAGCTGAGAGGCGTTCACTTTCTGTTCGCGGATTATGACATCGAGCATGTCGCGCTCCACGAGCGTAACGGAGTCCGACTTAGCAAGCGAGCCTGTTAGGTCGCCCGTGATGATATCCGACTGTTGAGCTATGTTGGGATTGTCTGTGTTGGTGGAGTTGATGACGGCGAGGCGAATTTTTTCTTGAGCTTGTGCTCCGGCGGGGGACAACATGACGGCCAGAGCCACAAGACACAAAAATTTGATCTTCATCATTTCTTCGGAGGCAGGACTTCGAGCCAATAGCCGTCGGGGTCTTTGATGAAGTAGATCCCCATGCTGGGATTCTCGTAGCAAATGCAGCCCATCTCCTCGTGAAGCTTGTGAGCCGCGTCGAAGTCGTCAGCTTGGAACGCGAGATGAAACTCTTCGTCGCCGAGGTTGTACTTGTCGGGGTGGTTGGCGAGCCACGTAAGTTCTAGTTCAAAGTCCGCTTCATCGTTCCCGATGTAGACAATGATGAAAGAGCCATCAGCCGCGACCTTACGCCTGCGCTCACTGAGGCCAAGAGCCTTGCTGTAGAACGCCAATGACCTATCCAAGTCCTGCACGTTGTAATTCTCGTGAATCATTTTGAACTTCATAATCTCAAATCCTTTCGTGAATGGTGAAATGTTTGCACGAAGATATTATCACATAAAAAAACTCCCCCTTTCGCAAGAGGGAGCGTCTTCGCGTCAGCGTTGTTTCTTTAGGAGCATCGCGGCAAGAGCCAGAAGCAACACACTCCTCACTCCTAACTCCTCACTCCTAACTGAGACACAGCCTCCGCCACCGCCTGAGCTTCCCAATGGCTGAGAGCCTTTCTCTTCGGTCTCCTCCGGATTGTCTCCCGGATCGCCTGAGCTGCCTTTGACTGCGACAACCGGGCTTAGCGTCTGACCCGCGCCGAGCGACACAGCGACATTCACACTATTCACGGACTTCGTGAGCGGCATTGCTACCTCGTTGCCATCGTCATCAATGAAATGGTAATCGCCCGTGGCCGCAGCCTCGACAGCGCTCGCCTTGAAATTGTCCGAGTTCGCATACCACAGCAGCGTCGACCCCGCCGCGACAGTCTGATCGAACGCCACCGGGATAACATAAATTCCCTCGTCTTGGGTCGTGATCTTTTGGAGTATGGACACAGCCTCGTCGCCATTGTCATTCTTTAGCGTCTGGCTGCTGCTCGATGACGTGTTGCCAATGATGAGGAAGATCGGCGCGTTGGGTTCGGAGTTGAAATATTCCACGATCGCATCAACGAGCTTCTTGTAAGCGTTGTTCTTTTGTATCTGTGCAGCGTCGCCGCCGGTGATCCCCTCGCCATCGTCCGAGCCTGTCGGATCTGGTGTCTTGGCCTCATAGCGAGCCGTGAATTCAACGCCGTAAAATTTCGTGATGACGAAGTTGCTGCCAAAAATTTTCACAGCCCCGCCGCCAAGCGACGTAACTCGCGAGCTTTCGCCGATCGTTACAGCGTCTTTCATCGTATCGAGCGACCACTCCGACGTTATCGTCATCGTGGTGTAAGCGGGAAGATTTTGGATTTTAAAATATCTATCGCCGCCCGAATTAACTTGCTCATACTCGGAC
This sequence comes from Synergistaceae bacterium, assembly GCA_017449415.1. GTDB lineage: Bacteria > Synergistota > Synergistia > Synergistales > Aminobacteriaceae > JAFUXM01. The sequence continues at coordinate 5,484 of JAFSJO010000149.1, forward strand.
TTGTTCGTCGAGCCGTCTGAGCCTTTGTACTCAATGACGAGCTTATCGCCGGTGATGCTCCAATTCGTTGTCTGATACGTTACAGTTGCGGGCGTGTCTGTTGGCTCGTCGCTTGGAGTTCCAACCTCGTCTTCCGTTGGAGGCGTAACCGACATATTGTAACGTGCTGTGAACGGGACATCGTAGTACTTCGTCGTTACAACATTCTCGCCCGTGATGATGATCGCGTCGTAGCCGAGCGGCACCGTCTTGGAAGCGTCAGCGACCACAACATAATCCGCGACCGTGTCAAGCGTCCAATATCGCGGGAGGTGAATATCCGTGCTTGCCGGGAGCTTCTCAATGATGTAGCGATTTTCCTCAGCGGAAGCCTTTGCGAACCTCGCCGAGTTCGTCGATCCGTCCGAGCCTTTGTACTCGATGATAAGCTCGTCGTTGATGACCTCCCACTTCGTTGTCTCGTATGTAACAGTCGGCGCAGGTGGTTGCGGTGTATCTACAATCTGACGAGCTGTGAACGGGACGTTCTCATATTTCGTCGTTACGACGTTCGCGCCCGTGATGGTTATCGCGTCATAACCGAGCGGTGTTGTCTTGGAAGTGTCGCTGATTGAGACAGCGTCTTTGACCGTATCGAGCGTCCATTTCTCCGGCAGATTAATTTTCGTGTTGGCAGGCAGTCCGCCGATTATGTAGCGAGTGTCGCCGCCCGAGGTCTCCTGAGCGAATGTCAGCGTCTTGCTTGTGCCTTTCGATCCCGCGTACGCGATTACGAGACTGTTGCCGGAAAGCGCGAAGCTCGTTGTCTCGAAAGTTTCGGGAGGTTCCGGCGATGGAGGCTCGTAGGGCTTGCCCTCAATGTAGAGAGTGTAACCCCTTGACCCTGAGCCTGCGTCATTCTTTAGCGTTACTGTGAAGCTGTAAGTGCCGCCGTATTTGGGATCGCCCTCAATATGCGCCTGACCGCCCGAGACGTATACGTCCATGCCCTCGGGGAGTTGGCCGGATATGTCGCGACCGTTGAGATCGCCTCCGCGCTTGATGTCGCAGTAAAATCTCTCTTTGTAATGATCGCCGACCTTGCCCGCCGGTAGGTCAACTGTCGTGATGTAGATAGCTTCGCCGTCGCTTGTGCCACCGCCTGAGCCTCCTCCTGAGCCACCGCCGGACGAGCCACCCTCGATGTAGATCGTGTAGCTGATCGAGCCGAAGCCCGCGTCATTCTTCAACGTTATCGTGAAGTTGTATGTTCCGCCCTCGCTTGGATACCCCTCAATATGAACCTGACCAGCCGAGATCGTAACATCAAGGCCGGGAGGGAAGTTGCCGGATATGTCGCGGCCGTTGACGTCTCCGCCCTGCTTGATGTCGAAGTAGATTCGCTCCTTGTAATGTTCGCCGACCTTGCCATTCTTCATTTCCGCGGTCTTAACTTGGATCGCGTACTCGTCGCCACCGGTCGTTCCGCCGCCCGAGCCACCGCCTGAGCTGCCTCTGACGAACGAGCCTGCGATCGAAGCTCGATTTTGGAACTGCGAAGCGTCAATCCCGAAGAGCTTGATACTGTCGCGTTCAGTCTTTAACCTGTTGATGAGTTCAAAGTGAAGATGCGGAGCTGTCGAGTTGCCTGTGTTGCCAAGGTAGCCGACATGTTCGCCGAATGCGAGCCTGTAATTGTTGCCGGACTTGGTGAACAATGGCAGAGATTTCGAACTTTCGCTGAGGTGAGCCATGATGAAGGTGTTGTTGCTGTCGCCGTCGGGTTGGATCCTTACGTGGTAGCCGTAGCCATCGTCCCATGATCCCGCGTGTCCTCTGGCGCATGAGTCGTTGATGGTCGTCTCCGGGTAGAGGTTGCTGCATATGACCGTCCCGTCGACCGGCGAGAAGAGCTCCGTTCCTTCGTCGCCGAGGAAGTCGACCGCGTATTTCTCTCCGCTTTTGCCGCCGAGCCACGTCCAATGATACGAGCTGCTGTAGGGGTTGTACATGCCGATCGAGAGGCTCGTATCGTTGTACCAGACCTTAGGCCAGTTCTGGGGAGCCGCTACAATTGGGGGGGGGGGTAACGACTTGTGCAAAAAGCGCGAGAACACTCAGAAAGATGATGTTCTTCTTCATTGAGTTGATGCCTCCTTGTGAAATAAAATTCATAACAATCTACTCGCGAAAAAATTTTTTGTCAACGGTGATATACTTAATTCAAAAAGGAGAACTCTTCAAATTTCATGTCAATCCGAGAACTTCCCGAACATGTTTGGTCAAAGATCGCGGCTGGCGAGGTCGTAGAGC
>JAFSJO010000150.1 GCA_017449415.1 Synergistaceae bacterium
CCAAGGCTTCAGCGACAGCTACGACCGAGGCCGGGGAAGCTACATCTTCAACTCCGACAATCGGCGACAAGACCGTGAGCAAGGTTTCAAGAGAGACTTCTTTCATGAACGGCGCGACGTTGATCCTTTCGACTGATGTCGCGATCACGACGGAGGCCGAGAGCTTCGAAGCTAAGGAGGGCGGCACGTTCTCGACAGTTATAAGTGTTGATGCAACGTTGAACATCGTCGAGGAGAGCTACAAATATTATGTTTACTCGGTTGACATTGAGGGACTTCCCGAATGGCTGAAAGCTACCGGCGAGGTCAAGAGCGACGATAGCGACGGCGAGTTAGGCTCAACGTATCATCACGAGTTCACTCTCGCGGGTACGCCTGCGGCGGGCGAGCAGACAGTTACATTGAAGGCCATCATCAGCCTGTCAAGCGACAACCACGTCCAAATCCTCGAGTCGAGCATCGACAAGGAAATCAAGATTAACGTAGCCGAAGATAAGACTCTGAAAGGTATCGGCGTATCAATCAGTGGCAACGAGGCTTTGAATTTGACTTACGGCGAAAGCAAGACTCAGAAGTTGAGCGCAGTAGTGAGCGGAGACTACGGCGAATACGGCTGGGAGATCATCACGCCGGAGAGCTTAACATGGTCAATCAAGGCCATCGACGGATTTACGATTGATGAAGACGGAGTTTTGACGGTTGCCAAGACGGCTAACGCGAATACATACAGCGTTGAGGTAACAGCTACGGCGAAATTTGGCGAATTTTCAAAGAGCGCAACTGCGACAGTTGAGGTTACGATCTCAAAGGCTGACCCGGAATATACGACCCCGACGGGGCTAACCGCCACGTACGGTCAGACACTCGCAGACGTAACATTACCGAGCGGCTGGGCTTGGGTCGACGCGGCTACAACGAAGGTCGGCAATGTTGGAACGAACACATTCAAGGCTCAATTCACACCGACGGACACGACGAACTACAACACGCCTGATCCTGTCGAGGTTACGATTACGGTCTCGAAGGCTAACGCGACAGTCGACATCAAGCCGACAGCCAACACTCTGAGCTACACGGGTTCTGCGCAAGCTCTCGTTATGGCGGGCAAAGCCACGGGCGGAACGCTTCAGTACGCTCTCGACGATGGAGAGTTCAGCACGGCGATCCCAACAGCTACGGAGGCTGGAAGCTACACCGTCAAGTACAGAGCTGTTGGAAATGACAACTACGCCGACTCACCAGTAGGATCGCTCACTGTTACGATCGCCAAGGCTTCATCTGATGGAGCTGCGACCGATGCCGGAGAGCCGGAAATTTCGGTAACAGACGGCGGATACACGACTTCAAAAGGAACTTCATTCACGGACGCGAATGGCTTCGTTCTTTCGGTCGATGTTGCAATCACGACAGCTTCAGACACTTTCAGAGCTGTGAGCGGCAGCGAGTTCACGACAGTCATCAGCGTTGACGCAGATCTGAACATCATTGAGGAGAGTTACAGATATTACGCTTACTCTGTTGATATCGAGGGGCTGCCTGACTGGCTGAAAGTTACGGGCGAGGTCAAGAGCGACGACAGCGACGGCGAGCTTGCAAAGGCATATCATCACGAGTTCACCCTCGCGGGAACACCGACCACGTCAGCCGAGTCCGTGCCGGTAACGTTAAAGGCGATCATCAGCCTTTCGAGCGACAACCACGTCGCGGTGTTTGAAGCTAGCGTTGATAAAGAGATCAGCATCGAAGTCAGAGAGCCTCGCATGAAGCCGGTACTCGAAGTTTCGGGCGACATCAGCGTCGTCAGCGTTGACCTTAACGAAGGCAGGAACTTCGAGCCTGATTACATACTTGTTACGGCGACAGCCGGCGACAGTATCGTATGGACAGTCAGCGGAGACCTGCCGGGGACTTTGGAAGCTGAGAGCGACGACATAACGTTGACACTGTTCGGCTCCATCAGCAGTGCTGACACGAAAGTCGGAACTTATAAGATTGACATCATCGCCACAAACGCTGTAGGAAGCGCGGACGTTTCGATTGCGTTCGCCGCATATCAGATCAAGACCAACGGGGCGGTTGAGCTTGATATCGACGAGGAATCCATCGCAATTCTCCAAGAGGAGAAAGAGGCAAGCGGAAGTTCTTTAACGCTCAGCGACCTTGTCGACTTGGACACGATTAACGACGCACTGGCGGATAGCGAGAACAAAGAGCTTGTTGTCCCCAACGGCGTTCAGACGCTCGAAGGACTCTCGGAACTCACGAACCTCGAATCTCTAAACCTGACGGAGGTTGAATCTCTGACGGTTAATGAGATCAAGGCCACCGACCTCGGCGACAGCGTAACCGAAATCAAACTTGGCGAGAAGAATACTTCAGTTGAAGGTGTCGACCTCACAGGCTCGAACGTCAAGAGCGTTGAGATTGAGAAGAGCAGCGTCAAGACTCTCACGCTCGGCAAGGACAGCAAAGTTACGAACATCAACGCCAAGGACTCTAAGGAACTCGAAAGCATCGACTTTGGAAACGCGAACGTCGAAACAGTCGACATCAGCGGAACGAAGATCGCAAATGCCGACTTGGGAGACTGCGAATCTTTGGAGGAGTTCACTTTCGACCAGGAGCCTGAGTCCGAGGAGGGCGACGAGGAGTACGTGCCAGGTTCGCTGAAGATACTCACGCTCCCGAAGACAGGCGCGAACTTCAAACGCCTCGCGGTCAGAGGTCAGCAGCTTATGTGGATCGGCGATCTTTCAATCTACGACGCTCTCGAAGAAGTCAACGTCAAAGGCCAGCGCGTGAACGGCATGACGATAGACATGCTGTTGGATATCGGCGAGATGTTGCTGAACAAGTACAAGGAATATCTCGAAAGCACCGGCGAGACTTACGTTGAAGGCGATGAATTGCCGTTCGATATTGAACAGATCGGGGCGGGCATCAGCTACACAGCCTCAGATGACAACTCGCCACAAGAGGCCGAGATCGACGACGAGGGCAAGATCAAATTCGACAGAGCGCCGAAAGACTTCAGGTACAACTACGACACCCGCTGGAATAGAGGCGGACGCGTTGGACCTCAGAGCGTTGCTGCGGCTGACGGAGACGATGACGAAGATGGCTACATGGACGTAACCATCAGCACAAGCTCTGTAACGGGCGGAACTGTCCTCGGGAGTTCAAGTGGCGGCGGCTGCAATGCCGGATTAAACTTTGGAGCATTATCTGCACTGATGCTAGTGTTTGCGACACTTAAAAAGAGACGCTAAAACGTCTCAACGCCTTCCCCCTACTGGTTGTCAGCAGGGGGATCCTTTTTTTCTAAGTCGGTGATTTGCTATAATCACAAAATCCATACAATCAAAGGAGGAATCCTTGTGAAGAATACCCATAAGATTTTTGCGTTGCTTATGTGTTTGCTGATGATGTTCAGCGCGAGTGCCTCTGCGGAGAGCTACAAGGCCGGGACTTACAGCGCATCTGCTCCCGGAAAGAACGGCGATGTAACCGTTCAGGTAATTTTCACCGAAGACGCTATCAAAGCAGTCGAAGTTGTAAAGCACCAAGAGACCCCCGGTTTGTTCGAGACACCAGTCGAGCGCATCCCTGCGGCTATCGAAAAGAATCAGTCGCTGGCTATCGACACTGTTACAGGCGCAACGATGACGAGCCAGGCTATCTTAGACGCGGTTGCAGATTGCGTTAAGCAGGCAGGCGGCGATCCTCAAAAACTATCAGTGAAGACAGCCGAGGCTCAGCAATCAACCGAGAAAGTCGAGAAAGCTGCTGATGTTGTGATAGTCGGAGGCGGTGGAGCGGGACTCTCAGCAGCGGTCGCAGCAGCCGAGAAAGGAGCTAGCGTCATTCTCATCGAGAAGACAGCTGCACTTGGAGGCAACACGCTTCTCGCAGGGGGCGGCTTTAATGCGTTCGATCCTCAGCGTCAGGGGCAAGTTACCATGAACCCGAACCAGCTCAACACAGTCCGAAAACTCATCTCAAAAGAGCCGCTCAACGAAACTCACAAGAAACTTATTGATGCAGTTACAAAGCAACTCGCAGATTATGAAGCTTCGGGCAGCGACAAGCTATTCGATTCTGTAGAGTTTCATGCCCTGCAAACCTACGACGGCGGCGACTACCTTGGTAATATCGACTTGATTCTTGCGACGCTTACAAGAGCGCACGACATGCTCGCACAGCTCGAAAGCTATGATCTCGTTTGGAAAGACAAGGTAACCACTTACGTTGGAGCTCTCTGGCAGCGTTCCCACGAAGCACGAGATTACAAGAGCGGCAAAGGGTTCGTAGATACTTTTGTCAAAATCATCAACGAGAAAAAATATCCCGTCGAGTTTCTCATGGAAACAAAGGCAGACGCTTTCATCGTTGAGAATGGTCGAGTCGTTGGTGTTCATGCTACTGCGGCCGACGGCAAAGAGATAACTGCGCGGGCAAAATTGGGCGTTGTTCTCGCGGCCGGAGGCTTTGCGGCAAATAATGAGATGTGCATGAAGTACAAGCCGACCCTGCTCCCGACACTGAAGAGCACCAACAGCCCGGCTATCACAGGCGATGGCATCGTCATGGCTGAAAACATCGGAGCAGACCTCGTGGACATGGATCAGATTCAGCTTCTTCCGACTTCGAGTCCCTTTACAGGCTCAAGCCCCGGTTATGTCGGTGAGAGCGCAGGAATGTATATCAACCTCGAAGGCAAACGCTTCGTCAACGAATATGAACGCCGCGACGTTCTCACAGCCGCAGTTCTTTCTCAGCCCGAAGGCAAGTTCTATATCGTTACATGCCAGAAGAACGCGCTGATTGATGAAAATGGTCAAAACAAATTCGGTCAGAACGTAGATAATCTCATTGAGACCAAGCAAGTCTTCAAGGGCAACACCGTCGCGGAACTCGCCGAACAGATTAATGTCGAGCCGGCTGTGCTTGAAGAGACGTTTAGAAAGTGGAATGAAGCCTGCCACTCTGGGAATGATCCTGAGTTTGGCCGTCCGAATTTCGCTGAGAATGTGTGGCTTGACGAAGGGCCGTTTTACGCGAGTATTCGTACTCCGGCGATCCATCACACGATGGGCGGAGTCAAGGTAGACACAGAGCTGAGAGTTATTGGTGTAGATGGTGCTATCATTCCCGGGCTTTATGCGGCTGGCGAGGTAACCGGCGGTGTACACGGGAGCAATCGTCTTGGAGCGAATGCTGTTCCTGATGCTCTTTCGAACGGTCGTAAGGCAGGACAGAACGCAGTAGATCAGAAATAACAAGGCTCAACGCTTTCCCCCTACTGATCTTCAGCAGGGGGATCATTTTTTCTAAAGTCCAAATAAATCTTTGGCTCTTGTCATGTTCTCGCGTATCGCGACACCGAACGGGCAGCGTGTCTCGCAAGCTCCGCATTTTATACACTCTCCGGCGTGATGTTCGAGAGTTGCGTAATGTTCGCGGACTGTCTCGGGGATCGTTTCGCCGACCTGCGCGAGGTTCAGAAATTTCGTAACTGTCGCGATGTCGATCTTCTTCGGACACGGTTCGCAGTGGCTGCAATACATGCAATGACCTTTCCAGCTTATCTTCGGGAATGACGCAAGAGCGAGCGCGTAGTCTCTTTCAGCCTCGGAGGCGTTTTCGAAGTTTACGCTCTCCCTCAACTGCTCGACCGAATGAGCACCAGCGAGGACACAACAAACCGCAGGACGGCTCAGAGCGTAGGCTATGCACTGGTTGACGGTGAGAGCAGCTCCGGCCGGTGAGAGCTTCTCATTCAGAAGATCCCCGCCCCCGAAACATTTCATCACGGTGATGCCGACACCAAGGCGCTGACATGTCTCGTATAATCTTTGACGCTCGGGGTTCATGTTGGTGAGGTGATGAGCGTAACTTTCATCTCGCCAAAGGTCTTCCACGTCTTCGCTGGCTGGCTGAAGGTCGTAGCACGGATTGACGCTGAACATTAACACTTCGATCGAGTTGCTTTCGACGGCCTTCAACGCGACTTGCGGGTTGTGAGAGCTAAGCCCGATATGCCGGATCAAGCCCTTCGACTTCAACTCGCGCACATAGTCGAGGACTCCGCCACCTGCGATAACGTCCCAATCGTCGAGAGCGTCACAGTAGTGGATCATTCCAACGTCGATATAATCAACGTCAAGCAGCTTCATCATGTCATCGAAGCCGGCTTTAACTTCTCTGAGATTTCGAGAGCGTTTATACTGTCCGTCTTTCCAGACTGAACACAGGTGAGACTGGATTATGAATTTTTCACGCCGTCCTTTTAACGCGCGTCCGACTGCGGCTCGTAAATCCGGGTTGGAAGCGTAAAGGTCGAAATAATTCACGCCTAACTCCTCGGCTGTGTCGAACAATTTCGCGCACATTGAGTAATTCTCTTCGTTCATTCCCTCGCAACCCATTCCGATCTCGCTGACCCTGAGACCCGTCGCGCCGAGTTCACGATAGTTCATAAAAAAATTTCCCCCTCAAGATTATGTAATCTGTTCGGGGGTATTATATAACTACGAAGCTCGTAGAAGTCTTTACTTGATTAGCTCCTCCAAGAACGGCGGCAGGACGAAAGAATTTTTATGAATTTCATTCGTGTACCATCTCGTGCCTTTCACGTCGCGCACCGGCATGGCCGGATCATCTTTCATTGAGGCCGCTCCGTAAGTCCACATTCCTGACGGATACGTCGGGACAACTCCCCAATACATTTTTACGATCGGGAAGACCCTTCTCATCTCGTTGATGGCTTGCTTCATCAGTTCAGTGTCGACGAACGGCGACTCCGTAAGCTCCGAGAACATCGCGTCATCTTTCATGACTTTCTTGACATCGCTGTAGAAATTCGACTGGAACAACCCCGCCGCAAAGTCTACAGGGTCGGTGCTGTCAACGATAACGACATCGAAGCGTTCGTCCGTCTCCTTGATGAACTTCAGCGCGTCCATACATCTGAAATCTGCGCGAGGCTCATTGAACGAATCTCCGGCGAACGGCAAAAATTTCTGAGAACATTCCGCGACCCTCTTATCGATATCGATGAGCGTACATTTCTTGACGCAGTCATGTTTGAGGACTTCACGCATGATCGCGCCATCGCCGCCGCCGATGATCAACACTTTTTCCGGGTTCCTGTGAGCGCATAACGGAACGTGAGCCATCATCTCGGAGTACGTGAACTCGTCGCGCTCGGTCAGCTGGTACGCGCCATCAAGCATCAGGACTCGCCCATATTGATATGTGTCGGCGATCAACAGTTCCTGATATTCTGTCTTCTCCTCGTGGAGCATCTTCTTGACGCGCATTGAGAGTTTCAAGTCGTCGGAGCTGTACTCGCTGAGCCACAACTCATTGACGCGCTTGGGACGCATTACGTACTCGCTCATGAGATCGCCTCGCCGATATTCTGACCAAGCTCAAAGCACTTTTGCAGGTCTTCATCAGTCGGAGAGGTGTAGACTTCGACCTCGGGGCCGACCTTTTCGAGCTTTATCTTCTCGGCGAAGTCCTGCAACGCCGTCAAAGCTCCCTTGCTCCAGCTGTAGCTCCCGGCGATACCGAGAATTTTATTTTTCGGCGATCTGTTCAAAAGCTTCGAGCAAAGAGCTTCCATAGGCGGATACAGGAGCGTATTGTATGTACAGCTCAACAGCGCAAGCCCCTTGAAACGCCAAATATCGCGCAACATGCACGACATATCAGCCCTCGAAGCGTCGTATATTCTGATGTCCTTGATCTTTGCGTCAGCCAGACCCGTGCAGACAGCTTCGGCCATTCGCTTCGTGTTGCCATACATCGAGCCATACACAACCACCGCACCGGACTCGCCCTCTTGCCTGCTCCACTTGTCATAGAGCGAAATGACCTGCTTGATGTCCTTGCGGAATAACGTTCCGTGAGACGGGAAAATATTTTTGATCTCGAAGCCGCCGAGCTTCTTCAAAGCCGCCTGTACGACATTGGAATATTTCGCAACGATGCAAGCGTAGTATCTCAGCATCTCGCTCGCCCAACGAGCCTGCAGCTTCTCATCGTCGAACAGTCCGCCCTCGTGCGCTCCGAAGCCTCCGAATGAGTCATTCGAGAACAAAACTCCCGTTGTAGCGTCGAACGTAACCATGCTCTCAGGCCAATGCAGCATCGGGACAGTCGCGAACTTCAAGACATGGCCGCCGAGATCGAGCGTGTCTCCGTCCTTGACGGTGAGAACATCATCTTCGATACCGTGATAGCCTTTGAGCAGCGGGACTGTCTTGGCGTTGCCTATGAACTTCAAAGCCGGCCACTTCTTCTTCAACTGAGCGATCAGCCCGGCGTGGTCGGGTTCCATGTGGTTGATGACGAGGTAATTCAACGCCCTGCCACCAAGAGCCTGCGACAACTTATTGAAATATTCATCGAGCCAAGGACCTTTCACTGTATCTATCGCAGCCGTAGCTGTCGTGCCGGTGATGACGTAAGAGTTGTAGGCAACTCCCTGCGGCAATGGCCAAAGCGACTCGAATAAATCCGTCTCGTGATCATTCACGCCCGTCCAATATGTGTCTTTATTTACAAGTATTGCGTTGTACAAATTATTTTTTTCCTCCTTTATAGTCTGAAATCTTTCGCGCACGCCAGCATCTTCTCGCGGTCAAGCGGCTTGACGTGGTCGACGATCCACTCGCGCATCGAAGCTCCTTCGGGAGTGTCCTGCGAGGCTGAAAGAAATTCCAGCTCGATCCCGAGACCTTTCGCGACATCGTGAGCAATTAAAGGCCAAGCCTTGCCGATGTCTCCGACGATCGGAATACTTCCCTCATGACGCGCGAACGCCGACATTTCCATTCTAAACGGAATCTTCGCGGCCTTGGTCTTGGGTAAACCCTTGTCGATAGCCTCCTGAACAGTCGCGTTGAGTTCGACAGCCCGGCGGAGATTTTCGTCGAGGTCTATTCTGATTAAACTCTTCTCGCGGAGGTTGTAAGTCGCCTGACCTGACCACCACGCCCATATCCCGTGCCCCGTGTAGCACTCAAAAGGCCCGTCATGAATTTCCTGAGTAAGAGCTACTGCGCTCTCGATGATAACGTCGCACGAGGCTAACATTCGTGAAATCCTCATCGAACGCTGAGACACCGGGATCGAGTCGCCGATCGACATTCCGACAGCTCCGCCGCCGACCAGCTGAGGGATCGTAACGAGGACGGGAACATCTCGCCGCGCCGCCGCTCCGAGCATCGTGTGTTCATCGCAGCCCCAACCCGCGACAGTCTCGAACGGAAGCCCGTACATTCTCGCAAGCCCGAGAACTTCATGCGCAAGTCGCTCAGTCCGAAGTCCCATCGGGTAGGCCATGTTACCTGCGGCCTTGATGATCTCGTTCTGTTTGGGGAGGTTCGCTCCGCGGGTCAGTAGCTCCTCATCGAGCGGCATCTCGCGCCTCAAAGCGTCAAGCTCACTGTCCGTCATGCAAGTGAACTCGAAGACATCGCCGCGCGGCATCTTGCCCATGTCCATTCCCAACGCCTGAGCGTCAACTCTGAAAACTCTATCGAGAGACCCGGCCATCTCGTGAGCGATCACAGCCGAGCTTGTCGAGACAGCGTCAACGATCCCGACCCGAATAAGCTCCGCGATCAGCGTCGTAACGCCCTCGTGAATGTTGGGGCCGCTGCCTGTAACGACCATGACCTTGCCGCCGCGCTTCTTGGCCTCTATGATTTTTTTGACAGCCGAGCCGAGACTTTCGCGTGAACGTTCGTCGAGCGAAGCTCTGAAGTTCTCCAGATGATTAATTCCAAATAACTCTGACATTAACAAAACCCCTTGATGCACTAATATTTCTCGTAGCCGGTCGCAGTCTTTCGGACTTTGATTACTCCCGGCGGTGTTATGTGCATTCCGGCGATTATAGCACCGCTGGAGGCTGCGTAATCAAGAATGGCTTTGCGGGTCTCGCGAGCCTTGTCGGGGTCAACGTCGTACTTGACTGAGACATCAGGCGCAGGGAGCTGAACATCAATGAAGTGAACAATATCGCCAACGATCAAGAGCTTTTCATCGCCGAGCGTGATATCGAAGACCGTGTGCCCGGGCGTGTGGCCTGACGCGTCGAGAGCTTTCACGCCGTCGAAGACCTCATCTCCGAACTCGAAGAGATTAATCTTGTAGAGGTTCAGAGCTTCGATAACTTTTTCGTTTTTGAGGGTGTCGACCCAGTAATCGCGCTCGACCTTTCCGAGATAGACTTCAGCGTTCGGGAAAGCAGCTTTGCCCTCGGAGTTGACCAGCCCGCCGAAGTGATCCGGGTGAAGATGAGTGAGCAGTATCGTCTTCACGTCCTCGGGGTTGACCCCTGCCTCAGCAAGTCGCTTCGTGATGTTGCCGCCGCGCAGTCCGGTATCGAAAAGAATTTCGCGATCCGGAAGCTTGACATAGAACGCCAATATCTGACTGTCGAGCTTCTCAGTCCGTTCCATTCCAATTAAGAGCGCAGGATCGGCCTTGCCCTGAGTTTCGAGCAGAGACGTAACCTCGATATCGCCAGCGAACGCCGACGAAGCAAAAGCGCAAGCGAGCAACAATCCCGCCACAAAAATTTTTATCATTGAATTTCTCACCTCGTTAAAAATCTCGAACCGCCATAGCCGCGCCGATAAGTCCGGCCTTGTAGCCGAGCGTGCAGCTGACGATCTTCGGGAGCTTGATACCTTTGAAGACTTCCCGCTCGACCTTGACGCGCAACGGAGCCAGCAACATCTCACCTTGCTTGGCGATCCCTCCGCCGATGCTGACGACCTCGGGTTGAAGTCCGTTGATTAAGTTCGCAAGTCCGCAGGCCAAGTATTCGAGATACTCATCAATGACTTTCGCGGCCTCGGGGTCTCCCTTGTCTGACGCATCGAAGACAGTTCGACCGCTGACAGAGCCTTCAACCTTTGCGACGTTGGCTAAAATTCCGTCGGGATTGCGCTCGATAGCTTCCTTAGTCATGTTGATGAGCCCGGTGGCCGACGAGTAAGCCTCAAAGCAGCCTTTGCGCCCGCAGGTACATTCGCGACCTCCGTAGGCTATGACCATGTGGCCGAACTCGCAGCCCGGGAAAATCTTTTCGTTGATGACGAAGCCTGAGCCTACGCCCGTCCCTAGCGTGATGATTAACGCGCTCTTTGCTCCCTTCGCGCTTCCAGCTACGACCTCACCCAACGCCGCCGCGTCAGCGTCATTTTCGAGCTTCGCCGGGATCCCGAGAGCCTCGCTCATCTTCTCCCCGATATGAAAATCTTTCCAGCCTAAGTTGTAGTTGCGGATCACGATGCCGTTAGCTGTGTCGATAGCTCCGGGCGATCCAATGCCGACAGCTTTGATCTCTTTGGGGTCGACTCCCGAGCTTGCGATTGAGGTCTTCACCGCGCCCACGATGTCCTGCAACACAACGTCTTGCGGTCGGTCTGCTCCGGTCGGTACGCTTGCCTCGCTGATGATGTTGCCCTTGGCATCGACGACTCCGGTCTTGAGGTTCGTGCCGCCGATATCAACGCCGATGTAATATGACATACAAAATCCTCCTTTACATATTGAAAGTCAACGAAATCATTTTAGCGTATCCAATCCCTCATTCCTAATTCGTTTTCTGCTATCATTATGACAAAAATTTTTTGAAAGCACGTGAATAAAAATGTCAGAAATGAAAATCAAGACGGAACGCTTCGGCGAGGTCTCGTACACTTCAGAAGATATTTTATTTTTCCCGCGAGGCATACCCGCCTTCGAGGACAGGCACGAATGGATATTGGCGGGCAACGATGACAGCGCGATACGGTGGCTTCAAAGTCTCGACGATGAGACGCTCGCACTGCCGGTAACGTCGCCTGACGCTGTGAGGCCGGACTACAACGCTCGGATCCCCGAAGACGAGTTGAAGCTCGTTGGCTCGATGGATCCTGCGGACTTGGCCTTGCTGATCGTCGTGTCCATTCCTGAGGCCGCGCCTTGGGACATGACCGCGAACCTTCGCGCCCCGATCCTCATCAATATAAAGACACGAAAGGCTGTGCAGGTCATCGCGCTCAATGAAGAGTATCCGGTGAGGCACGTTGTCTTTTCAGAAGAAGTCCGGGAGAAATTAAAGGCTTCCGCCAATGAAAACGGAGGCGATGATTAATGCTCGTGCTTAGCAGACGCGTGAATGAAAGTATTCAGATCGGCTCGGACATTGAAATAATGGTCATAGATGTTCGCGGCGATATTGTGAGGCTTGGGATCACGGCTCCGCAGTCGACTCAGATATGGCGCAAAGAGCTTTGGGATGTCATCGTCCAAGAGAACAGAAACGCCGCCGGAGGTGCGAAAGTCTCGGACTTCAAAGACGCTCCGCAGCTCCCGCTGTCGACGTTCTCAAAGCTCTCGAAGATCCCGACAGTTCACGTTAATAGTGAGGAGTTAGGGGTTAGGAGTGAGGAGTGAGAGGGCAACCCAACATGAAAACAGCAATAATTCTTGGAAGCAACAGCGACATCAAAATCGCTGACAAAGCAATCGAAGTTCTAAAGCGTCTCGGCATTGAGTTCGAGGTCAGCGTGATCTCGGCTCATCGAACACCCGAGAAAGCTCGCGAGTTTGCGTTGAGCGCTCGTGAAAATGATTTCGGTGTCATCATCGCGATTGCTGGCAAGGCTGCGGCACTGTCGGGAGTCTTGGCGGCTCACACGAGAGTTCCCGTCATCGGCGTGCCCGTGAAATCTGACGATCTTGGCGGGCTTGATGCTCTGCTATCGACCGTGCAGATGCCTCCGGGGGTGCCTGTGGCGTGTGTTGCGATTGACGGCGGAGCTAACGCGGCGTGGCTTGCGGCTCGGATACTCGCGTTGAACGATGAAGAGTTGGCTCGCAGGCTCGAAGCTGAGGCAGCCGAAATGGCGAGGAAAGTTGAACAGATAAATCATGACATCAGAGAACAATACAACCAGTAAGAGCTACAAAGCCTCGGGCGTTGACGTTCAGGCCGGCTATGACGCTGTGAACTTGATGAAGAGACACGTAGCCCGGACAAAAATTCCCGGGGTCTTCTCGGACTTGGGAGGCTTCGGCGGAATGTTCGCGCTTGATGAGGGACTTCGACACCCGATCTTAGTCAGCGGCACTGACGGAGTTGGAACGAAACTCAAAATCGCGTTCGCCATGGACAGACATGACACCGTGGGCATTGACTGCGTGGCGATGTGCGTGAATGATGTTCTGTGTTGCGGCGCGAGGCCGTTATTCTTCTTGGATTATATCGCGGTCGGAAAGAATTTCCCCGAGAAAGTCGCCTCGATCGTCGCGGGAGTTGCTGAGGGCTGCGTGCAATCGAACTGCGCGTTGATTGGCGGCGAGACTGCGGAGATGCCGGGCTTCTATCCTGAGTCCGAGTATGACATTGCCGGGTTCTGTGTCGGAGTTGTTGAGCGCGAAAAGATTTTGAACCCCGATAACGTTCACGCCGGTGATGTGATTATCGCGTTGCCGTCGTCGGGCGTTCATTCAAACGGATTTTCGCTCGTCCGAAAGATTTTCGAGGCTCATCAGCTTGACGCTTATGTCGCGGATCTTGGCAAGCCTCTCGGCGAGGACTTGCTGACCCCCACGAGAATTTACGTCCGTGATGTCCTGCCCGTGATCTCGAAGATTAAATCCATAGCTCACATAACAGGCGGCGGCTTCTATGAGAACATTCCAAGAGCGATCCCGAAAGGTCTCACCGCGAAGATAAATCTTTCATCAATAAAGACTCCGGCGATCTTCGAGTTGCTGATGAAGGTCGGAGGTCTTGAGCGCGATGAGATGTATCACGTCTTCAATATGGGGGTCGGAATGATCTTAATCACGAGCCGCGACAATGCCGACGAGGTTATGAAGTCCATTAAAAATTCTTATCTGGTTGGCGAGGTAATCGCAGAAGAGGGAGGAATAAAACTTTGCTGAAAATTTCTGTCTTGGTGTCCGGCGGCGGTACGAACCTGCAAGCCCTGCTCGACGCTCAGAGCAACGGAATATTGAAATCCGGGAAAATCGTACAGGTCATATCGAGCCGAAGAGGTGCCCGCGCTCTCGAACGAGCTGAGAAGGCCGGGATATGCGCAGATGTCGCTGACAGGAGCGAATGCGGAGAAGATTTCGAGGGGAAACTCCTTGAACTGCTCCGAAAGTTCAATCCCGAAATAATCGTCCTTGCGGGCTTCATGCACATACTGAGCAAGAGCTTCATTGAGAACTCCGGCGCGAAGATCATCAACATTCACCCGTCATTGATACCTTCGTTCTGCGGCAAAGGCTTCTACGGTCTGAAAGTTCATGAGGCCGTGTTGAAAGCCGGAGTGAAAGTTACGGGCGCGACTGTTCACCTCGTGAACGAGATCCCCGACGGCGGAGAGATTTTGGCACAAAAGCCCGTCCCGGTGTTCCCGAACGATACGCCCGAGAGGTTGCAGCGTCGTGTGATGGAGGAGGCTGAGTGGGTGATCCTGCCGCGAGCTGTCGAGGCCATGTGCCGAAAACTCTCGAAAGTCATTCCCTACCCAACCAAATATCCCGGGCGCGGAATTATCACGGGCATGACTTCCTCGGGGAAGATCGCGCTTGCGTATTTCATCATGGGTCGGAGCGCGTCGAGCAAGGCCAGAATTTTCGAGCGTTCCGGCGACGAGCTGATCATTAAGCTGACGAGACAGGACAAAAATTTCGATCCGTCGTTGATCTTGTACGCTCCGCTGAGGGTCTTCGAGGGCAACATCATCGTAACGAACGGAGACCAGACCGACACGATCTACGACTTCATGAAAGCTGGGAAAACTTTCGAGGACGCTTTGCGCACCCGCGAGTACGAACCTGACGCGCCGCACTACACGCCACGGATCAGCGCGATCATAAGCGAGTCAGGCTACAAGCAGAGCATATTGAAACGAGCCGGGAAATTTTTCTTTGAATATGGCTTCGAGCGCGGAGTCGGCCACCTGATCCACACGTACGATCACGACGTTACGCCGGATAAAGTTCTGCCGTCATTCGAGGGCGAGCCTCGGGAGGTCAAAATCTCCGATGACATCGAGGAGTTTTCAAATTCTTTGTGGGACGAACTCGGCGAGGCTTACAGGGTCGCGCTGTACGTGAGATTCTATGAGAAAGATTTCTCTGACTACAGCGACAGACTTTTCAACACAAACACACTCTAAGGAGGCTCAACACATGCGCGAATATAAATTGAAATACGGCTGCAACCCCGACCAGATCCCCGCGAGGATTTTCATGAGGGACGGCGGCGAACTCCCGATCGAGATACTCAACGGTCGGCCGGGCTACATAAATTTTCTTGACGCTATGAACTCGTGGCAGCTCGTCAGAGAGTTGAGGAAAGCTCTCGCGCTCCCAGCCGCCGCGTCATTCAAGCACGTCAGCCCCGCCGGAGCAGCTCTAGGACTGCCACTGAGCGACACCGAAAAAAAATTATTCTTCGTCGATGAGAAGCTCGACATCAACTCTTCGGCCTTGGCCTGCGCGTATGCCCGGGCACGAGGTACAGACAGGCTGTCTTCGTTCGGGGACTGGATCGCTCTCAGCGACATTTGCGACGAAGTTACGGCGATGTACATCAAGCACGAAGTCTCGGACGGCGTTATCGCACCCGGCTACACGCCCGAAGCTCTCGAAATCCTGAAAACGAAGCGCAAAGGAAGCTACGCGGTCGTGAAGATCGATCCGAGCTACGAGCCTGAAGCAATCGAGACGCGCGACGTATTTGGAATTTGCTTTGAGCAGTCGCGAAGCTCCGAGCCGGTGATCGAGCCTACGAAGTTCGACGAGCCTGTAACGCTCAGGAAAGATTTCCCCGATGAAGCTCGAAGAGATTTGATCCTCGCGCTGATAACGTTGAAGTACACGCAGTCTAATTCAGTCTGTGTTACGTGCAACGGCCAGACGCTTGGGGTCGGAGCGGGTCAGCAGTCGAGGCTCCATTGCGTGAAACTCGCTTGCGACAAGGCCGACCTTCGTATCCTCCGCGAGCACCCGAAGATCTTGAACCTCGAATTTGATTCGGCTCTGGGTCGTCCCGAACGCGACAACGCGATCAATATCTGCCTAACCGAGAGCGACATTCTCTCACCGGACGAACGGAAGGAATTTATAGCGAGCTACGGCGGTGTCTCGCTTGGCAGCGATGCTTTCTTCCCGTTCCCCGACAACATCGAACGCGCCGCAAGAACCAGCGTAGCTTACATCGCACAGCCGGGCGGATCGATCCGCGACGATCTCGTGATCAAAGCTTGCGACGATAAGAATATCGCAATGGTGATGACAGGACACAGGCTCTTCCACCATTAAAGATTACATGATCACTTTGCAGTTGATGGGGGGACTGGGCAATCAGATGTTTCAATACGCGTTTGCCCGGTCTCTCGCCTTACGTAATGGAACGTCCCTGCGCCTGTCGCGATATTATTTTCGAGATGATTACTTCAAACGAAGCTACGCTCTGAACAATTTGAGTCTCCCTGATGAAGTCGGTTTAATGACATCAACGAGCGAATTTTTCACGAAGAAGCTATTCAACCTGCTGAGACTTTTCGCGGAAGACAAGGACAATTTTTACAACGACCGTGTCATTGTTCTTGATGACTCCAACAGATACGAACCTGAGTTCATGCGCGTCGGCTTTGTTCGGAATAACATCATAGTTAGGGGATACTTTCAAGCATGGAGATATTTTGCCGACTTCGACGAACAGATCAAGCGCGAGCTTCGTGTCTCGACTCCGCCATCAAAAGACAACGCCGCCATGATGAAGGAGCTTGCGAGCTGTGAAAGCGTCTGCGTGCATGTCCGGCGCGGAGATTATTTGAGTTTGGGCTGGTCGTCGGTATGCGACTATGAATATTACCGGCGGGCGATCGAATACATCGCTGAGAAAGTTCACGACCCGGTGTTTTATTTCTTCTCGAATGATCACACGGAGATCGAATGGCTGAAGAATAATTGGAGCTTCGACGGCTTCAACGTTAAGTATGTCGACCTCGACAACCCCGACTACGAAGAGTTGCGGCTGATGTACTCGTGCAAACATTTCATAGTCGCGAACTCGAGCTTCAGCTGGTGGGGGAGCTACCTCAGCGACAACCCGGGAAAAATTGTCTGCGTGCCCTCGCGCTGGGTCGACGAGAGACCTACGAGAGAGATGAACTTATTGATGCCGGATTGGAAGATAATTTGAACAAAAAACGAGGGATCAGAAATCTCCAATCCCTCATTCCTAATTTATTTGTTGTCAGCGTTGAGCGATGATGCAGCAATTCGCCCTGACACAAAGATTTCTGTGATAGCGTTGCCGCCGAGTCTGTTGCCGCCATGGATACCGCCCGTAACCTCGCCAGCCGCGTAAAGTCCCGGAATGATCCTTCCCTCAGCGTTGAGGACATGGCGTTCAGTGTCAACGACAAGCCCGCCCATCGTGTGGTGAGTGCTCGGAGCCATGAGCCTGATCGTCAACAGCGTGTTATCGAGGTCGTAGGTCTCCGGGTCGTAGCTTCCGTCAGCTTTCTTCGCGACATTTCCAACAGGACGCGACGCGATAGCCTTGCCAACGTCCGGGAACTCGCCGCCGGTCATGACAGCCTTGTCGTAGTCCCTGATGGTCTGCTCAACGACTTTCGGGTCGGCCTTGACTCCAAGCTCCTTGAAAAGCTCCGGAAGGTCGGCGATCTTTCTTCTGTAGTAGCGTCCCGCGAAGTCGCCCTCGGCAAGCTGGATCGGTCCGGGGATCTTCTCTTCGGCGTTGTAGAACTCCAAGAAAACTCCCTTGCTGCCTTTGTAGTCCATTCCGTTTCTGAACTCCGCAAGCGAAAGGACGTCGCGCTCTGAGCCTTCGTCGACGAACCTGTGGCCGGTGTTGGGGTTGATCCAGCAAGCGTAGTTGCCACCGCCGAATGCCAAGTTGCCGTTGTCGATCCATGAGATCGGCATCAACTGCGTGAAGCCAAGCCCCGTGGCACTCGCTCCGACAGCCTGAGCCATCGTGATGCCGTCGCCCTGCAGTGATGAGCGGTTCGTGGTCTTCGTTGAGAGTGAGAGATATTCCGGCGACCAGTAGACGTTCTCTTCGACAACTTTCTTCAAGTTCGCGGCGTAGCCGCCCGTGGCCAAGATAACGCCTTTCGTAGCGTAAGCTGTGATCTCCGTGCCGTCATAGCGTTTCGCCTTGACTCCGATGACGCGGCCATTGTCCTTGATAAGCTCGCTGACCGTCGTACGGAGCATAATCTGATTTTCCGGATTAGCTTTCAAGAACGTCGTTACAGGAGCGATGAAGTAAGTTCCCCAACGTCCCGGATAGTCCTCGGGTGTTCCGTCGCCGTCGGTGTCAACTTTCGCGCCGATGAATTCGTTCTCGCGGTACCAAAGCGCACCGATCAACGTAGGCTGAGCGTCCTCGCGGAATGATGCGCCCATGGCTTCGAGCCACTCTTTGAGACCCTGCGCACTCTCGATGAACTGTTTCACGAGCTTCGCATCGCCATAAATCCACTGAGACTTGTCCGCGCTCTGTCGAAGTCCGCCGTAGTAGGTCTGGAAGATATGCAGGTTGAGCGTCGAGAAGAGCGTGAGCTGGTTCTCCGGGATCCCTGCGTCGAGCTTCGGCTGTGCCCAATCGAGATAGGCTTTGATCTCGGCCTTGAGAGCCTGAAGTATCGGCAAGTATTCGGCGTGAACTCCGTGCTTTGAAAGTTCGAGGGCGTCTCCGGCTACGTACTCGTGAGTCTTATAGAACTCGGCATCGAACGGAGCTTCGTTCCAATTAAGTATCATCTTCAGCTCATTGATGCAGCCCTGCACGGATTTGACTTTCGGATACTCCGCGCCTGTGAAAGCGTAAACTCCCGTCGTAGCGTCAGGATTTTTCGGATCCCAAACGAGGTAGGGCATGACGCTCTGATACTGACCGCCGGATACGAGGGTGTTGCCTCCGACTTCGGCGTTCTTCTCGATGATGAGAACTTTGTTACCGTCCTGAGCAGCCTGAGCAGCCGCAGCAACTCCAGCTCCGCCAGCTCCGACGATGACGACATCGTAATGAACGGTTACAGGCTCGCCGGCTTTGTGTTCAACTTTCGCGGCCTTGAAGGCTTCGAGGTTCGTGCACTTGGCCTGCTCGGCGGCATCGTTGACGGCGTTGCGAAGCGCGCGGGTCGAGAATGTTGCGCCCGACACAGCGTCGACCCCTGAGCCATTCGCCTGGATCATCTCGGGGATCATGATGTTGAAAGCTATGTCGCCGACGTGGCCGGTCTCTGTGGTCTTCTCGACCGCGATACCTTTGAGCTTGTCAGCGTCGAACGTTACCTTAACGACGACGGGGCCGTTGTAGCCGTAAGATGTCGCTGTGTACTCGCCGGGCGTGAATGATACGGGAGCGGCGGAGCCTTTGTCCTCCTCACCTTTCGCGGCGGCGAGAGCCTTATTGACAGCCTCGGCGATACCGTTGCGGGACATGGTGGCGTTGCTGATTGCGTCGATGTTACCGTCAGCGCGTCCGATCAGAGCCTCAATGTACTTCGGGAAGTTCGGAACTCCGAAAGGCTGTTCCTCGGGAGCGTCGATCTCTACCGCAGTGATCTTGTCAGCGTCAACCGTAACCTTGACTTTGACGGGTGCGCCCTCGCTGTAACCTTTGCCCTCGCCCTCATACGTTCCGGGGTTGAAGCCTGTCTTGGCCTCTTTGCTGGCGGCGGCGAGAGCCTTATTGACAGCCTCGGCGATACCGTTGCGGGACATGGTGGCGTTGCTGATCGCGTCGATGTTGCCGTCAGTGCGTCCGATCAGAGCCTCGATGTACTTCGGGAAGTTCGGAACTCCGAAAGGCTGTTCCTCAGGAGCGTCGATCTCTACCGCAGTGATCTTGTCAGCATCAACTGTAACCTTGACCTTAACGGGTGCGCCCTCGCTGTAGCCCTTGCCCTCGCCCTCGTACGTCCCGGGGTTGAAAGCCCAAGCGCAAGCTGACGTGAACATCATGCACACGACAAGCACAAAACAAAAAAGTTTTTTCATATGAGATTTTCCTTTCTGCAAAAAATTAGCTGGATTAAGGAGAATGATATCACATGAACAAAATTTCTAAAATCAATCCTCGAATGTCTGATAACCCGCGAAGAGGATCACGCCCGTGTAATCGTCGACGATGAAGTACTCGAACGAGTGATCCGCGTGAAAGACGGCTTTCGGCTTATTCATCGGAGGCAGCGCAGTTGCCCTCACCATCGTTATGGCTGTGGCGGCCGCGGCTTCGGTCTTCTCTTCGTCGGTCTCGATGAATGTCTGATGAATGATCGCGTCGATCTTCAATTTCTCGTCCGCCGTCATGCCTGAGAAGTCTGCGCCGTCTGAGAAAGCCAGCTTGACTCCGAGCTGCTCGAAAAGTTTTTTAAGCTCGTAACGCTTCTCAGTCTTGAACTTCGGGAGCCACAAATCGACCTCATGTTCTCTCATTGAGGCTGTGAGGTTGCGCAGGAGGTCAGCGTCAAGCTCCATGAACTTAGCATCAGTCTCGAGAGTCCCATTGTATCCCGCGACCTTCGGAGGCAGGAAGACGATCATCGAAAATCTGCGACCCTTATAAGGAAGCTTGATGATCTGGTTGCCGTCTCTCTCAGCGTAGAGGAAATCGCCGCGCTTCTTCATCATGTCAACCTCAACGACATTACAGCCGCCGGGGAAAAATTTTTCTTTCGCCGTGTTGTCCTTGTTGAACTTTGAAGCCCACTCGCCATTGAAATACACCGCGTTCGTCAAGATCATCTGCGTGGCGGGGTCGAGCCTTTGAAGCAGGTCTTTGATCTTGCCGTTCGTCTTGTCGCTCACCCAATCGTTGATGACCTTGCGAGAGTTCTCAGTGTCGCCGGCAATGTCAAGCTCCTTGGCGGTGCTGTTGTAACGAAGCAGCAGTGTATCCTCGTAATCTCTTTTGAGGGTCAGGCCGTTGCGAAGCCACACGCGATTTGCTGACGTGAACGCCGACTCGCTCTCAAGATCCTGCATAAGCTCGCCGAGCTGCGCGTGAGTGTCCGAGCCAAAGCCCAAGACTTCCTCGATCTCTCTGGCGGTGTTGCCCTCAGCTCCGGCGTAAGCCATTCCAAAGGCCGAGAGAATACTGTAGGGCGAGAAGAAGTATCCTCCGTTCTGAGACCTGAGTATCTTGGCGGCGTTGAACGTGAAGTTGTTGATGCTCTCGGCGGCGGTCGACGCGAACGACTGAACAGGCAGAGCCAGCAACAGAGACAGCGCAAAAATTATTTTTAACGTCTTCATTGTGAAATCCTCCTGAAAAAAAAATTTACGGCCTCATGACAAGACCGTAAATATTATCTCGCGTTGATGTGAAAAAATTTAGGGATTAGATGACGCTCTTGAATGCTTCCTTGGCTCCGTCGGCGCGGATTTTTTTGAGACCCTCGACCACTTTGGCTTCGAGCCCGGCTATCTTCGTCAGATCCTGCCCCCACATCTCTTCGTTGGTCATGACGGCGTGAACGAGAGCTTCGGGGCTGTCGTCCTTGTGAGCGAAATAAAATTCCAAAGCCCAACGGTCATCGCTGACGGTGTAGTCGTTCTTGCCGCGTGAGCATACGAGACCCTTGTCGTTAAGCTCCTTGATGTTGCTCGTGTAGAAAGCTATGTAGGCGGCGAGGCTCATCGTGAGACATGGCGGGAGCGTCTTCTTCTCCTCGACGTACTCCAACAGGCTCGGCATGTTGCGGGCACGCCACTTCGACGTGGAGTTGAGCGAGATGCTCATCAGCTCGTGATTGACGAAAGGATTGTTGAAGCGATCTGCGACGGCTGCGGCGAAGTCGTTGAGATCTTTCTTGTCGAGCGGCAATGTCGGAATAATCTCCTCATAGAGCATCTTGTTCATGAACGTTTTGATCACGTCATCGTGCATACAGTCGCGTACGATGTCGAACCCCGCGAGGTAAGCTCCGGGCACGAAACCCGTGTGCGCTCCGTTCAATATCCTGACTTTGCGCTTCTTGTAAGGCGTAACGTCCGGGACGACATGGACAGGAACTCCGGCTTTCTTGAAAGGCAGCTTATCTTCAAGCCCAGCCGGGCCCTCGATCACCCACACGCCGAAGACTTCGCCGACATCGAGCAGGTTATCCTCGTAGCCGTTGGCCTTGTTCAGCTCTTCGACTTCCTTGGGGTCGCGGATACGTCCCGGGACGATCCTGTCGACGAGCGTCGAGCAGAAAATATTTTTGCCGTTGATCCATTCCTTGAACGAGTCTTCAAGTCCCCACGCGGCGATGTGCTTGTTGACGCAGGCCAAAAGCTCCTTACCGTTGTTGTCGATGAGTTCGCAGCTCAGGATCACAAGCCCGTCAAGCCCGGCTTTCCATCGTTCATAGAGGACGCGGGTCAGCTTCGCCGGGAAACTGTTGGGCGGGGTCTGGTCGAACTTGCTTGCCTCATCGTAGACTATTCCGGCCTCGGTGGTGTTGCTCACGACGATCTCGAGGTCTTTGCTCCTTGCGAGTTCGAGGACTTGATCCCAGCCGCCCTCGTCGTAGGGGTTTATGGCGCGGCTGCACGACGAGATCACGCGCTTGAGGTCGACCTTCTCGCCTTTCTCGCTGCCACGGAGGTAGAGCGTGTAAAGTCCCTCCTGCTCGTTGATCATCTTCGTAAGCCCGGAGGCTATCGGCTGAACGAGGACGGCCTTGCCATTGAAGCCGGCTTTCTCGTTGGCGACATCAAAAAAGTAATCGACGAACGCACGAAGGAAATTCCCCTCGCCGAACTGCATAATCTTTTCCGGAGCGTCTTTGAGGACGTAGCCTTTGTAGCCCGACGCTTCGAGTGTCTTGTAATTTAACAGTGCCATGAAATTTTTCTCCTTTCGCGGATTTGAGACACGAATATTATATATGGAGAAACAAAAAATCTCCCCCGCGCAAACAAGGGAGACTTTTGAGAAAGGAGTGGTTTTGATGATGAGAGCGTGCTTCAGCGTCTCGTCTTAAAAAACTCGTCAATGCTGTCAATGATATCTTTCGGCAGCATGGTTTTCAATAAATATTTTTCCGGCTTGAACCTCAGCACCTCCATGATACTGCGTTTGTCGCCTTTTGCCGTCAGGAACATTACTGGTATATTCGCCGTGTTGGGGTCGGAGCGGATCATCTCGAGAACTTTCGGCCCGTTCACTATTGGCATCTCGAAGTCGAGCAGGATCAAGTCAACTTTGTTCTTCGCAAGGATCGTTATCGCGTTCATGCCGGAGTTGGCCACGAGAATCTTGTAGTGGGTCGCGAGAAGATTCTTCATTGAGCGCAGTGCCGTAGCGTCGTCGTCCACTATCAAAATGCTCTTGAACTCTTTGAGCTTGTCGACGGCCTCGCCCTCTTTCTGAAGACGCTTGATTAACTCCGAGAGATCCACGGGGCGCGTGTAAATCTGCGCGACATAGTCAGCTTTCTTGCCGATGATCGTGTCGATCTCTTCCTGAGTTCCAATCACGAAGAACCTTATCCCTCTGTCCTCGACCAAGTCTTTGATGTAGCCAAGAACGTCGATCATCAAGTTGTCTTCGCCCTGGAGATAAAGAATAAAAATTCGCGGAATGTCTTTCTTCTCGCCTTCACCAGCCGCAGCACCTCCGCCGCCTTCGCCATCTTCGGACTCCTGAGTCAACAGAGCCGCAACCTCGGGATCAATCGCTTCTTCTTCGTTGCCTTTGTCCTCTTTGAGGAAGTTCGAGATTGCCGTAACGTCAGGCTTGACCGTCAAGACTTCAAAATTCTGAGCCTTCAAGTGATTGATTATGCCCTCGGATATGAAGCTCACTTTTTCAGTTATGAATAAAACCTTGCTCAATTTTCCTGTTTCCTCCCTTTAGTCATGATTAAATTATAACAACTGTTCCAACGTTCCCCAGTCCGCGTTGGTAACGCACTCTTTGATTTTCTCAAACCTTTCGCGCTCGTCCTCGGGGATTCTGAAGTTCTTGGCCTCGTCGATCATTCTGTCAATGTTATCGAGGTCGAAATCCTCCGCGAAGCCCTTTATCAGCGAGTACATCTCGTGCAGGTCGGCCTTTGAAATTTCTGGAAGCGACATATCCGGCTCGTCGTTGCTCCCAAAGACTTTCGCTAAGACGGCTTTGTAGTCTCTGTACTTCTTCAACAGTGCCGGGGTCTTCGTCTCGATCTCATGTTCGTCGTTCTTGTCGCCGCACTCTTCGAGATACTTCGCGTCAGCCGACAGATCCAAAGCTCCGACCAGACGCGCCGCGCTCTTCAATGCGTGAACTTTTACGGTGTAGTTCTTGATGTCTTTCTCTCGTTCGAACGTCTCGATCTCGTCAGCTTTCTTGTCGAGCGTGTTGTAGAAGATTTCCAACGCCTGCACGAACGTATCTTCGCTCCCGCAGTTCGTAACGGCCGCGTCGTAATCAATTCCCGGAATGTTCTTGAACTTCGCCGACTCGTCATCTTCCTCGACAGGCTCGACCTCCTCAGCGAGAGGCACCGAAACTTCATGAGGCTTCTCTTCCTCCTCGTCGCCTTTGAGGATCAGATCCTCCGGCAGATATTCGAGCAAGACTTGTTCGAGCCTCACGGTGTCGATTGGCTTCGAGACGTAGTCGCTGAACCCCTCGTCTATATAGAGCTGCCGCGCACCCAACACCGCGTTAGCCGTCAAAGCCACGACCGGCGTATTGTAGTTGAGGCCGTCAGTCATCTTCTTCATGTTGTGGAACGCCTCGATGCCGTCCATGCCGGGCATTCTGTGATCAAGGAATATCATGTTGTAGTGATTCATTCTGACCATCTGAAGCATCTCGAGGCCGCTCGAAGCCGTGTCGATCTTTATCTTCGTCTTCTTCAACAAGTTGGCGAACACGAGCAAATTCACGTCAGCGTCATCGACGACCAACACTCTAGCGTCAGGAGCTTGGAATGAGTGCATGAACTTTTTGTCCTGTTGGCTCGCGACCGAGAACGCACGCTCGTAATCGCCGAGAGGCTCCCACTTGATGACAACCTGATTGACCGCGAACGAGAACGTCGAGCCTTGATGATAGACGCTCTCGACTTTCAGCTCCGACCCCATGAGCAGAAGGAGCCTCTGAACGATCGAGAGGCCAAGCCCGGAGCCGTCAGCGTTGAACTTTCGCGAGGACTCGATATGCTCGAAAGGTTGGAAGATATATTCGAGGTCTTCATCTTTGATGCCGATGCCCGTGTCCGTGACGGAGCATTTCAACAATATCGAATACTCGTCGACAGTCTCGTAGCCTATCGTCATGGTAACGCCGCCGCGCTCGGTGAACTTGATTGCGTTGTTGAGAATGTTCATCATGACCTGCCGCAGGTGGTACTCGTCGCCGTCCAAGATACGCGGGATCTCTTTGTCGACGTTCACGGTGAAAGTCAGAGATTTCTTCTTAGCCTGCTCCGCCGCCATGCTCACTAGGTCATTGATGAGCGAGCTGAGGTCATAACGAACCGGCAGGATTTCCATCTTCTTATCTTGAAGCTTCGAGAAGTCGAGAACGTCGTTGATTATTCCGAGCAATGCCCGGCCGCTTCGCTGTATCACGAGCGCGTACTCGCGGATCTCGGGACGCTCCTCCTCTCGCAAGATCATTTCGTTCATGCCCAAGATCGAATTCATGGGCGTTCGGATTTCGTGGGACATGTTATTGAGGAAAGCACTCTTAGCTTCGTTCGCGGACTTGGCCTCCGTTATGGCGGAGTCGAGTCGAGTCTGCTGAGTTCTGTATGAGTACGTGTAGTACAGACACAGCAAGCCGAGCACAGTCCCGACCATCAAGACTGGGAAAATTATATCGCCCGGCTGAGCGACAGGCGCACTCACCGATCCGGGATACAGAGCCGCGAACATAATGTTGAGGCCATACGCGCATATCTCCAACACCAACATGACAAGCGCGTCCACAACATCGAGAAAGCACGGTGTCATCACGACCGCGAGTATGAAGAGGACAGGCACGCCGCCTCTAACTCCGCCGTCAAGGAAGAACAGAGCCGTCAGCCCGAAGACGAACACGACAACGACGAACGGATATCCGAGCCTCGAGAGTCTCCGGGGAGTTCCGCGACCGATCTGCCAGACCGCGTAGCCCAGCAACATCAGCATCATCACGCAGAGAGCCAAGTAACACCACCCCGCCGGACGATTGCCCGCCGCGAACCTGAAGACAGACGCAACCCCTGCGGCAAGACACATAAAGAACCCGCCGACACAGAAACATAACGCCGCGGCCTTTCCGCCCGAGCGGTCAGGCTCCAAAATAAAATTCCTCAATGATTGTGTGTTCATGGCCTGAATGATATCACACTTTGAGGGTTTTAGGGGTCTGAAATTTTTGGGAGGGTCGCGACCTCGAAGGGAGGACTCGAAGTTCGTCGATTTGTTTTTGAAAATGACTCCGCGAGGCTCGGAGGGTGCTGAATAATTTGGAACTTTCTGTAGTTGCAAAAGTAGTTGAAAAAAAGAACCTCCCAACCCTCGGGAGACTCTTCGAGGTCATTATATCACGAGCGAGCCTCCGAGGTTCAAAAAATTTTTCAACTTCGCGACCTCTGACCCGACTCGCCGACCTCCGACAGTTCGCGCTCAATCTGCTATACTTTTACATTAATTTTATTTTGCAAAACTTCAAGGGTCAGGGAGCATTAAAAACTTTGGAAAACAGTTACATCATAGAATCAGAAATCGCCGTATTGTTCCTGAGCATAACTCTGTGCGTCTATCTTCAGCTTATCTATTCGGGAACGTCCTCGGAGAAGCGCGGGCTTCTGCGTTACTGTTACATGACGACGTTCAGCGGTATCGTCGACGTGATCTACTCGATCGTCATGACGAGGAGCGGGAGCTTCCCAATCGAGACGAGGCTCGTATGCTCGATAGTGTGGCAGGCTTCGACAGCCGGGGTTTACTTCATGTTCATGCGCTACATAGCCGGGTTTGGCGAGCAGACTCCGTTCAAGCGGCGAATGTTGTACGCTCAGAACATAACGCTTGGAATTTATTTCTATCTTCAGCTCGTTGGCATCTTCACGGGCGCGAACTTCGCGATCTCCCCTGACCGTTCGGCAATCACGACGGGCTCGCTGTGGGGGATAATCGGCGGCGGCTTCACGCTCTTCTGGTCGGTGTGGACGTGGTGGGAGCTTTATCTCTATCGCAGAGCTTTCACCAAGGGTCAAATGCTCGCGCTTGTCGCAGACCTCGTAATCTGTTGGGGGCTGATGGCCGCGCAGGCGAGATATTTCCCGCAGATCCCTGTGAACTTCATAATAATCTCCGTCAACGTTTACTATTATTTCTTCCTGTTGGAGACTCCGGCGTATCGAGACCTCGAAAGGACGCTCGAACGATTGAGACGCGCCAAGGAGATCGCTGACGAGGCCAACGCCACCGCGATAGCTGCCGACGCTGCGAAAGGTGAGTTCCTCGCGAACATGTCCCACGAGATCCGCACGCCCCTGACCACGATTTTGGGAATGGACGAGGTGATTCTCCGAAAGTACGAGTCCGGCCCGATATACGAGTACGCCCGGGACATTCAGAGCGCGGGCAACACGCTTCTGCATATCATCAACGACATTCTCGACTTCTCAAAGATCGAGTCAGGACAGCTCGAACTCGCCGTGAGGAAATATGACCTCGGTCAGGTCTTGCGCGACGTTGATAACATGGTGAGGATCAGAGCCGAGCAGAAAGGTCTCAAATACACGACACAGATCGACGAGTCTCTACCCGATGAGCTGCTCGGGGACAGAATACGAGTTCATCAGATCATGGTCAACATTCTCAACAACGCCGTTAAATATACGAAGCGCGGAAGCGTCAAGTTCGTTCTCACTGGCGTGAAAGGCGACGACCCCTCCTCGATGGTTCTGCATATCACAGTTACGGACACGGGCATCGGAATACACGCGGAGGACATTCCGAAACTTTTCAAATCTTTCAGCCGCATCGACGCGAAAGAAACTCACAACATTGAGGGCACGGGGCTTGGCTTGGCGATAACAGGCCGACTGATCGAGCTTATGGGCGGCACTGTCGAGGTAACATCGACATACGGGAGCGGCTCGACCTTCCACGTGGTCATTCCTCAGAAGATCGTCGGCGAGAAGACTTTGAGGGACTACGAACGCGAAGCGGCTCACAAACGTGAGAAGGCTCGACAGGTCTTCAAAGCTCCGAGCGCGAGAGTCCTCATAGTCGACGACAACGACATGAATAGGATCGTCCTGCGGTCGCTGATGAAAGAGACAGAAATCAAAATTGAAGATGCCGAGAGCGGCGAAAAGTGCCTCGAACTGGTCAAGAAAAATTTCTACGACGTTATATTAATGGATTACATGATGCCTCGCATGGACGGCCGAGAGACCCTGACCCACATCAAGGCCATGCCTGACGCGCCGGGAGCTAAGGCCAAGATCATCGTGTGTACGGCCAACGCCCTCGTCGGTGTCAGAGCTGAGCTGCTAGCGGCCGGGTTCGATGACTTCCTCAGCAAGCCCGTGAACGGCCATGAACTTGAAGAGATGCTTGCGAAATACATTCCCCCCGAAAAGATAACTCAGGGAGGGCACTGACGTAGATGCTGACGTACGGTTATAACGTGTGGATGGAAGCGACTGTTATCCCGTTCCTTGGGGTTATGGCGGCGTTTCTGTTCGTTCGATACGCGACCAATATCGAGGTCAATCGACGCTTCAGGCTTCTGGCTCTGTCGACGTTCGCGGCGGCATTGCTGGAGGTCTCGTCCACGCTCCTGATCGACGGCTGGGGGCATCGCTACGTCATTAACTTGATCGTTAGGACGATATATTACGCGGCTGTGAACTTCAATGCCTATCACCTCATGCGCTACGTCGAGGCTTATGTCATGGTCGAGAACAGAAAGTTCGACATGTTCAACAGAGTCTTGTTAGTGTCGAGCGTCGTGGTGCTTGCGCTGAATCTTGTGCCGGGGCTGTCGGGATTCTTCTTTGTCATCTCGACGGAGGGGGGACTCTCGCGAGGGCCTTACAACACGCTGTGGCGAAGCGTCTACGTTGTTTACTTCGTCGCGATGGCACTGTGGCTTCAAATCACGCACAAGCAATATTACACGGCCAAGTCGCAATACGTCGTGATGAACTCCCTCGTCGGTCTCCTGATCGTCGCGAATATTGTTCAATATATGTTCATTCGTACGGTCTTGTTCAGCTACGCTGTGGCTTGCGTGGTGCTGTTCGTCACGTTCTTCTATTACGAAGCTCCGGCCTACAGGCGCATGAACACGGTTGAGAAAGAGCTTGAAGAGTCGCGTGTCAGGGCTGAAGCCTCGGCTCAGAGAACGAACGCCGCCAACCGAGCTAAGAGCGACTTCCTTGCCAACACATCACACGAGATACGAACTCCAATGAATGCGATCTTGGGCATGAACGAGATCATATTGAAAGACAGCCACGACCCCGAGATCCGTCAAGCCGCGCTTGATATCCGACGAGCCGGCAATCACTTGCTCGCGATCATCAACAACATTCTCGACATATCGAAGATCGAGTCCGGCAAGATGGAACTCTACAAGAGCGATTATCATCTGTGGCAGCTGTTGAAAGATCTCGAGGAGAGCCATTACGAGATGATCCACGAGAAGAAGCTGAAATTTACGCTCGAGATCGACAAGACGATCCCGGAGCATCTCTTCGGAGACGAGGGCAGGATACGGCAGATCATGGGCAACCTCCTCGACAACGCGATCAAGTACACCACCAAAGGCAGCGTAACTCTTAGCGTCGGCGGCCACATGGACTCCCGCAGTCAGCTGAAGCTCGTTATGTCAGTCAGCGACACGGGCATCGGCATAAGGGACGAAGACATCGACAAGCTGTTCATATCTTTCGGCCGCGTGAACATGAACGAGACTCAGAGCATTCAGGGCGCGGGGCTGGGCTTGACGCTCGTTCGCTATCTTGTGGAGCTGATGGACGGAGAGATCTTCGCCGAGAGTGAGTATGGCAAAGGGAGCGTGTTCACCGTCGAGATACCTCAGCTCTTGTCCCGCGAGGGCTTCACCGGCAACATCGAAGAATACGAAGAACTGCTGGCACGCGAACGCGAAGACTTCTACGGCACGCCACCTGATGAAGACGATGACAGGCCGTTCACATGTCCGGATGCAAGGTTGCTTGTTGTTGATGACACGCCCGTGAACCTCGTCGTGGCTAAGGGTATGTTGAAAGACTTGCAGGCTCATGTCGATACGGCGGACGATGGCGAAGAATGCCTAGAGATGTTGCAGAAAAATCGCTACGACATAATATTCTTAGATCACAAGATGCCCGGCATGGACGGAATAGAGACGCTGAACGCGGCGAAAGGGCTCGAGACCTCGAACGACTCAGCGAGATACATCGCGCTCACAGCGAACTCCGGCGAGGGTCTGAGAGATGAATATATATCGCTTGGGTTTGATGACTATCTGCCCAAGCCGATAAAGTCCGACGCGATAAAGAAAATTCTCGCGAAGTATCTGCCGGAAAATCTAAAAGTCAGGAGATCGGACTGATTGCGCCATCGTTGAATGTGAGCAGTGAAAGAACATGAGCGAACAAATATTTAACATTTTCACAGATCGTATGAACGGCTTGATGAAGCTAAGGTGTATATCCAAGAAAGAAATGGCTGAAATGTTGGGCATGGACTATTTGACTTTTTGGCGGAAGATGAGCGGTAGACGTTCGGTCGACATCTTGCTACTGAAGAGGATAGCTGAGACCCTTGGCACGTCGATAGCATACCTCGTGGGCGAGGCAGACAACCCCACGCAGATAACAGAGCCAAGAGCGAACATGAACACGAACACCAAGCCTGTGGAGGGCGAAGACTATGCGTATTGGGGCGGAATAGTCAACAATGCGCGGCGTGTCGCAATGAGAGAGAATAAGGACGAAATAAAGCTAATCGCGTCGCTGTTGGAGCGTGCTTTAGCGTCACTTAACGTATCGACAGCGGGTCTGCCAGCGTGAGGAGGGCTTCCCGCGAGACTATGATAGAATTTTCGGCAGCCGCAAACGCGCTGTGTCCCTGCCATTTTTTAACGCACGA
>JAFSJO010000151.1 GCA_017449415.1 Synergistaceae bacterium
ACAGCGATCAGACCGATGATGCCTCCGGCGATCCAGGGGCCGTGTTTGGACGTTAAAGTCTTGTCCATGAAAATCAAACCTCCGTTAATTAAAATAAAATCCGCCGTTAGCATAACACATAACGACGCAGCAAAAAATTCATGATATAATCTAGCCAACAATAATTAAAATCTTTACGAAAGGGAATTTGAGTTGACTCGATTCACAAATCTCAATTGAATATGACGAAGCATTGAATCCCGGTCGGGGTTTCGTGTTGGCGATCTACATATAAGTCTTGGGACACACGCTCAGAAGCTGGATAGTTTCTGGGCGTTTTTTATTGTCTGAATAATATCAATTTTTAGGAGGTATTAACATGGACGAGCTATTAAAA
Source organism: Synergistaceae bacterium (assembly GCA_017449415.1). Classification (GTDB taxonomy): domain Bacteria; phylum Synergistota; class Synergistia; order Synergistales; family Aminobacteriaceae; genus JAFUXM01. Next base: position 377 of record JAFSJO010000151.1, read on the forward strand.
CTCGTGAGCGAAGCCAACGGCTTCCTGTGGGGGACAAGTTTTTTGATCCCGCTGCTTTGTGGAACAGGTTTGTTCTTTACGCTGAGGCTCGGCTTTGTGCAGATCTCGAAGTTCGGGACAGCCTGCAAAAAACTTTTCGGCAATTTCTCGCTGTTCGGAGAAGCTGCCGGGGCGCACGGCATGAGTTCCTTTCAGGCACTCGCAACGGCAATCGCGGCTCAGGTCGGGACGGGCAACTTGGCCGGAGCTATGACCGCTTTGGTGTCTGGAGGACCGGGCGCAATATTCTGGATGTGGGTGGCTGCATTTTTCGGAATGGCAACGAATTTTGCAGAAGCCTGCCTCGCACAGTTATATAAGGAGCGTGATGAGACAGGCCACGTTGTAGGCGGACCCGCGTATTACATTTCGAGAGGGTTGGGCAATAACTTTATCTCGAAACTTTTGGCCGGGTTCTTCGCCGTGTCCATAATATTAGCACTCGGCTTCATGGGCAACATGGTGCAGGCCAACTCAATCAGCGACGCCTTCAACGGGGCATTCGGCTGGGACGTGAAAATTGTCGGAGCTGTGCTTGCTGTTGTCGCCGGATTGATTTTCATCGGTGGCGTGAAGAGAATTGCTTCGGTAACGGAGAAGTTGGTTCCGATTATGGCAATTCTTTACGTGGCTGTCGGCCTTGTGCTGATCGTCATGAACGCTTCGCACCTTCCCGCGATATTCGGCGAGATTTTCTCCTGCGCTTTCGCACCTCGTGCGGTCTGGGGAGGAATGGCCGGAGTGGCTGTCGCTCAGGCGGCTCGTTACGGAATTGCGCGCGGACTGTTCTCGAATGAGGCCGGCATGGGGTCAACTCCTCACGCTCACGCGGCTGCCAACGTAGCTCACCCGGTCGAGCAGGGAGTCTTGGGAATTATCGCCGTATTCATCGACACCTTCGTAGTCTTGAACATCACGGTCTTCACGGTTTTGTCTTCGGGCATTCTCGACAATAATTTCGTTGAAGGCGGTGCGAACCTGCGCGGAATTTCGCTCGTTCAGGCTGCTTTCGCTGAACATTTCCTTGGCTCGTGGGGCTATCCATTTATCGCGGTGTGCTTGCTGTTCTTCGCGTTCTCGACGGTCATCGGCTGGTATTATTTCGGCGAGACGAATATCCGTTACTTGTTCGGCGCAAAGGCATTGCTTCCCTATCAGATTTTAGTCATGGCGTTCATCTTTACGGGGAGTGTCTTGAAGATTGATCTTGTTTGGGAGCTTTCCGACTTCTTCAACGGGATAATGGTCATTCCGAACTTGATCGCGATTTTGTTATTGAGTGGCAAGGTCGCGAGGCTCTTGAAAGAATACAACGAAGGGATCGCATTTGACCGCGAGAAATTTCTGAAAAGTTAAGCGTAATTATAGTATAATTCATTACGTTACAAATTAACCCTGATTGAAAGGCACGGGAGAGAGCCATCAGGCCGCCGAAGGGGCAAGAAGCAAGCGCGAAACTCTCAGGCAAAAAGACCGTGCCCGGACGGGAATCTGAAGCTCACTGCTCAGTGGCAACAGACGCAGAAAATGTCGGGAAGGGGTTAAATGTTGTTCAAACTTGTTACCAATAACATGAATTTATATAACGCAGTCAAGTGCGGAGAATTTGTCGACGGTTCTTCGCTCGATGTGCTCGTTCATGTCCGCGGACTCGTTCACCTCGGGAGCAAAATTCTGACCCACCCGCTGTGCGGCAATCTGAGACCCAATCATCAGCCTTTCAGATCCGTGATCATCGAAGAGAAAAAAGGATTTGTGGATTTAGACTCTCTTTCGTTAATCGAAGACGCTGTGCGAGTGTATCAGTCCTGCGCGCTCATTATGCCGGACGCAATCGACGAGGCAACACGCGGCGATTACGCTTACATCGATGCTGAGTTAATGAAAGAGAGTTTAGAGCAATATAGATTATTAAGGAGGGATTTGCTTTGAAACTGGAACTTCACAGGCTGAACGTCAAGAGCCTGAAGTTTGCTGACAAGACCGGGTTTGCTGACGGAGTTTTGAGCGTCAACAAGGCCGAACTGCTTTCGCTCATCGCTGAAGATGAACTGTTGGGGAAAAATCTCGACGTTGATTTAGCGATGCCCGGCGAGAGCATCAGAGTTATGCCCGTGAAAGACGTGATCGAACCGCGCTGGAAGCTCGAAGGCAGCGGACAGATTTTCCCGGGCATGTTGAGCGACGTTGAGACCGTCGGCGAAGGGAAGACTCTCGTGCTGACGGGGGCGGCTGTCCTGACGGCGGGAAAGCTCGTTCGCTTTCAGGAGGGCATCATCGACATGAGCGGGCCGGGAGCTGACTACACTCCATACTCGAAGACCTGCAACGTCGTTTTGGTTTTGGAGCCTTCAGATCCGAACATGGACAAGCATGACTATGAGAAGGCTTGCAGAATGGCCGGGTTGAAGGCCGCCGCGTATCTCGCAAAATCATGCGCCGAGGCCAAGCCCGATTCGATTGAAGTCTATGAACAGGCGAATATCCGCGAGGGCATGAACAGCTTCCCTGAGCTTCCGAAGGTCGGCTATCTGTACATGCTTCAGACGCAGGGTTTGCTTCATGACACGTATCTGTACGGTGTTGACGTGAAGAAGATTCTTCCGACGTTCCTGTCGCCGCTCGAAGTCATGGACGGCGCGATCGTCTCCGGCAACTGCGTCAGCGCGTGCGACAAGAACAGCACATACTCGCACTTGAATAATCCCGTCATCGCGGACATGTTGAAACGCCACGGCAAAGATTTCAACTTCATCGGCTGCATCGTCACGAACGAGAATGTTACGCTGGCCGACAAGCGACGAAGCTCCAGCTACGCGACCAAGCTCGCGGGAATGTTGGGACTTGACGGTCTTGTCATCACCGAAGAGGGCTTCGGCAATCCTGACGCGGATTTAATCATGAACTGTTGGAAAGCTGAACGGCTCGGGATCAAGACTGCGCTGTTGACGGACGAGTACGCGGGACAGGACGGCGCGAGCCAATCATTAGCCGACTCATGTCCCGAGGGCGACGCATGTGTAACCGCCGGCAACGCCAACGAAGTCATCACGCTGCCTCCGATGGAAAAGGTCATCGGCTACGCTCACGAGGCCAACGTCATAGCAGGCGGCTGGAACGGCTCACTAGCTGAGGACGGCTCGATCACCGTAGAGCTTCAGGCGATCACCGGCGCAACGAGCGAACTCGGCTACACGAAGCTCGGAGCTTACACGATTTAATGTGAGGTGAGAGAAAATGTCATTCAAAGTTATTCACTACATCAACCAGTTTTATGCTGGAATCGGCGGAGAGGAGAAAGCCGACTATCAGCCCGAAATCCGCGAGGGTGTCGTAGGGCCGGGCATGGCTCTCAAAGGCGCGTTCAAAGGCGAGGCCGAAATCGTCGCGACTGTGATATGCGGAGATTCTTATTTCGCGTCGAACATGGACGAGGCAAGTGCGAAGATCCTCGACATGATGCGCGAGTACAAGCCTGACGCGTTCATCGCCGGGCCTGCGTTCAATGCCGGACGTTACGGGACTGCGTGCGGGGCTATGTGCGCGGCTGTCGCCAAGGAGTTTAATATCCCGGTCATCAGCGGAATGTATCCCGAAAATCCCGGCGTGGAAATGTACAAAAAATTCGCGTGGATCGTCGAGACCCCGGACAACGCCGTCGGAATGAGGAAAGCTGTCCCGGCTATGGCGAAGCTCGCTTTGAAACTCTTGAAGGGAGAGCCTGTCGGCAAGCCCGAAGCAGAAGGCTACATCGAGCGCGGAGTCCGCAAGAATATGTTCTATGACAAGCTCGCGGCTGAGAGATGTGTTGACATGTTCGTGTCGAAGTTGAAAGGCGAGAGCTTCGAGACTGAATATAAAATGCCGGTGTTCGATCGCGTTGAGCCTCAGCCAGCTGTCAAGGATATGGCTCACGCTACGATAGCTCTCGTAACGTCAGGCGGGATATGTCCCAAAGGCAACCCCGACCACATCGAAGCGTCAAGCGCAAGCAAGTTCGGCGAGTATGACCTAACCGGCGTTATGGACTTGACCAGCGAAACTCACTGCACGGCTCACGGAGGCTATGATGCCACGTACGCTGACCAGGACGCGGATAGAGTTCTGCCAGTCGACGTGTTGAGGGATTTGGAGCGCGAGGGAGTTATCGGCAAGCTGCATAACAAGTTCTACGCCACAGTCGGCAATGGAACGTCAGTCGCCAACGCAAAGAAGTTCGGCGCAGAAATCGTCAGTCGCCTTGTCGCTGACGGAGTTACGGCCGTGATTTTGACTTCGACCTGAGGAACCTGCACTCGTTGCGGTGCAACGATGGTGAAAGAAATTGAGCGCAAACTCCCGGTCGTCCACATGTGCACGATAGTTCCGATCTCGCAGACTGTCGGAGCAAATAGGATCGTCCCAACTGTCGCGATCCCTCACCCGTTCGGAGACCCGTCAAGGACTCCCGAAGAGGAGAAGGCTTTGCGACGAAAGCTCGTTGAGCGTGGCTTGAAAGCTCTGCAGACCGAAGTAACCGGGCAGACAGTCTTCACGGAATAGAAATTTTCACTCCTACCTCCTCCCTCCTAACTCCTACCTGCTTCACTCCGTTCCCCATTTGCTCCAGCGTTTGAGTTCATATTGCTTGACGTTGCCGGACTCGATCTCAGCGATAACGTCGTCGATGCGCTTCAATAACTTTTCTTTATGTTCCGGGATTTTGCCTTTAATCGGGAAGATGTTCGTTTTGTGGGTTGCGTCCCATATCGTCGAGATCTCGAGCTGGCTCAGCAGTCTCCTGCCCTCCTTCAGAGCCTCGAACGGCGGCACGCGGCTGAACTCGTGGCTTCGGACTTTCTCAATCAGTCTCGCGCCCTTGAACAGCACGAGCGTTACGACGGTTAATTGAAAAGGATTAGCGAGGTTAAGGAGGCTTGCTGTGTCATCGATGTGTCTGTTTGAAAGCCCCCGCCCGCCCACCCCTAACATTATGTAGGTCGAGTATTTGATCCCGGCATCGTCGAGCATGCTCATGGCTCTGAGGTTGTCAGCTCGGCTAACGCCTTTCTCCTGCAAGCTCAGGACTTCATCACAGCCACTCTCGATCCCGATACAGAGCCTGTCAATCCCGGCGGCGTGTAAAGCTCTCAGCTCGTCGGAAGTCTTTCGGGTGATGTCGTCGGCTCGCGAGAACGCGGAGATGTATTCGCATTCGGGGAAATATTCGCGCACCGTCCCGGCGATCTTCAACAGCTTCTCCGAACTCAGCACGAAAGGATTTCCACCGGCGAGCAGAAATCTCTTCGCGGGTCTGTCGTTGATGTAGCGCAGCTTGCGGATATGCTCCTCAATCTCATCGAGACCGAGCTCGCGGAACTTCATTCCCTGATTGAGGTCGCAATACAGACATCTCCTATACGAGCAGCTGACCGTAACGGGGATCTGAACGGTGTAGGCCTCCGCCATCGGGACATAATAATAAAATCCGTACTCGCGATAGATCTCGCGCTTGAAATTCTTGATGTTGCGAATACGTTCGGCGGTGTCTGTCATTGCGCTATGAATTTCTTGTAAGCCTCGGCGTTCATCAGAGCGTCAAGCTCGGCGATATTATCCGGCGTTATCTCAGCGATCCAACCCTCGTCGAACGGCGCGAGGTTGATCAGCCCCGGAGCTTTCAAAACTTCGTCGTTGACCCTCGCGATTACGCCGGAGATAGGCGCGTTGATCTCAGTTACGGACTTCGTGGCCTCGATTGCTCCGAAAGATTTCCCGGTCTCGACCCTTGTCCCGACCTCCGCGACCTCAATATGAACTATATCGCCGAGTGAAGCCTGCGAGTAGTCGTCAATCCCGACGCGAACGACATCATCGACCTTTCGCGCCCATTCGTTGGTCTTCGTGTATAGTACATCATCATAAAAATCTATCATTAACGTTCATCTCCTGTTTGATTGCGTGTATAAATTCGTTTACGTTCATGTCATGTTTCAATAACGGCCTGATGTTCGCGACCCGCCCGGCATGTCTCAGCACTCGCGGGATCATGCTCAGGTCGGAGTCGAAGAGCAGCGTTCCGTGATGGATCATTGAGCCGCCGTGATGATACTGAGCCGCGCCGGAAATTTTGAGGCCGTTAGCTTTGATGTCGTTGTGGGAGAAGCTCAAAGCTGCGTTGACTCCGATCGCGTTCAGAGTTTCCATTATGGTGTTGGAGAAATATTCGAGCGTGAAAATTTTTTCGTCTCTGGTTATGAACGAGTAATTCACATTGCCGAGGTCGTGATAGACGGCTCCGCCGCCGGAGGCTCTGCGAACTACGCGGATATTGTGCGAGGCCGCGAAGTCGAGATCTACATCGTCGCTGACATTGCCGAAGCGACCCACGATGACCGAAGGAGCATTGCGCCAAAGCATGAATGTGAGTGAGGAGTTAGGTGTGAGGAGTGAGGAGTTGCAAAGAGACCTCTCGAACGCAAGATTATATTCCGGGTCTGTGCTTGGGTTGTCGATGTAGCGCATTATTCGCCGTCGGGCGCGTCGGGTCGCAATATTCGGATCGTCTCTTCTTGGAACCAATCGTAGAGAGTTCGCTTCTGTTCCTTTTGGTTGCGAAGACGCTCAATGCTCGACCCAAGGACGAACAGAGGCCGAGCCGGGTCAATGAGGTCATGTCCCCACGTTTGAAGTGTCGTTGTGAGCTTCTCGAGTTGGCTCTCCGTGTCCGTAACGAGGCAGAGCAGATGCCAATCTTCGTTCTCGTCGTGGTCAATGTCAAACCAGCCGGGCAGGTAAATCCTCCGTTGAAGCGTCAGGAATATATGAAGCTTCCCGATGAAAGGCAGCAGCTTCGTGAAGTCATCTCCGACCTTCTGCACGAACAGCTCATCAGCGTCAAGGAACTTGAACTTATCCGAAGGGAGCTGCTCGTAATTTTTGTAATGGTTGAAATCGGCGCGGCTCCGCAACACGAAATCGACCGAGAACTCGCCGAACTTCAAATTATTCTTACGTGCCCAATCTTCGAGAGCCTCATGACCCGGCGCAGGGAGCTTTCGAGCGGCAACTCCGACGTTGGGGAAGTCATTCAGAAATTTCTTCACCAGCTCATGATCAGGCCAAGCCGCTTTGACCCTATCGCCGTCGAAGCAAAAATATTCGTCATCGTTGAGGCTCGGCATGAGAGGAAATCTCTCGCGCACTGTAACCTCCTTGACCCCCCAATCCGTAACGAAAGCTCGATCCATGAACTGCGCCATGCGATTGAGTTCGAGCAACTCCCGCGCCCGCGAAGCATCTATGATGACCTCGCCAGCGGACGTAACCGGAATGAACAACTCCCGCGCAACATTCTCACGCGTCCGGATCCCCTGAGGTGTCAGCACGTAGCCCGAAGCTAAGGGCATAAGGTCGCCGCTCATGATGAGAGCTTCAAGCCCCGTAGGATCTTCGCCCGCCGCTATGACGGTCTCAGTGTCCCAGACAGGCAGCGACGAGCTAAACAACAGCAATAAATTTTCCACTTTTTAATGTAACCCCCTCGCCACTTAGTGGCCCTCTCCCCCTTAAAAGGGGGCGCAATAAATCCCTCACTCTAAAATCGAATGATAACCAGCGACGGAAATTTTTTTAGAGGTCGCGATCTCTTCAACTTTGTCGCGGAGGTCGCAGGGAAACTCGCAGGCAAGCCCGCAGCTTGACGATAAAGAACGAGGGACAGGCGCAATCCGAGCTGATATCCCCGAACTGCGGCAAGTCCTCTCGAACATCAGAGCCGCGCTTGTAGTCTTGAATGTAGCTAAGCAACTCATTTCTTTTTAGTTAGGGGTGAGAGGTGAGGGGTGAGGAATTTTTTTTCACTCCTAACTCCTAACTCCTAACCCCTCACTGCCTATAGGTATCCGTTGGCTTTCAAAATCTCAGCGGCCTTGGCCATGTGTCGCGCGGGCATCTTGATGACGGGGCCGGTGCAGCCCATTGCGCTCTCGGCGTAAATTCCCTCTTTCCAAAGAACTTTGACGGCGTTCTCGATTTCAAGAACATCAATGCCGTGAAGTTCGTCGTCCGTGGGTTCAGCCGGGGGAGCTTTAACCTCTTCGGCCTGCGCGGCTTTCGGTGTCAGAGCTTCGATCTCCTCATCGAGCCCGGCTTTCCTTGCGGCGTTCAGCTCCTCCGCGACTTTCTCAGCAAGTCCCCCGGCGATGACGCTCGCGGTGAACGAAAGAGCGTTAGCTATGACCGGGGCACCTGACGCACGCGAGACGATCGAGACAACATGCTTCCAACCCTCGCCGCATGACGGCCCGTAGCCCCAGCCGACAGCCTCGTAACTTCCGCCCGTCGTGAATGACGAGAACATCTTCACGAGTACGTTGCCGGTGAGCGTGTCCGTAACGCAAATGTCAACCGCGCCCGTGAGAATATCATTGCCGCGAAGTACAGAGCCTCCGTCAGCTCTCGTTGAAGTTCCAAATGTGATGTCGTAGCCTTTCTCTTTCATGCGCGACAAAGCTCTGAACACCGGCTGAGCCGTATCGACGTTCAAGACTCCGACCGTGGGGTTGGCGATCCCGAGAGCTTTTGCGACCGCGATACCGTAGACAGCGTTACGCAACATAGCTTCGCCGCGAACTGTTGATGATGTCCCTGTCGTTGAGGCCAAGATCATGGGCTTGCCGCGCCCGGGGGTTGAAACTCTGCCGATCGTCGTTACGCCAAGCGGGAACGGGAAGTGCATCGCGACAGCTCCGGCTACTCGGCCATCTTTGACGCAGGCTTCGAGGGTTGCGGGAATGTCGCACTCAGCGCAGTCGATGTATTCGAGGTCTTCATAGCCCGGAACTTTCGGCCCAATCAATACCGGAATGACGTTGCTGGAGTTCTGAAGAGCCAACGCCGCGCCTTTCGCGATCTCTTCGGCTCCGTGTTCGCTCCCCGAGGCCATGAGCCCGACTCGAATTTTTTTGCCGCCGGTCTTGGCCGTCTCGATGATGTCAGACAGAGCCTCGCCGATTAATTTTTTGATTTCGTCGGACATGTTAGGCCAGCTTTCCGGCGACTTCGCCCAACACTTCCAGGATCATCGCCTTGATGTCATCTTTGCTGACCGTCGCGGGAGCTTCGACCTTCTCAGGAGCTTCGATCAGGAACGACGCACCGTCGGCGAGGTTCGTGAGTCTCGCGAGGAACAAGCTGCCCTTGCCGATGATCATCGAACGCTTAATCTTGCCCTCGTTGATAAGCTCGCAAGCCGGGCCAATGAAAGGAACTCCGGCCGGGATATGTCCCTGCGTTGGAGCGTAGCCGATCGTGCCGTGCTTCTTGATGAAGTTCATCATCTCGGACTTCTCGATCGCTTTCTTCATGACCGCGAGAGCGGCTATCATCTTGATGTTAGCGAGTGGAACGTTGCCGGCCCCGGCGGGTTCGGTAATCTCGTGATTCTGAAGCTCAGGAGCGTATCTGTCAACGTCCGCGAACGTCAGCCCAGCGGCCTGAAGCGGCTCAAACGTCAGCGCACTCGTTACGGCCTGAGGGGCTCCGCCAGCTCCGACGGTATGTTTGCCCAACACATCGAGCCTCATCACGGGCATCGTGCCATCATCAGGGACGAGCAGGACACCGAAGCTTCCGACGCAGTCCTCGAGAGCTATCAAACCTTTCTTGACGTGGTCGCGAGCGTTCATGAAGAGCTTTGGGATCGAGCCACCGGCCACGACCGCGATATTCTTCCTTGCACCCGAAGCGACCTGAGCCGCCGCGTTGATCATGGCGTTGACCGGCCCCGCGCAGAACCCGCGAACATCGCAGCCCGACGCATTGACGCAGCCCGCGACTTCAGCAATGGCCTTCGCGAAGTTGCCTCCGGCTCTCTGACCTACGTCGCCCGCGCCCTCCTCCGAACATTCGATAACGAAGTCAAGATCTTTGGGGTCAAGTCCGCTGTTCTTCAACAGGTGAAGCAGTGCCAACACGCCCGAAGCTTTCCCGGCCAAGTTCTCCAACAGCACGTGAGCGGTCAGACACTGATCCGTGGGGTGTCCGCTTCGTACGCAGCCCACAGGCTTGCCATCGTGATAGAGATACAGTCCGTCGCGGTCTTTAACTTCCGTGTCAATCTCAGCAAGCTCGTGCATGTTCTTGGGACGAACTACGCGCTTCACGATCGCTTCGGTGATGACGGGGTCTTGAGCCAGCTTTGCGCTGACGGCCTCGGCGAAGGACTTTTCGAGCCACACAAGCTCAAACTCATCACACGCTGAGATCAGGCCAAGAAACTCATCTTCGGGCATAATCTCGCCGAATTTTCCGTAACGGTTTGCTTTCTCGTCGGGCAGAGGGTTGTTGACCCAGCCGCTCGGAAGAGCCTCGAACTCCTCGTAGCTTATGCCGCCGATGTAGGTCTGGTTGGGCGCGTAGTGGCGTGCGCTGTCGTAGCTCTGGAGGTGCTTTGGGAGCGCGTCGAGAAATTCCTGCTCCTTGCCGCTGTGAAATGCTTCGTAGGGCGTGCCGCCGTAGTGGCTGCCGGTCTCGGGCGCGTGGTTCAGACAATACGAATAACTTTTAATTCCGACTTTCATGTTCGTGTCAGTTAGGAGTTAGGAGTTAGGAGTGTTGGCTCCTTATTCCCTGTCCTATCTCTCAACTTGTTTTCCTCCTTTTACTAAAAAAATCAAAACTGGCGGGAGCGTGAAGACCTCGGAGGGGGAAGTATTCAATTCCTAATTCCTCACTCCTAATTCCTCATTGATATAAAAAACGGAGGACTTTTTCGCAAAAATCCCCCGTGAATAATTTCGATGTTTACTCTTCAATAACGTCCTTGCTGTACTGCTCGCGCATACCTTTGACTGCTTCGGCAAGCGCGTCCGGGTCAAGCACCATCTCCATCATGGAAATCTGCTCTTCCCAAGCTGCGGGGTCGCATTCGGCTCTGATTATCGGGTCAAAAACGTGATATACAGGGAGTTCCAACGAAACTCCGGCGAGGGGTCCTGCATATGTCGGGTCGCCTGCTGTAACTGTCTCGGCATAAATCTCCGCGCCTTCCGCGTCAGAGGAACCAAGAATTACAACGCAATCCGTTCCATATTTCTCTCCAGCATCTTTAACTCTCTGCTGGTTCTGCAGGTCCATCGCGCCTGCGGCCGTTCAGACAAAGCACTCGGTCGCTGAGAAAATAATCTCTGCGCCGCTGTCCTTCAAACATGCTTCCATTGCAGGTCCCGGCACGCCATCACGCTCACCGAGAAGCAATAATTTCTTTCCTGCTAATTTTCCCATGTTTGACACCTTCCTTCCTTCCTTTGAAATAAAATTTTTGTTGCTGTGAAACTTTTTTGCTGACTCTATACATATTATATATTCCATTCGCTGACTTTTTAACTTTATTTTCATCGGAGAAGCTGTCGCGTCAGGGCTGAACCCTAACTCCTAACTCCTCACTCGTTTACGCGCACAGTTCATCGACTTTCGCCGTGATCTCCTCGATAGTGAGGCCATCTCCGCCGAGTCTCGCCACCTCCGCGCCGTCCTTGAAGAACAGGAACGTCGGCTGAGCCATAACCGCCGGCCTGACCATCATAGCCACGCGACGATTCTTTGACGTATCGACTGAGCAGAATTTGAATTTGCCCTCATATTTCGGATTCTCCGCGAGTTCGTGATACTTCGGCATAAGCGCCAGACACGGCCCGCACTTCGGCCCCCAGAAGTCAAGAACTGCAGGGGTGGGAGAATTTTTGAACTCCGCCTCAAAATTTTCTTTCGTGATTTCGAGTACTGACATTGTAAACTTTTCACCTCTCTTTGCTATTGAAGTGGAAATATTTTCTGTGAAAGTTCGCGATTTCGTCAATAGGTAATTCGCTCGTTTTGAAATAATGTTTTTTGTTATGGCGAAAAAAATTTCTTTTCCATAAAATTTTCAACGCTGACAGATTTAAGTATTATTCCGTTCAAAGATTCGAGACCTTATTTTTCCGTGTGTTTTTTTTTGAAATTAATGAGGATGTGAAATTCAATAATGAGACTTGAAATTGGAGCGTTCCATGTCAAGGACATTCAGTTTGGAGATAAGACAGCTTACTCCGATGGTGTTCTGACGTTGAACAAAGAAGAGTTGCTCTCGGTTGTAAAGGAAGACGAGCATATAACGACGGCAGATTTCAAAATCGTCCACCCGGGCGACAACGTCGTGTTATGTCCCGTCAAAGAGGCTGTAGAGATGCGCTGCAAAGTTTCGGGCGGCCATGGGATTTTCCCGGGCGTGTTGACCGAGATGGAAGTAGCCGGGTCAGGCCGTACACATTGCCTTCAGGATTGTTCGTTAATAGTAGTTGGCGAACATGCCGGAGGATTCCAGGACGGTGTGATCGCCATGGGCGGCAAATATCAGCATCACACGATTTTCGGCGATATGGTCAATCTCGTTCTCGTCGCCGATACCGATGAAGATTTTGAACGCCACGAACAGCAAAAGAAAAATCACGCGCTTCGCTGGGCAGGAATGAGGCTCGCCGAGTTCATCGGGCAGTGCGTCA
>JAFSJO010000152.1 GCA_017449415.1 Synergistaceae bacterium
AAAGAGCGAGCGCAAATAATTTTTTCGCTTTCATTAGTGTTATCTCCTCTCCAAAGGATAATGAAATTCCAACAGCACGCGAGAACGTGCCGACTCACTCACGCGATCATTGAGTGCGGTCAATCACCCCCTTAGATAAAGACGAAACAGGGGAAGAAGTTATGTGGGATTTTTTATGTGAAGTTTGTGTGTGGTGTGTAGGTGAAGTCAGGCAACAACTAGGCCGATAGCCGATAGCCGATAGCCGATAGCCGATAGCCATTATAATCATCTTGAAAAAAACTTGTCAAGAGCGAACCGAACGATCTTATAAAAAATTTAGCACACTCTGAAATTTTTATTTCAATCTCTCCCAAAAGATTTTTGGAGGATTATAACATAACCAATGCCGAGGAGTCAGGAAGACATACTAAAAATACAAAACGTTCTTAACGTAACTCGGCCACTTGAAAATCTTCGGCGCATTCAAGACAGCGAAAGCCGCGCTACCGGATCCCGTTACGCCCCACGCATCAGCCCCCGCCTCGTCAAAGATCGAGAACAGCTCGTTATACTTCGGGTGTTCTTTTATCAAAACTTTCAGGAAGTCATTCGGCAACAAGCCGACTCTCTTACCCGCGTTGGCGTGGTACATGTCGCGCATCTCCGTCCTTGCCAGCAGCGTATCGACCCCGTAGCCGAGCGAGTCGAGTTCCTGATACGCGCTCTTCGTGTCCGTCTGCCAGTCCGGGATCGCTATGACACCGTGAGGGATCCCGCCCTTAGCCACTTCGATATGCTCGCCGATCCCCGAGACGATCGCCATCTCATGATCCGAACACAGGAACGGGACATCAGCTCCGACTTTCGCGGCAACTTTCTCAGCTCCGAGCCACAGCAAGATCGCCGCCGCGTTGCCCGAGCCTGCTCCCAAGCCTGAGCCCGGCGGAATGCTCTTGTGGATCTTCACGTTGAGATACGGGAATTTGAAGCCGCTCTCGCGAGCCGTCCTCAACGCTTTCATGATGATATTCTCGCCTTTGATGCTTATGTTGGAGTTAACTATGTCGATCCCGGCCGTCGACTCGGAAATGTAAAGGACATCGCCCGAAGGGATCCTCAGGAAAGTCGAGACGATATTGTGATAACCGTCCGGCCTCCTGTTGATGACCCTCAAAGTCAAATTCAGTTTTGCGAACGTCGGAAGAATTACACGCATTCAGTCCACCCGAATGGATCAGGACGCTTGCCCCACTGAATCCCCGTAAGTTCGTCGTACAGTCTTTGAGCCGTCGGCCCGATCTTGAAGTCGTTGACGGTGTATTTCTTGTCGTTGTAGAACAGCTCGCCGATCGGTGAGATAACCGCCGCCGTGCCCGTCCCGAAAGCTTCTTCGAGTTTGCCGGACTCCGCCGCGCCGATGAGCTCGTCAACACTCAGCAATCTCTCTTCGGCAGGAACACCCCAGCTCCTCAAAACTTCGAGACACGACTTGCGCGTAATGCCGCCGAGTATTGAGCCGTTTTCGAGCGTCGGAGTTACGACAGTCCCGTCGATCTTGAACATTACGTTCATTGCGCCTACTTCCTCGATGTATTTTCTGTGAACGCCGTCGAGCCACAACACCTGCGAGTAGCCTTTTGCGAGTGCCCTGTCGCCTGCTCTGTTGCTTGCCGCGTAGTTGCCTCCGCATTTCGTGTAGCCGGTTCCGCCGCGGACAGCTCGTACGTCTTCGGTCTCAAGCATGATCTTGACGGGCTTGATGCCTTCAGCGAAGTAGCTTGCGCTCGGCGAAAGAATGATCACGAACTTCGCTTCATGGATCCCGTGCAGCGCGAGTTCCGGGTCAAGCGAGAACAGGAACGGACGAATATACAGCGACGTTCCTTCAGATGACGGCACCCAATTTTTGTCGACCTTCACGACCTCGTGAACAGCTTCAAGGAAAATATCGTTGGGAATCTCGGGCAGTCCGATCCTTTCGGCGGAGATGTTGATGCGCTTGGCGTTCTCCATCGGTCGGAAGAGGTGAATCGATCCGTCAGCCCAGCGATATGCTTTCATTCCCTCGAAAACTTCATTGGCGTAATGAAGCACGCTTGCGGCGGGATTGATTGGGATCGGCCCGTAAGGAACTATTCTCGCGTTGTGCCATTTCTTCGCGTCCGTGTAATCCATCACGAACATGTGATCCGAAAATACTGAACCGAAACCCAGCTTATCCTCAGGCGGCATCTTGCCGGGGTTGGGATTCTGCGTGAAACTAATCTGCATAAAAAATCTCTCCTTTTGTTTCAGTTAGGAGTTAGGAGGTAGGAGCTTCAATCCCTAATTCCTAATCAAATTATAATCCTAATTCATTTCTTCAATGTAGTGAATATAATCAAGCGACTGTAACGCCTCTATGATGTCCTTGTGCTTCTTGTATTTCTTGAAGTCGCGTTCGCTTATCGTGATCGAGACGGAGTAGACGCTCAGCCCCGAGTTGAGATACGCCGGGTTGGACTCTATGTCGTCGATCTTTAGGCCAAGTTTGCGGATCGTCGTAACGAAGTCCTGTAGGTTGTACGTGTTTTTCAGTTCCAAGTGAACTTCGAAGTGGTTGGATCTGTCTTTCAAGACGCTTTCAATCAAAGGCAGCTGCGATATGCAGCACAACAGCGCAACGAACGACACCAGCGTTATCGTATAAAGCCCCGCGCCCGCCGAAAGTCCAACAATGCCGCAGCCCCAAAGTCCCGCCGAGGTCGTCAGCCCCTTAATCTGACTCTTGGAACTGAACAGTATCGAGTTGCCGCTGATCATGGCGATCGACACCACCGAAGCCGCCGATATGATCGGGAAGCCGTGTTCCGTGTTCGCGATTATGCAAAGGTCGATCATGGCCGACACAGCCGACGACAGCGAGACGAGAATAAAAGTCCTCAGCCCCGCGGAATGTCTTTTGCTGGAGCGTTCGCAGCCGACAATAGCCGCAAGGACAACGACCAGACATATTCTGAAAATGACGGAATAAAGGGTTATCCCCATCGACCATTCGCCGAGATATTGAGTTAACGGGTCATAAAAACGAATCGGAGTTGTCACAAAAATTTCACCCCCTTAGCAAATCTGTTTTAAGTTTTCGGTTATAACTCTGTCGCTTTCAACGTCAAAGACCTCGCGCCGAAATTTTTTGTTGCCTTTCTTCAGCGCGTAGATTTCTTCTTCAGATGGAAAGTAAGGACAGACCTTTATTTTTCCGTTCTCGCCGTCCCACGACGAACATTTCTCGCCGATCTTGTAGAGTTTCTGAAACTCGGCGGATTTGAAACTTTCGTTGTAATCGTCGACCGACCAAAAAAATTTTT
Organism: Synergistaceae bacterium; assembly: GCA_017449415.1. Lineage (GTDB taxonomy): Bacteria > Synergistota > Synergistia > Synergistales > Aminobacteriaceae > JAFUXM01. Next base: position 3,330 of record JAFSJO010000152.1, read on the forward strand.
CCCAGCCGCCCATTCTCTCGATTGCGAAGTGAATTGCAGGCGCAGGAAATCTTATGGCCTTTCGGAGTTTATATTTTCGTTTGGCTTTCATGACCAGCGACCACGCAAGCAAAGCTCTCTCGTCGGGAGTGCCCTCGATCTGCCTGATGATGTCCGCGAGCATCGGAAAAAATTTCTCGACACGGCAATGAGCGTTGAGAGCGTTCGCAATGACTTCCAGCGGGTAATCCATGAGGTTCGCGAACAAAATTTGCTTCATTCGCGCCAAATCTTTTCCGCCCGGCATTATCGTCAGGTCATTCACCGCGTCCATGATGTCATTGAAAGCCCGGCGATCGTTCTCCGTCATGGATTTCACCCTCCTCGACGACGCTGAAATCGGCGTTTACGGCGTTTGCGAACTTGCTGTGCTGCTCCATGATCTCGGCGATTGACTTCACGGGAGCCTGCATCGGAGCTGGCTTTGAGTCCGGCCTGTTGTCATAACGACCCTCGAGGAGCTTGACGAGATTGCTCTCGTTCAGCAGCCAGTCAAGCGTGAACCAGTTTCGCTCGTTGACGCTGTTTCGCAGGAACTCGGACAGGCTGACGCGGTCGAGAACTTGCTGCCACCAGAGCGGATTTTTCCTGTCAGCCGACGTGTCAAGCAGGTTTTGCAGAGCTTTCTCGCGGGTCGGAGTTTTTTTCAGCACGTGGGAAAATCCCAGCGGAGTCAGCTTCTCGTTCCAGAGCCTGACAAGTTCGCCGAGATTTATCTCGCTCGCCGATGCCTCTGCCTCAGCCGCAGCTTCCGGGGCGGGGGGTGGGGGGGAGTCTGTAGCTGTTGTGTTCTGTTCTGTTTCTGTTGTGTTGTGTTCTGTTGTGTAGCCCTGCGACTCACGCGCTACATCTCCGTTAGTAACATCGCTGTCACGCGTTACAGCTTCGTTACTCTCATCAGATGAGTTATCATCAAGGTTTACCTCGCGTATAACGACGACACTTTTCACGTTTTTATTGCGTTTTCGACTCTTCTTTTGCGACTTAGTTTCGTCATTTTCAGATTGTAAACCTTTTTCAGAATTTGAAGTTTCTTGCCTAATTCGCGCTTGACGTTGGCGATTTTTTTCACGTTTCTCGACGAGCCTCCCGCTATACATCTCCCAATCGTGTACAGACATTCCCGACTCGTCTTCCTCTATAAATCCATACGAACCTCCCGGCCCGCACTCAATCATGGCCTTCAAAAACTCTTGCGGATCCCCGTCCCACTGCGCGGCATCAGCGAGATCGTCGGCATCATATCGCGAGAGATCTCCGTTCTCGGCGTAATCCAACGCCCACCACCAAAACATGAACAGATGACCAACCGCCTGCGGTATTGAGATTTTCAACATTCTCGCAAAGCGTTTGGTTTTCGGGTGCCTTGGCAATTCTTGATGGGCTTCGATCCACGCCATGATATTTTTCTCTCCTGATTAAAATTAAAATTTCGGGTCGGAGCTTATTATACGGAAATTCAAATTTCGCAACAGCGTAACACTATGTATTTTTTATTTCGCAAGAGCTTTCTCGAGCGCAGCAAGTCCCTCGCGGGCTTTCGTCAGGCTCACGATACATATTGCGCTATCCGAGGTCGAGTTGATGATCTCGATGTTCGCACCCACCGACGCAAGAGCCGCAAAAATCTTCGCGAGCGTGTGAGCTGCGTCCGACGGCGAGTCAAGTCCGACGGTTATCGCCGCCACCTCCGTAGCAAACGAAACGCCCTGACCTCCGACATGCTCAGAAATCTCACGGCACACCGGGATCACCTCGTCGAGCCTCTCTTTCTCAATCAGGAACGAGAGATCCGAGCGGCCGCCCCTCATTGTGTTCTGCGTAACCATGCTGACGTTGATCGAAAGCTCCGAGAGCCTGTTGAAAATCTCCGCTGCTATCCCGGGGACGTTCGGGAGTCCCAAGAAGACGACGTGAACGCAAGCGTCATTGAAAATTATTTTGCTCATGTCTTTCCTATATATATTGCTCAACTTGATCATGAACGACGACGAGGTTGTTGAAGTCCTCGATCTGCGGACGCTGAACCATGATAGGCTCGCGGACATGCACGAACTGATTTTCGACCCGGCGCGTTACGAAGCCTTTCTCGAGCCTGCTGACGGAACCGGCGGTGTCATTGATAACGTTTGTTTGAACTACTCTCATAGCTATATTCCTCCGTGAATTGTTATTGTCTGCGTGTATAATACCATAACGAAATTCAATCTCAATCAGGAGAAAAATTTTTGTGAGCGGCAAGAGCATAAAGAAAAATTACATTTACAATCTCGCCTACCAGATACTTTTACTAATAACGCCATTCATAACCACGCCATACGTGTCGCGTGTTCTGTTGCCGGACGGGGTCGGGGTCATCAGCTTCGCGTTCGCGGTTACGCAATACTTCACTTTATTTGCCGGAATGGGGATAGCGACCTTTGGCAGGCGCGAGGTCTCGTATCATCAGGACAACCGCCGGGAGCTTACGCAGGTCTTCTGGGAGCTGAAAATTCTCGCGCTCATGACCTCGTTAATATGGTTCCTGATCTTCATCACGCTCGCGATGATATATGTTCGTAATCATCATCTCGTCTATATAATCTTCAGCGCGAATATCTTAATCGGAGTTGCGTTCGATGCCTCGTGGTTCTTCGCTGGAATGGAGGAGTTCGGGAAGCTCGTCTTCCGAAACACGATCGTAAAAATCTGCGACGTTGTGTTTATATTCCTCTTCGTGAAGAGTCCGGCGGACGTGCCCGTATATGTTTTTGGCGCGGTGTTCTTCAACCTCATGAGCTTGCTGTCGCTGTGGCCGGAGCTTCCGAAATACATCGACTGGCCCGACTGGAAAGCGTTAGATCCCTTCCGCAACATCAAAATAATATGGTCGCTCTTCATTCCGAGCGTCGCTGTTCAGGTTTACACTGTACTCGATAAGCTTATGCTCGGGGTCATTGTCGGGAGTCCGGCTGAGAATGGCTACTATGAGCTTGCGTTGAGAATTGCGCGAATGGCGTTGCTTGTCGTAACGTCGCTCGGGAGCGTGATGACTCCGCGAATTGGCTATCTCTTCAAAAAGAACGAACACGAAAAAATTCTCGAATACATTTACAAATGTTTCAAATTCTCGTGGTTTATCTCTGTGCCAATGTGTCTTGGCCTGATCGCGGTGTCTGATAATTTTGTTATTTGGTTTTTCGGAGCGAATTACGTGCGCGTCGCGAGCCTGCTGAAAATTTCGAGCTTCCTCTTGATCTTCATCGGCCTGAGCTACATCACGGGGCAATATTTAGTTACGACAGGACAGCAAAATCTCTACACCATCACCGTAACGATCGGCGCGGCTGTGAATTTTGTCTTCAACATAATATTCATACGACACTATCACGCTGACGGAGCTTTGATAGCTTCGGTGGTTGCTGAGGCGGCTGTGGCGTTCTCGCAGATTTATTTTTTGAGCGACGAACTTAGCTTCGTCAAGATACTCTCGTGCGGGAAGAATTATCTCGCGGCCGGGCTTGTGATGTTCGCAGCTCTGAGATATTACGGGAGCGATCTGATCTCAACTCCTCGCAACACGTTCACGCTGATCTTCGCGGGAGCCGGGATTTATTTTGCGGTTCTGTTGATTTTCCGCGACGAGTTTTTCATAATGAACCTCAGCGCAATCACAAACAGGCTGCGGCGCAAGACACAAAACTAAAGGAGGCTTCAATCATGGCAGACAACACAAAATCATTCAGCGACCTTTGGCGCGAAGCAATCTACACGGCGCACGTGAATTTTCTTCGCAAACGGGATTTATTCGAGGACTGGAAAAAGTTCAAGGCCGGGAAAAAATTTCGTCAGGACGACTTCAGATTGATGAGCGAGTTCATAAAGATCGCTGAGAAATCTCAGACGCAACCTGAGCAAAAGGAATAATTTTATGGCTGTCAATGTTCTTCCTTATAACTTCGTCTCGGAGGTCGCAGGACTTCTTGACGGTCTCAAATTCCAAAATCAGAAAATCATAGTGCCGTCGCGTGCTGACAAGTCGTGGCTCTCAACTAAAGACGAGAACGGGCTTTGGACATGGGACGAAATCTACAAAGATGTCTGCGAAGCCGGGAACAGCAAACGGAAAAGAGTTCTCTCGCCGCCGGATCACTTGCTAATTCTCAATGCGATATTGAGAGATGTCCTCGCCGAATATCCCGAAAAGGTCAAGAAGCTCCCAGGACTTACGCGCCCGGGATTTTTGAGCATAATCTCGCGCGACATTCGCGAACTTCTCAACGAAGCTGTGAAGCCCGAACAGCTCGACTTCAACCCGGAGAGCGACAACGCCTCGGAATTTCTTTTGCCGGAAGTTTATTCGCGCTACATAAGGTATCTTGAAAAATATGACCTCCTCGACAGCGCGGAGATTTACACGGCGGCACTCGACGAGATCATCAAAAATCAGGAGTGGGGAAGAAATTTCGTGATTGTCTTCTGCGGCTTTCTGTCTTTCACTCACGCACAGCTCGAACTGATCCGCGCGTTGGCCGACAGGTGCGAAGACGTAATCATCTTGAAACCCGAGACGAACTTGAAAAAATTTTATGACGCTGATTTACAGCTTCGCGGAGTTAGCTCCGAATTGAAAGTCTCGCCGGGGAAAATTATGAAAGTCCCGGTGGCTGAGCCGGAGCTTGAGCCTGAAGTCATCGCTCGCAACCTTGCAATCTCAGGACGCGAAAATTTCAACTTCGATAACGTCGGAATGATGATCGCCGGAGGCCGGGAAAATTCTTTCGCGCAAGCCTTTGAACGTTACGGGATCCCTTACGACTTCGTCTCGGGCGTGAAGATAAATCTGACGTTGCCGGGGAAAATTCTAGGCTCGATCCGTCATTTGAACTCGAGAGGCTTTCCAACCTACGAGACCGCTATGCTGTTGACGCAGCCGTGTTTCGCCGGGAGCAAGTTCCCTTTCATGAGCGTCTATCGCGCCGGGCCATCGGGCTTGGACGGTTGGGAGAACTTTTTGAAGGTTAGGGGTGAGGAGTTAGGAGTGAGGGGTGAGAATGTCTTCCGCGTTGCCCTGACCTCCATAAGAGCCATCAGAAAATTCCGCGACGCTATGGCGAGGTTGAACAGACCCGAAAGGATCATGAGCGCATTCTATGATTTTCTGACGACCGAAGGTTTGTGGCTCGACCGCTACGACACTGAAGAGGTCGCGAACATTCCCGAGCTTGATGAGACTCTGCGGACGACCGCGAGCGCGATTGAGACGATCGGCGAGAAAGTTTTGGCACTCGGTGAGCTGATGCCGGACCTTGGCGAGATCCAAGACAGCAAGCTCAGGAACGACGAAGCTTGGGACTTCCTCGAAAGGTGGTGCGCCAACACGGACACTCGCGCGCCATTGCAGATTTCCAACGCCGTCAGGATTTACACCAACACGCCGCCCGTTCTCGCTTACTTTCCTGTCTGGATCATGACGGGCATCACTCAGAAAACATGGTCAGGCAACGTAACATCATCGCCGCTGCTCGGCAATCCCGAACGCGAGAAGCTCGCCGCAAGCAAAGCATATCTGCCCACGACGTTCGATAAGGCTGCGCAGCACGAAGCTTTATTCCGTCGGTTGGTTCAGGTCGGCGAGAAGCTCACGATAATCTCTAGCCCTGAGCTTGATGACGAGGGCCGGCCACTGACCGAGTCGCCTTTCATGGAGAAATTCATTGAGGATTTTCCAAGCTGGGAGGTCAAAAAGAATAAATCCGGCGGGATAAAAATTCTCCTCAACTCTGACGGCTTCATATTCCCGGAGGTCGACGCGTCCGAAAAGATTTTCCGAACGTCCCCGATGGTCAGCAAGAGATCCAGAGCCGTAGGCGCAAGCGACATTCATAAATTATTGAGCTGTCCATTCCTTTGGTGGCAGGAGAAGACCGCGAACCTCTACGCTCCCGACACCGAGATCGTCTCGCAGATTGAGTGGGGCGTGATGCTTCACAAGTTTTGGGAGCGCGTGTGGCGGCGTTACCGTGATGACACGAGGCAGGATTTCTTCAGGCTCGCCAACGACGAATGGAACGCGCTGACGAACGGCGAAGAGATCGAAGACTACGAGAAGTTCGCACGGCTCGTTCGGGACTTCCGACTGCGAAGAAAGTTGGACGGGCTTGAATATCGCGTGCGACGTTTGAGCGGTCTTCAGTCTGAAATTTTGGGCAAGCTCCACGCGGCGGGATACGAACACGAAAAAATTCTTTTGGAGGACGAGGCATATTTACGAGCTGACAAGGACGGAGTTGTCTTCCTTGGACAATGCGACAGGATAGAGATCTTCAACGCGCCGGACGGCGAAGAGATCGCTTTCATTGCGGACTACAAAGAGGGGATCGGCGAGAACTCCGAAGCTCCAATGAAAAATCTTGAAATCTATCCGTGGAACTTTGAAGAGCGCGAGAAATTTTCGTACGGACTTCAGCTCTCTGTCTACGCGGCACTGTTTCGTAAATGTCAACGCGTTTCGCTCGGAGGGGTTTACATTCTTGGCCTCGAGGACGGCAAGATATCCGGGAGCATCTCTCAGACCGAAGACAGGCCGGAACTCTTTGAGATCTTCGGGGAATACAAGTCCCAAAAGTTCAAAAATTCCATCGATGAACGAGTTGACGAGGGCGAGTACGCAATGAGCTGCGCCGCTGAGGTCTTGCATGTTGGGGAGTTCGTGCCGGAGCATCGGTCGGACTTGTGCAAGTTCTGCAAGATCAAGAGCATCTGCCGCAAAGAAGAATAAAAAAGGAGCGAGAAGCTTCCTAACTCCTCACTCCTAATTAAAATCTCAAATCTATCTCGGAGCCGGGACTATGAAATCATCTCCGCCGCCCGTGAAGGTCGGGAGGTTTATCATGATGTCCTTGCTGAAGTCGACCTTGACACGCTTCATGATTGTCTTGATGATCTCGCCGTCCTCATTGAAGACCTCGGCTTTAAGCTCGAACGCCGGGCCAACGACTTTCTTAACGCCCCTCTCACGCAGCATAAGCTCGACAGCTTCGCCATCGTTGATGCTGACGTTGACCTGTTCGAGAGCTTTGAACTCGCCGAGGGTTCGATTGTCGAGGAAAATCTGATGCTCGCGCCCAATGTAGAACAGCCACACCCCGAGCGCAATGAGAGCCGCCAACAGGACAAGACGCTGAAACCACCTCATCAAAAATTTCAGAAAAGCGACGAACATTACTCATTACCTCCTTTGTTGCCACGAAGGCTCCGACGTGCGGCCTCACGTTCCCTGTTGCGCTTCCAAGCGTGAAGCACGAGAGCGATCGCTATGATCCCGTAAGACACAAAGACACGGAAATATTCACCGATCTGAGCCTCGCCGATTAAATTTTTCCCGGCCATCGGCGCAACGATGAACATCAAATGAAACAGCACGACCCCGACGAATACGTTTGTGATAGTCGCTTTCGAGACGCTAGCTCCGCCGATCAGCAACGCCGCGATCGAGAACATTCCCGCCTGATCGTGGCTGTTGTAGGTGTTCAGCGTCCCCATGTTCTGCAGGTAAATAATCTGACCATAGCACGCAAGCACCGTAGAGATCACGATTGCGATTATTCTCGTCCTGTTGACGGGGATACCGGCACTGTCAGCTACGCTCTGGCTCTGACCTATGGCGCGCATGTCTTGGCCGAGCTTCGTCTTTCGGAACCACATAATGAACACGCAGAACAAAGCTATCACTATGAAGGTCGCAAGCGGAAGCCTGATAGCTCCGTCGAAGAAAGGAAGCTGAACAAGGAAGAACGAGCCTGCGCCGTTGATGTTCAGGAACTGTTTCGCGCCCTCCTGGTTCGTTATGATCGTCGGGATCAGGTTATCGAGGACTGCGCGGATCCCGGAGAGACTTACGGCGTTACGAACTCCGTAGCCTCGCGACAGGAGCAAATTCGGATTTGTGATTGGGATTATCCAGCCCATGAGGTACAACACGACCATCTGATACACGCCGTTGATGAAGAAGCCCAAGATATACGACGTAACCATCTCGCGGCCCTTGGCTCTGTTCAAGATATGTCCGCAGAAGATCCCGAGTACGATAGCTATCGGAGTGCCGATCAAGCACGCAAGCACCATGCCCGGTATGCCGACGATGCCCCAGTCGCAGATGAAGAGCAAGCCGATCTGCCCGGCCATCGCGCCCAAGACCATTCCGAAATTCAAACCCATGCCCGCCATGATCGGGATCAACAGCGAGAGGATCAGGAACGAATTTCGACCTATGCGCGTCAACAGCTCCTGAACGAGATAGCTCGCTGAGAAGCCGCTCAACGGGATCGCGAACGCTGAGATTATTATGAAGACCGCCGGTACCGCATTGTTGGCGATAATGTCAAAAAGTTTCCGTATCATCCTAGCCGCGCACCTTTCTCGTTAGAGCATACAGTATCATTCCGTTGCTCACTATCAGCCGGATTACTTCCGACATGTCCGTCTGCAAATAGCTGTTGATGACGCTCGGAGTCATTGTGAGTATTCCCTGAAACAGGAACGTCC
>JAFSJO010000153.1 GCA_017449415.1 Synergistaceae bacterium
CCGCAACGCCCAGACATACGAGGAAGCACAAGAGGAATACGAAGAATTTTCTCACCATATAAAGACCTCCTATAGAGTGCCAAAATTTGCATCACCCCCCCCCAAACCTCGGAGAGGTCGAAGGTGAGCTGCGTAATTCACATTATAGCGCACGAGGCAAGGCGAAAAGTCGCGGATTTATTTTTGGCGGAGGGGTCGCGAAAGCTCGCGAGGTCTGAAAAATTTCGGGGTTTCTGTAGTTGCAAATGTAGTTGAAAAAGAGCAGTCCCCTGACTTTCAAGGAACTGCCCGAGCCTATTATATCACAGTTTTATTTTTCCGGCGCGACGCGCGTCAGTCCTTCGAACGTATACGAGGCTTTGATTATGACCTCGGGCGTGTCGGTCGTGATGTCCTTGTATGCCGGTGTCGCGTAGTGAGCCATTCCGCCGATGTTGTAGACCTTGCTCATGTCCCAGCCGCGGGCGTTGAGTATCTTCATGAGGTTGTTGACTCGTCCGCCGCCCTGACACATCAGGAAAATATTTTTGTTCTTCGGGAACAGAGCCGCGAGAATTTCGTCAGACTCCTTATAGACCGGGACGGGGTTGTCGGTCGTGCCGCCGTAGAGCTGAGGCAGTGAGGGGTCTTTGTCGGCGTTCGCGTTGAAGATCAACGACAGGTAAGGCACACACTCGAAGTTCCGCAAATGTTTTTTGGCGTAGTCCTCGTAGTCGCGAATGTCGATGTACATCACGTCGCTGCGGCCAAGATATGCGCGTAAATTCTCGTTGTTGATGGCTGAACATGTCGGCCCGAAGTTTCCCGGCTCGCATACGGTCTCTTCGGTGTCGTCCTTGTTGGCCTTGTAAGTTTTCTTTGTGTCGACCGGCGCAGGGAGTTCGATCTTCTCGGCTGAGGCCACCGCCGCAACCTGAGAAGCCGCAGCTTTCCTCTCACTCTCAAAGATCGCACGCATAGCCTGAGCCTCCGGGTCAGCGTCGAAGAATGAATCCGTAGCGTGATAGTTGAACATTGCCTGAATGGCTCTGAGAATGTTGTTGGCCGAGACAGTCGCGCCCGTCCATGCGTCGAGCTTGAGATCCGCGCGTCCCTCACCCTCGGCGTAGTCCTTGATGTCGTCGATCGTGCCCAAGCCTCCGAGCTGAGCGTAGGTCTTGCCGACGTAATACGGCATCATCTCAGCTTTGAACTTCTCGTATGTCGCTGTCGGAGCTATCGGCGATGGATTGCTGTCGCCCCAGAAGCCTCCGAGGTAATGTTTCGTTGAGTCGCTGTCGAAGCTGAAGAAGCGTACAGCCGCGTCCTTGATCTTGCCGGAGGCCGGGAGCGTCAACTCGACGTAAGCGGTCGACCACACGTTGAGGTCAGCCGGTCGGCATGTGCAGGAGATGAACGTAACCTGATACTTGATGTAATTCCTTGCGACGTACTTGAACGGCACGAAAGCGTAGAACAGGTCTTCTTCTTTTGGGCCGTCGATGTGGTTGATCGGGATCACAGCGACCGGGTTGGCCTTGCTTCCCTCACCGAGCTTGGCCGACGTGTTAAGAAAGTTGTTGATTGCGCTCAACGACAGCTCCTCAGCCGAAGCGACCGACGCTAGCATCGCCACGAGCAACACGCACGCAAAAATTTTTTTGAACATGATAAAAGCCTCCTTAATTAAAAATGAATTGCAAGTGGCTCAATTCTAAATGAAAACTCGGAGGCTCGTCAATTCATTTTTTGATGTAAAGCCGCTCTTCCTGCTTGCCGTACGTCATGCCTAAGGCTCTGAGCGACACCACGCGGCCGAACCTTCCGTGCGACAGTCGGAGGATCTCTTCGCGCTCCTTGCCATGGACGCTGATGATGAAGTTGCAATTTCTTAACCTTTCGGGCATGTTGGAGTATTCGATGACAGGCAAGCCGTTGAGGCTTTCACAGCGACGCTCTCGCTCACAGAACGCCGCGACCTTGATCCCGCGACCCTCGAAGAATTTTGCGAGCCTCAGGCCGTCATCTCCCGCGCCATAAATCACGATAGGACGATCGAGGTCGATCACATCGCCGAGCCGTTCATCAGTTACCCTTTCGAGCTTCTCCGCAGGTTGCCCGAACATGAAACGCTGAACCTCGATAGCTCTCGCGAAGAAATCGTAACATTGAGCCGGATAATGTTCACGGATAACGCGCCCGATGCTGTCGAGGTCATCTTGCGGGATCTCAACTCCCCACGGGATAAGCAGGCTCTCGAACAAGTTATCGATGTATCTTTTTGTGTCGTTGGTAATGCGAAAAGCTCCGATGTTCGCGAACAGCTTCGAGCTTGGCGAGATTTTGTCCTCCGAGACCGCACAGCTCCAAAGGTAACGACATGCGAGGCGATCTCTGTTCCATGGATCGTAATGTAGGAAAATATCGTGCAATATGCACCATGAGCAGCCGACTTTCATGAACGGCAAGACGCACAGAAAATTCAGCGTCTCCCACGGGTGAATGTGCGCTGTATCAAGGACGAGCAGATCGATCTCGCTGCCGATGTCCTCGATGAAGCGTGAAACATCGCCGCCCTTGTATGCTCGCCACTTGTGATTGAGCTTCGGGAAAAATTCATCGACCACGAAGCCTGTTGCCTTGCCTTTTTGTGCTTCGCGATAGTCGACGGAATGTAACACAGCTCCATCGATGTCAGAGATTGCGTTCAAGATGACGGCCGAGCCGCCGCCGAAATATACGCCGACTTCGAGAATTTTTTGTGGTTTTAGGTAGCGGATTGCGCCATTCACGAAATATTTTTCTTCGTTGCTCATCAGCGAGTAATCTTCGATGTCCGCTATGATTGGCGATAATCTTTCTCTTTCAAAATTTTCAAATTTCATTTAATCCTCTCCCATGTCGTAGCAGGCAAAAATTTCCGACACTCTTGCAACCTTCCATGCTTCATCAAATCACGAACTGTTGACGCGCTTATGATTTCGCCGTCTTCTGTGGTGATGCGCGGCACCTCGATAAATTCGATTCCGAAACTCGGCAAAATCTCCGCCATAGCACGATTGTATGTTGCGGTTAAAGTGTCGAAAGGTTCTGTTCCTGCAAATCTTTTCTTTATTCCCAACAACGGCGCGATCGTCTGAGCAAAGAGCTTGATATCTGCAACAGGCGCGACAGCTACGGATTTCTGAACGGCTTCTTTTTGAAAATAATCTCTGAAAGTTGTCATAGAGATCATGTATTCGCCCGACGGCAGGATTTTGATGTTGTCTAGATCCGAGCAGCCTGCTTTAACGAGCGAAAATCTGTCCTCAAAGCTAAATTCCGAGCGATCTTCCTCAACCACGAAAACATAAAGGAAATCGACCTCACGCAACGCCGCTTCGATCAAGTAACGATGCCCCAAAGTGAACGGATTGCAGTTCATCACGATAGCACCGGAATTTTTTGCCGATACTTTTTCTTTTTCCAACATCGTCAAAAAATTTTTGAGCTGAACACTCTTTATCAATCTATCTGCGACTGGTATAACCGTGAATAAAGGCTGAAGGTTGCCGGCTTTATGAACTTTTTGAGCTGGTTGAGATAAAATTCTTCTGCACAAAAAATCCGCGATTATTTCATTGCCGTCTTCGTTGAGATGATGCCCGCTCTTGATATCTCTGAATGGTCTGCTGAACTTGTTGCCGGTGCTGTTGAATATTTCATGAAGCGAAGTTTTATCTGCCAAGTTGTCTCCGAATGCGTAACACCAAGCTTCGCCGTTCACATGCACGACAATATCTCCTGAGTGAAAGACAGCATCCGCCATGCGATAAAGTTCGTTGATGGTTGCGCCGCTGAAACCTCCGTTGTTGCCTGCATTGATGACTTTATAAGGAGCAGAAATTTCGTTAAATTTTGACTGTAAAAATGCGGCGATAGTGTGATCATCATCGACGAAAGTTCCGATTACAGAGCATGCTCCGAAGATATATATCTGATGCTCATAATTTTGTGGCGAGTTGGGAGTTAATCTCATGCCGCCAAAGGTGTTCCATCGTTGTCCTGTCTGATCCGAATGGACTAAGTAATCATTTTCAGGACTCCCGAAGGTCAGCATCGATGTAGCCATGCGATGAGAATATTTGCATCGAAATTTGTTGTCGTGGCTGAATTTCTCCGGCGCTTCGATGTAAAAATATTTTATGCCGTGTCTTATGAAGTAGCGGTGAAGCTCTTCGGCAAGCATGTTTGCATATAATTTTTGAGCGTTGAACTTGATGATCGGGAAATTTTCCCAGACGTCAGCGCAATAGACGAGGAAATCGAAATCATCGTTTAGAAATTTTTCGGGCGGATCATCGAAAATAGAGATATCAGCCAGATTTTTGAACCTTTCATAGAAGCCTTTCAATGCTCCTAAGTTTGAAGAAATCAATATGCGCCGTCTGCTTTCAAAGAAATCTTTTGCGACATCATCGCTTATAATATCCCAATAGACGGGCGGAAAATTCTCCTCACGATTGCGCAATAACATTGTATTCCCGAGCTTGCATGATGAGATAACTTTGCCATTTCTGAGAACAGGAATTTCACGAATCCCTGTCGTCAAAAACTCTTTAGCCATCGTAATTTTCATTTCGGATTCATCACTGCTTGCCTCCAAGCTCAGATGACGCTGTAATCCATAATTTTTTCGCGGAAAATTATTGCTAAAGTCGGCTCGCGTTACAGTGCCGATAAAATTTTCTGCATCATCAACAATCGCCACCGAAAACGCGCCGTCATCGAATTTTTGAACTAATTTACATGCGGATAATTCACGCGCTTTCAAAGGTGAAATATTGGTATCGAAATAGCAGAATTTCAAGAGATGATCTAGTTTTTTGGTGTAGAGTTTATCCCATAGTTCATGAACACTGATTTTGTCGCATTGACACGAAACATCTTCGGCATAAATTAAAAGGCTGTCTTCACTCGGAATATTTGACGACGAGGCGATTAATATCCGTATGCGATCGCTGAAACATCTATAAAAGTTGAACAGATTGACATCTTCCAGCGATGATAGATAAATACTTTTAGATGCTGAGAAGTTCTCGCTGTCCCACGAAACTTTTTTCCAATCGTAAATTTGCATGTTATCCATCGACTTCATCGAATACTCGTAGCAGATTCAAAAAATCGTTTCATTCGGCTCACAAATTCAGCGTTTGCAAGAAGTTGTTGACAGTTATCGAAAATTTTGACCCCAACCTCTACATCGGGATTTTCAAGTTCAAAATCCTCTAAACTAGTGCATTCGGCGAAAGCTCCATTGCAGATAGTTTCGACACTTTTTGGTATCGTAATTTTTTTCAGCTCTCTGCATCGAGCAAGCAAGCCTGTCTCTATCCTTTTTAGATTGCGCGATAATTGAACATGCCGCAACTTTCTGCACCCAAGCAGAATTTCTTTCCCCGTTCTGACGACTGAATCGGGCATGATAAATTCTTCGAGCCGTCTGCACAGAAAAAACGCGCCATTCTCGATAGCTTCGACGCTGTTGCCAAGAAAAATCACATGGCGCAAATTGAAGCAAAACTCGAAGGCACGCGGCTCGATCACTGTTACATTCGCTGGAATTTCGATGGAGGTAATCGATGCACATTCCTCGAAAAGTGCTTTTGAAATTTTATCGAGTTTTGGTGGCAACGACAGATTTTCTAATGCGATACAGCCTTCAAATACGGCATCGCCCAAAATTTTTATAGATGGCGGCAGATTTATTTTTCGCAAATTTTCACAAAATGCGAACGCATAGTCGCCGATCTCGATTAAATCCGCATAAATTAGCACCGTTTCTAACATTGTATCTTCGATGAACGCTTCGGATTTTATGCTTACAACCTTAAAACCATCAATCTCGCGCGGTATCGTAAGCTCCCTATTTTCGCCATTAGCACCTGTTATTACGGCGTTATCATCAAGGATTTCCCACCTTAAATTCGTATTTTCCATCGTTCAATCATCAACCAGCCAATCTTTCAATTTTGGATAAGCTCCAACTCGCTCCCAAGCGACTTTTTCAGTGTAATCAGCGCAATTTTTGCAAGATTCATTTGGCGTTTCAAGAAAATCCATTATTTGCTTGCCATCGTCAACGGAATAGACATCAAGCCGTCCTGCTGTGATGAAATCTACATCGAAGTAACTATTCAAATCCCGCGTTACCATGGGAACCGTGCATCGCGATACATGACCATCGAACAGGTTATAAGCCTTGTTACAGCCGCAATTTTTCACGATATCATCAAAGGCGGCTTTGTTGTTTAGAACGAGAATTTTGTTGAATAATTTTTTGTCTGTCATGTGATAACGTACATCGTTCTGTTGCAAAATTTTTTCGAGTTCAACGCGCTTCACAGCTGACATTATCGGGAAACATGTAACCTTTATCATGACATCATTTTCGCGGCAGCTGATCCAAAAATCCTCGCTCATGCTTGACAAAAGAATCCCGTTGGTCAGCAGAGAAAGATTAGTCGTTGGGTAGATTTCTTTGACGATGTAAAAGATTTTTGCTATATCGTGATGAAGCAATGGCTCCCCGCCTAGAACGCTGATGTTCATGATGTTGATACTGAGGGATTTTATCCTCATCAAATCGCGCTCTAACGCAGATAAATCCAGAAACCATTCCGACATCAGCGGCGAGCATGACGAACAGCTTTTGCAGTTCAAATTACAGTGTCTTGTGGCCCAAAACTCGATGTAATCCAGATTAAAATTCATAAATTCAGCTCCTTTCATGATAATCCTTGATGATCAATGCCAAAATTTTTTCCCAGCTAAACGGCATGAAATCTATATTTCTGACTTGATGACCATCCATAAGAATATTTTCGTTAAAATTTTTATATCCAAAGTAAAGAATGCTGTTCCCAAAGGTTTTGTGCAAGATTTCATTTTCCTCCGTGATTACTTGACAGCCGGCTTGAAGTCCGCGCAAAATCCTATCATGGATACATGCAGAAAAATTCGGACTGATATGTAACACGTGAGTATATCGCGAAAAAAATTCAGTTAGCTCGCTGTAAGGTATCTCGCCGACATGGATTACATTCTTTTTTTGCAATATTTTCTTCTCCTCGATGCTACCAGCCAGAACCAGCGGATAATGTTCGATTTTATCAAGAATTGCAATCCTTTTGAGACAGCGTATATAGGAGTTCGTGAGCCGGAAAAATTCATCAACATTGGCAGGTTTATTTGTTGCAACGAAATTTTTGTATTGCATGATGAACGATGCATCAAGATTACTAGAAACCATCTTCAAAAATTTTTCGATGATTGCACGTTGACTCGACTGATTTATTTGCTCCTGCAATGCCATTATATTTTTGACCTGACCTGCAAAAACTATTCCCGGCCTTCGATCAGTTGTAGTGGCCTTGTATTCAGTATTTATGCCAAGCGGAAGCCATAGAAATCGCTCAGGAGCTGGATTGTACAATTCCGCAAATTCTCGATCAATAAAGACGGGCGTAAAATTTTTTGAAGAATAGCACGGCAATTTCAATGGATTATCCAAAATCCACTGATAATGAGGTGTCGTGTAAAGTTCGCATAGAAGTTTTTCATCTACCAGAAAATTATATTTGCCTATGCCTATCGAAAAATCAGGCCGATACTGTTCGTATATGCTCGCGGCTTGAATTACATTATCAGCTCGATAGACTGTATATCCTGATGTCTTTAGCGAATACTCGATTTCATCGAAAAAAATTCGGAAGGAGCCATGTGCACCAGAGAAAGAATTTTCAGTCAAAAGTATCTTCATGACGCGTTCATCTCCGAAAAAACAAGCAAATCACCGTTACATGACATGTTAATTTCTGCGGCAAAATTTTCACCACGCCGGTACTGTAATCTTAACTCTTCGCTAAAATTATATGTACAAGCTGGCTTTAACGCTATATTTTCGAGATGATGTTTTAGATTTTCAGCAAAATCTGCTCTTAACATTTTTACATCATCGCTAAATGCAAATTTCTTTGAAGTTGATATCACCGAAACACCCGCGAAAATGGCTTCTGACAGTTCAGCTAGGTTTGTGCTGGAAGTTACGATGACAGCTGACGTAGAAGCCAGAAATTGCAAATAATTTTTGAACGGAAGAACACACGTCATGATCCTGCAGCGTGAAAAATCCATACCGAGATTCATCAATCGCAGTTCAAAATTTTTTCTACATACTTCCTCACAAAAAGCAAAGGACATGAATATTAAATTGCGATTGCGCCCTATTTCTTTAATAGATGATAGTTCATTATCTGAGATATATTTCAGATCGCCAATAACAACAATATCGTTAGATTTTTCAACGCGCTGCCGCTCAATACCAAAATAGATTTCGGATTGCATATAAAACGGCGTTTCTGATAAAATTTCATCGAGATACAGCAATTTTTCACAATTATCTCCAAAGGCTGTTAATCTCGTTCGCAACTTATTTCCTGTCAGATCAATTAATGCAGAAATTCTATCGTGCGCCACCAAATTATTGAAGCCCAAAATTCCCAAGTGAACGACATCGCGAAAAATTATTTGTTGTGGCAGGATATGAGCAAGTTTATTCATGAAAATATTATCGAAATACAGATAGACTGTATAATCAAAGCTGTGAAGAATGTCGATCACATCATAGACAAAAGCGGTATCTTTATGGCGCTGAATGTCATTAACATATATCCCGACGCGATTTTTGACAGGCTCTATAAACTTTGATGGAAGCCCCTTTGTGAAAGTAGTCACATCATGATCAAGTTGATCTCTGAAGAAAT
This sequence comes from Synergistaceae bacterium, assembly GCA_017449415.1. Lineage (GTDB taxonomy): Bacteria > Synergistota > Synergistia > Synergistales > Aminobacteriaceae > JAFUXM01. Next base: position 8,784 of record JAFSJO010000153.1, read on the forward strand.
GTTGCATTGGACGATCTGTTTTTGCAAAAAAATCGTTCCATAGCCGTTCGGCGAATATATTATCGATGTTTGGATTTTGAACTATTAAGATGCCTTTTCTAGTCATCGTAAAATTCAGCTCATTATGCTTGTAGACTGAATATAGTGGATCATGTTCGGAGACATTGCCGCCACGAAATTTTGAATACGAAAAATATCTGTGGCAGAAGGCTAGATAATTTACCAACTTAGCCGGAGTATCTTCGAGACTGTCATAGAGCCGCTCGGCTTCATCTTTGTGCCCCAATATATGATGAAATAATGCCATATTCAACGTCGCAGGATATAAATATTCTGGCGGAGAAATTTTTCGAGCATCTTCCATCAAATTAAGTGCTTCCAAGAACTTTTTCTGAATAAAACATCGTTTTGCACTCTCGAATAAATTTTCAAGATGACTTTTATGCAATAAACCTTTTAATGGAGCTATTTTATACGAACTTTCCATAGCAATTAAGCCTCCTCAATCAGATAGAATGACATCGCGCAAAATTGTTCCAATCCTATCGAAAGACAGATGATCGCGCACAAATCGACCTTTGGAACTCTCTGAACAGAACAAGTTTTTATCAGCATAAAGCATAAAAATTTTATTCGCCATATCATCTATGCTATCAGCAATCAAAGGTCGACATTCCTCAGAAAAATCAAGCACGCTCAATATTCTCCGCAAAGCGACAGTGGGCAACCCGGCCGCCATACCTTCAAAAATGCCGCGCCCAAAAGTTTCCCACAATGACACGGATATGTTTACATCACACTCGCTCAATAAGTGATTGAGATCAGTCGGCTTCAGTGTTCTATGAAAGATGACATCGTTCATTAAACTATTTTTTGTCAAGAAATCAATACATTCATCGAATAAATTTTTATCCTGTATCGTACCGACACAATGAAGCCGCGCAGGGACGGACTTTTTTACGAGTTTGAAAAGCTCCATTGCCTCAATATGAGCCTTTTGTCGTCGGATCGATGCGATGTATATCAACGGCAAATTTTTTCGACAATGTTTACGTTGCGTAAACTCGATATTGTTCACTGAACGCGGAATAACAGCGATTTTCTGAGCAGATATACCATAATCATCGATCAAAATTTTTTGCTCAGCGTAGCTCGGAGTGATGAATTTCGCTATCTTTGAAAGTGCCTGCTTTTCTGCTTCGATGTATGACGAGGGGACAGCATCACGAGCCTTGATGTATTCTACTCCTGTGAACATTGGAAGCAGAATTATTCTTTCAAATACATCGGGCGCAAATTCAGCCAATCGCAACGCAAACATGCAATGCTGTATCATGATTATGTCATAAGCGGGTGCGATCCTTGCTATTTCTCGCGCTGATATAGCGGCTTGATCAAGTCGTATCAAGAACTTTTCTCCATGATTAGCTGAATGAAAAGCGTAATTTGCGAAATCCATGTTGACGGAAAAAATTTTGTTCACAAAAGGAATTTTTACTTCGCAATCACATTCTCTAAAGCATAGAATATCAAGTTGACAGCACGATCCTAACGCCCGTATCATCTCGAAGACTGTAGAATCCCCGCCGTCTCTGCTATCTGATGATGATGGATGCTTTGAAGTTACATATAAAATTTTCTTCATATGACCTCATAATGTAATCGCTCAATAAAATTATCAGCGTCCTTGAAAGTTGTTATGTTCACTGCGTTTTCTGTCGCTATTCTGGGATTGATCATGAAAAATTTATCGCAATGAACCATAAACAGCTCATCAAGAACATCATTGCCGACACCCACGATTTTATCGCATCTCATCTGAAAATTCTTGAGATATGCCAGCGCACCGCCTTTATTTATTATTTTGGATATCAGCTTTATGTTATGCAAGTTGTTGACAAACAAGTATGATGAATTGCTCAATCGGCTGTTGAGGTGCAAAACTACACGCGCTATCTCGTCGCTATCGCCTTCAACCTTGAAATTGATGTAGAGTTTATCTATGATCCTTTTTCTAATAAAAATCAAGTCGGCATCAGCTATTTCGCGTTCAACTTCGGCAATCTCTTCGGCGGTGATTTCCGGCTGCATTTGATAATAATTCTGCCACAGTATATCGCGATATCCATGAACTATTATGACCTTGCCACAGTTCGCAATCACAGTTAAACGCGCAATATTTTGGGCGATTATCGGATAACGGATAAGCATGTCAGCGAAATCTTCGGCGGTGTTTATGATTATCTCGCAATCAAATGAGAAGATTTTTTCAAGCAACGCAACATTCTCATCATAACTTAAAAAGCTGTGAACAACTGTATCATCGAGATCAAGACACAGAGCCGTCTTTGAAAAGCTACTTTGCTTCCTGAACAACTTGCAGTAAAAATTCACAATATTCGACCAGCCATAGATATAAAAATCCTTTGTTGACGCAGGTTTAGAGCCACTTTCAAAAGCATTTCGGATAATTTCTGCCTGCTTGTGCTTATCATCGGGGAGCAACATGCCGATCCTGGGAATTTCATCAAACCATTCACGCACGCCGCCAGCTTCTGTTGCAAGGACGAAAACTCTCTGGCAGACGGCTTCGATGATGCTCCGTCCCATGGTCTCAGTGTGGATATAAACGTCATCGCCGCTTGGAAGCAATGTATCCGCGCTGGAGCTGATCAGACAATCCGAAAGAGCAATGTATCGCATAATTTCATCGTGCGGAAGCGCGCCCAAAAATGCAAAATTATCATGCGGAAAATTATCTGCACAATATCGCCACAAAGCCGCAGATTCTATGCCATCACCAGCGATCAATAAAAACCAGTTGCGAAAAGACTTTATAGCGTTGAATATCTCTAAAATATCGATGATCCTTTTGAATTTTACATGCCGCGCGGCAATGCAGAAAATATATCGTCCATGTGTCCCGAAAAGTTCGTCAAAATCTCGGCGCAGTCTGTTTTTGTTCGCGACATTTTCAGCTGTTGCTGTCAGATCGACACCACCACGAACGATCAAAATTTTCCCCTGCGCTATCCCGATCCGAAGCATACGATACCATGTAAAGACGCTATTAGCTATGATGAAATCAATATTTTCGTTGATAGCATCGCGCCACAAAGCCTGACGTTTGGATAGAGAAAGCGTCATATCGCTGTATGGTGCTTTGACAAATTCGTTTCCACCAGAGCGCATTACGAAGACGGCTCGCGGAAAGATTTTTCGCAACTTGTGAAGGTCTTCAATCCAGTGGCCATCATTGAAGAATAGAGCATCGGGCGTTATGTTCCTGATGTGTTCGGCGAAAAAATCAAAATCAGCAAAAAAATACACGCGAAGACCGCCATATTCACGCATCGTCATGCGATATTTCGACTTCGTAATCAAAAAAATTTTTTCGCATTGCGACGATCTCGAAAGAGTATCCAACATGCCGCGAAGATGTACTTCCATTCCGCCGATGCCCTCGAAATCAGTTCCGCTGAACACTATCACTACAATGATGCTTCACTCCAATACTTGAAAATATCGCTGCGCCTCTCAATGTCTTCATGCTTCCTCAAACTTCGCCCTAATCTTACCGCCGACGCGAGTTTTATGCAAGCTAATAAATCTTCGTTGCCGACTGTATCGCAGAATTTTTGCCCCACGTCAGGCCGGAGAGTTGCAACCAAATAGCCCAAGTCCCAAAAGCGCGGAGCGTATCCAGACGAAGCAAAATCATATAGATAGAGAACATCACCGGCTAATGACATGTTGGAAAGCGAGAAATCTCCGTGCATCAAAACGGAAATTTTTTGAACATAAACCGAGCGCAGGAGCTGATCTGTGTCGACATCTACATAGCTTTTTAGAACGCCGAGCGCGTGAGTTAATTTGGCTCTGTAGCTTTGCTCCCAAAACTCGACACCATCGGAATAGAAAATCTGTGATGAGGCGGCTTTATCCAATATTCGCAATATCTTTTGGGAGATGTCATCATCAAGATCAGCTTCATCGATCGGGCGCATGTTCACGTAGCTGTATTCGTTGAAAAATTGGCCGCGCTCCGGCGAAAAATCTGTCTTGATGAAATGCGGTGTGCTGATCCCGATAGCTTCGTAGAGGCGCGAATATTTTCCCTCATGTTCAGCGGCTTTTCGGTCTGCATATCTGAAATATTTTCGGAAGACTTCACCATCACGATAGCAGATTGATTTACGACGATCAGCAACAAGATACTCCATGATACATCAGATTAAGAAGTCAGACGTTCAAAGGTTTTAAGCGCACTCATGACAGCATCATCGATATCATAATATCTGTACTCAGCAAGTCGACCCACAAGCGCAATGTTATCGAAGCGAGACAGCTCGCCGCAATACTTTTCATATAACGTTCTTGCTTCGTCAGTGAAGAGCGGATAGCATGGCTCGTTTTTGCCTGCTGTGTAGTCTTGCGGATACTCGTATAGCAGCGTCGTGCGCGGAGACCTGAATGAGCCGGGATTGATACGCTTAAACTCGGTTATCCTCAGAAAATCATAGTCGTTGGGATAATTTACAACCGGGACATCTTGAAAAAATTCCGCATCAACAGTTTCAAACTTCATCTTCATGCTTCGATATGGAAGCTCACCGAATTTCTTACCGAACAGCTCGTCAAGCTGACCGGTGTAGATGAGCTGACCGCAAAATCTCTGACCGAATAAGAAAATTTCGCCGTCGTTGAGCTTCATCACATCGTGAAAATCCGTGTTCAACATAATTTTTATATTCTTGTGGTTCAGCATGTTCGTGAAGAGTTCGCTGTAACCACGCTTGGGGACGGCTTGAAAGCGATCTTGAAAATATCTGCTGTCATGTCCTATCAAAATCGGAAGCCGCGCCGTTACTTCATCGTCGAGCTTGTCGGGCGGTAATCCCCACTGCTTGATCGTATAATGCAAAAAAATTTTGTCGTAGATGATATCCGCTAACGCTCGAAGCTCTTTGAGGGCGGAATGTCGAAGCTCCAAGATCGGAACTTTCGCGCCGTAGCCGTAGCTGTCGAGGAGGATCGCTTCAAAATTCTTGGCAAGAGACGCGGGGAAAAGTTGATAAAGACTTTCCAAACTGAACGGAAGCTGAACGAGCCGACCATCGACGAAAGCTCTGACCTCGTGATGATAAGGCCGCCATGACGTGAAGCGCGAGAGATACTCCCACAGCCGCGCATCATCGGTGTGAAAGATGTGAGGGCCGTACATGCCGACCAAGATGCCGCTGTCATCAACGCGGTCGTAACAATTCCCGGCGACATGCCGCCTGCGCTCGAGCATCAGCACACTGCAACCCCGTGAAGCAAAACGCTCGGCCATGACGCAACCCGCAACGCCAGCCCCAACTACAACAACGTCAGACATAAATTTCAATCCCCCTTTCGCGCTCTCGCGTAATATAATACATGATATCAAATTGAAAAGGAGGGTTCTGCCTGTTTAGTGTCGGTTTTTCGGAGTTAATTCTTATTCTGGTCATTGCTTACGTGTTCGTCGGGCCGCAAGATCTGCCCAAGGTCGCGAGGTGGCTCGGCCGCATGGTGAAGCGCACTCGAAGTTTCGTCCGCGAAGTCAAGGAGGCTTCGGGCTGGGAGCAGGTGCTCAACGAGGCCAAAGACGTTCACGCGACGATGAAAGAGAATGACGAGGCTGTAAGAAAAGCGTTCGACAGCGTCAAAAGAGACGTTGACGAGGCGGGCGCGGAGTATAGCAAGAACATCAACGAAGCCAAGCAAGGCACTTTTGGAGGTAGAAAATCATGAGACTTGGAGCAACGGAAATTATTTTGATCATCATTCTCGCGCTTGTGTTGTTCGGCGGCGGCAAACTCGCGGGTATCGGCAAGGCACTCGGACGGAGCATCAAGGATTTCAAAAACGAAGTCAAGGACATCAGCGACGAGAGCAAAGAGGCACCCGAAGCCTAAGCCATGAGCGAAGACTCGGAAAATCGCTCCTCGATACTGTCGCACCTGCTGGAGCTTCGGCGCGTGATCATCGTGTGCGCGGTCGCGGTCTCGGTGGCGTTCTGCGCGATATTCGGCTTCCTGATTGATTACTTCATGAGGTGGATCGCGGAGCCGATACGAGCCAAAGGCGTTGAGATAATCTACACGACAGTCTCGGAAGCTCTGATGACGAAATTCAAAGTCTCGTTCGTACTCGCGGTGGTCGTATCCAGTCCCGTCATCGTGTGGCAGGTCTGGAAGTTCATCAAGCCGGGGCTGTATCCAAGTGAGCGGAGGTGGTGTCGGATTTTGTTCTTCGTCGCGCTGTTGCTATTTCTGGTCGGCGTGGTCTTCTGCTACTCGGCGGTCTATTGGCTCGCTGTAGATTTCTTCCTCGTGCAAGGCTCGGGGCTGGCAACTCCGCTGTTGTCGCTCGATCGTTACGTCGGGTTTCTGTTCAGCTTCATTCTTCCGTTCGGCTGCGCCTTTCAGCTTCCAGTCGCGCTGTACCTCACGACACGGCTCGGCCTGACACGATACGAGACACTTGCCGCGACGCGCCGGTATGTCCTGCTCGGAATATTCATCGTAGCGGCGATACTGACACCTCCCGACGTGGTCTCGCAGATTGCGCTGGGCGTTCCGCTCTACGCGCTTTACGAGGTCGGGATTCAAGTTTCGAGGCTGACAACGAACACAAAAAAAGAGCTGTGAGAGATTTCCCGCAGCTCTTGAATTTTCATTAGCCGATGTACTCAGCCGCCTCGTGCGCCGCAATGTAGCCCGAGTCAATGCACAGGCCGTAGCAGAAGCCCGCGACATCGTAATAGGGGCTGTAATACAGTGAGCCGTTGTCCGTGCCGACCACATACAGACCTTTCATAGGCGTGTTGTCGTCTTTGAGGGCGCGGAGCTTGTCGTCTGTCCTGATGCCGCCGAACGTGCTCCAAGCCGACGGCTCGCACTGAACAGCGTAGAATGGCCCTTTGGCGATCTTGCTCAGGTACCATTTCGACGCGCCGAACTGTTCATCAACGCCCTTGTCGCAGTATTCGTTGTATTTCGCGACGGTCTCGGCGAGGTACGTAAGCCCGAACTTCTCCGCAAGCTCTTCGATCGTGTCAGCTTTCGCGAGCCAGCCTTCCTTCAATCCTTCCTCGATGTCCTCTGGGAGCTTGTCGAGTATGCGGCCCTTGAAGTAATTTCCAATGAACCAAGTCTCTTCAGTCGCGCCTTTGGCGGTCGTGTATTTGTAGAGACCCTCAGTCCTCATTGCGTCGACGTAAGCCTGATCGACGATGCCATACCACGGAGCGTTGAGAAGAATTTGCTCCGAGCCGTAGCTCATCGGGTAGTCGCAGAGTAAGCCCTCGTTGATGAAGCGTTTGCCCTCAGCGTCGACGAGAAGATTTCCGTAAAGTCCGAACTTGAACGCGTAGTTCTGGTCGTACTTGTCCTGCTTGGCCGGTCGTGAGGCTTTCGAGTTCGTTCCGCCGTATTCGCACGGGCAATAACCGAATGTCTTGGTCATAACCGCGCCAGCGTCCGCCGCCATCATGATGCCGTCTCCGGTGCAGAGACTGTTGCCGCCTGCCGCAGCGTTGAGCTTTCGGGTCTTCAGGAATTTTTCCTGCAGGTCGCGATTGCCGAGATAGCCGCCCGAAGCCACGATTACAGCCTTGGCGTTCACGGTTATCTTTGTGCCGTCAGCCTTGCGAGCCGTCAGACCCAAAACCTTATCGCCGTCCATCAGCAAGCCCGTGGCCGTCGTGTTGTAGATGACGTTTACGCCAGCGTCCGCGAGAGCTTTCTCCCAAAGGTTGACGCGCTCATCGAGAGGGTTGGTGATGAGGTGGAAGCCGCCTTTCTCGCCTTTGAACGGAGTTTCGAATCTGAAATTAGCCTCCTGCATCTTGTAGCCGATCTTCACAAGCTCTTCGATGGCGTTCTTGGACTCGTCGAGGCAACGATGAATTAATGACGGGTTGGGAGTCCAGTGCGTGTAGTTCATGACGTGCTGGAAGACTTCTTCGACTTCGAGCTTCGTCCCGCCCTCCTTAGCTTCGAGGACGCTTGAATGAACTCCGAACGGCCCGGATACCTTGATACCGTTGACACCTGCGACCGAGCCGGCTTTTTCGAGAACGAGAACTTTCTTGCCCATCTTCCCGGCTGTGATCGAGGCCATGAACCCGGCTGCGCCGCAACCGATTACAGCGATATCGACGTCGTAAGCTTCATCAGCTCCGGCTGTTGCCGTGATGTTCTTGGCGAGCCACGCTTCCTTGTCGCCCCCGGCCTGAGCCACGCAATCCGCGATAGCTTCCTTGACGGCCTTTGATGAGTTCGTCGCGCCCGTGATCGCGTCAAGACCTCCGGCCTGATTTTCGATGATCGCGGGGATCAACTTGTCCTCGACCTGCGAGAAGAGGATCGGGGTCTCCTGGTTCGAGACGATCTTAACGTCAGTCAAAGCTGACTCGCTGAACGTACATTCGACAGTTACGTAGCTCAAATTTCCGTAGGCCGTGGCCTGATACGTCCCGGGCTTGTACTTGGCTGTATCTGCGAAAGCAGCTCCCCCGAGGCCAAGAGCTGACGTTGCGGCAAGTCCAAGACCTGCGGCGGCTGAACCCTTCAAGAAATCGCGGCGTGAAATTTCATGCGTCATAAATTTGCACACTCCTTTGAAATTTGGATATGCTAATTATATTTCATTGACGGCATTTTCGCCTGCGACTTTGCCGTAGTACATCGCCATGGCGTGGCTGACACCTTTCAGTCCGATCGGATATTGCAAGCCGAAGCGTCCGCCCTGCATGTTGCCCGCGACATACAAGCCCTTAATGACCTCGCCGCAGACCTGTCTTCCAAGCTCGTCGGTGATCTCCGTGAACGTGTGGCACTCTTCATCAGACTCGAGGCCGCCGATACACGTCAGCATCAGCGCAGTCGAGAACATGTCAGCGTAGAACGGAGCTTTATCGACAGGCATCAATCTCGACGGAACTTTATTGAAGTCCTCATCATATCCCGCCGCCGCAAGCTCGTTGTAACGTTTGATCGAGGCTAGCGCAGTCTTCTGAGCCTTGGGGTCGTCTGGGTACATGCGAGCAACAAGCTCTTCGAGGGTGTCGGCCTTGATACATCTTCCATCTGCCACAGCGGCTTCGAGCTGATAGGGGCTTTTCCAGTTTCGATATGTCTTGTTGTTCTTGGGAGCTTCGTCGATCGAGGCGTAATCCTCAAAGTAGCAAGCTCCTCCGTGAGCCGCCGGCATGTGCGTAACCTGTTCGGGCCAGTTGGAGTCGAAGATTTGCCAACTCTGCATGAGGCGTATCGACTCGATCTGATTTTCGAGCTGTTGGCCGGGCAGATCTTCATTCATGAAGCGTTTGCCGTCCATGTCGAGGTTGAGAAATCCCGCGTTGCCCATGACACCGACACCCGACAAGTCCGCGCCGCCGCCCATGTGGTGGATCATCGGAGCCGCGAACCCCGCGACCTTTGCGCCAGCCCACGCGCCCATTCTGAGACCGTCGCCCTGATTGGTGCGCTTGCCGTTCACGTCTACGGAGGTGAAAAGCCTGTTATTCTTGTGGGATTTCATGATGTCCGGCGCGAAGTGGTACATTGCCGCGTCATTCGAGCCGAAATCGCCTGTCGACAAGATCACGCCTTTGAACGCGTTGATTTTGAGGTATTTGCCTCTCGTGGCCGAGCCGGGGTTGTTATCGAGCGCGTACACGCCGACGCATCGCCCGTCTTTCATGATGAGCTTGCGCCCGAAGTGCCCGAAGCAGCCTTTGACCTTGCCGGTGTCTAATGCCTTTTGCCAGTTGGCGATGAAAGTTTTCTGTTGGCTCGGGAGAAATTCCACCGAGGTCGGGAAGCACGGGAAGCGCTCTTCTTTCCAGTTGTAGACGTGTTCTTTGCCGTCTTTGTCCTTGTATGACGGGAGCGGGCGATAGATCGGCACAAGAAAATCATCAGCATTCTCGTCCTCGATAGGTTGGCGCGTCGTGTCGGCAATGAACAAATGTTCATCAGCTTTAATGAACCAGTCGAACGCCTCGCCGATGTTCGCAGCCCATTTTGCTGTTATTGGACGCTTGACGCGGTAGCCGGACTCGTTGACGTGGGAGTCGACGATCTCCGCAACCTCTTCCCTCGTGAGAGCGCGTTCCGGCCATCGAGCGTTCAGTGTCGGACTGTTGATGACGGCATATTCGCCCGACCTGCAGTTAGGAGCTGACGAGCCGTCGATCCCGATCACACTCGCGCCTAACTCAGCCGCCGCCCGTGCCGCAGAGACACCCGCGAGGCCAAGACCGACAACAACAACATCAGCTGAATCTTCGGCGTAGATGTCGCTGTCGCTGATTTCGGGTTCTTTGCCCAGCCAATCCGCGCCGGGAGCCTCAGCCGAGTCAGCTTCCTTGCTCTCTACAGCCAAGCCCATAGCCTGAGCGATACAGTCAGCAGCTGCTTTTTTGACCGCGTTCGCCGTAACTGTCGCGCCCGTAACCCCGTCGATATCCGCCGCCTGAGCATTTCGGAGCTGTTCAGCGAGTTTTTCGGCCGCCGCCGCTCCGATCTCTTTCGTTTCGCCGCTGCTGTCGACTATTACGTTGGTGATGCTGGTCTCGTCGAACGTCATTGTTACCGTAACCGCGCTCAAAAGTCCCTGAGCTGTCGCGCTGTAAGTCCCGGGCGTGTAGATTTTGGACGCACCCTCAGCGAGTTTTGTCTGACCCAACATTCCCGCCGCCACGACACCGGCCGCGCCGATAGCCGAAACTTTCAGGAAGTCTCGACGTGATACAGTCTTGTCCATAAATTTATCCCTCCAGTGAAAAAAATTTCATTCATTATATATTATTCTCTTCACCTTCGGGACGTGCCGAGCCGACCCGCAAACTCGTCGAATTAATTTTGAAAAAATCTTCGCGAGGTTCGACCACGTGCGCGGTTAGCTCGAGTTTTTGTAGTTGCAAATGTAGTTGAAAAGTCTCTTATCTTCGTTGGGAAATTTTTTTGTGAAGGCCATAGGCGAGCCAGATACACGAAAGCGGTACTATTATACACGCCATCGCCTTATAATTCCAGATCTTTGAAATTCTGTGAATGAGGCTGCCTCTAAATCTCGTCGCGTCAATCAGGAGCCGCATCAGCGAGTAAGATATCAACGTCAGCGGTGCAATGATAGAGTCGGAGTTTTGAAGCCCCCGCCCCTTTTTAATTTTCCGCTCAATCGCAAGCAACACAGCCACAATGACGAACGCCGCAACAGAATAATAAATCTGCACGGGGTGGCGAAGAAGCCCGGCGCGATCGAAAGGAAAGTGAACGCCCGTGAAAAATTTCGTCCTCAATCCGACGCAACAGCCGTTCAGAAAGCAGCCCCAGCGTCCCACAGCAATCGAGAGCATCACCGGGATCGCCGCAGCCTCGCATAGTTTTAAGAAAGAAACTTTTCTGTTGAGCATGGTCAGCACGAACGCCGAAATAAAAGCTCCGAGCAGTGCCCCCGTCTCGTGAAGTCCGCCGCGATTGAGATCGAGCAACAGCGACGGATTGTTGAAGTACATTCGCCAATTCGCAAAATATTCCGGCGCACGCGCTCCAAGAAGCATGAAGAGAAATGAAATGCTCATGATCTTGCGAGCTTCGTACTCGTCGATGCCGTAAGGTTCGAGCCGGTGCGTAACCCACACGATCGCAAGCGACAGCGCAATGAACCAAACTACGCTGTACGTGTCTACTCTGAAGCCCGCGATTTCAAATAAAGTTGGATACATGATATTCAATTAGGAATGAGGAATTAGGAATGAGGGATTGTAAAAAGATCAAGCACTCGCTGAAACTCCTAATCCCTAATTCTTGTAGACCAACGGGATCAAGAAGCCTTCCGCGACCTCGTCAGCCATTGCTTTGCCCTCGAGTATCTCCAGCAGCTTGAGAGCGAAGAACGGAGTTACGGCCGGGCCCTTGGCGGTTGTGATGTTGCCGTCAGTCTCGACGATGTTTTTGCCGATCCTCGCGCCCGTCAGATGACCTTCGAGGCCGGGATAGCATACTGCAGTCTTGCCAGCGAGGACACCAGCCCGACCAAGTGCCGCAGGAGCCGCGCATATGGCCGCAAGCAATTTGTTTTCGGCGTGATATTTCTTGATGAGCTCCTGAAGTCCCTCGTGGTCTTTGATGTCGAGAGTTCCGCCCGGCAACACGAGCATATCGAAATTGTGATCTTTCACAGCGTCGAACATCGCGTCAGCTCGAACGGGAATTTTATTCTTGCTGATGACCTCGTTGCTCGCCGTGAGCGACACCGTAGTTACGACAACGCCGCCGCGCCTGAGAATATCCACAGTCGTGAGAGCTTCGGTCTCTTCAAAACCTGTGATGAGAAAAACTGCCGCTGTCTTCATGATTCAAAACTCCTTTTGAGATTTTTGTGATAAAATTAAGAAAGGGGAAGCGGAGGAAGTTAGCTACCCCCAAAGAAACTAAGCCCGAAAAGGCCACCAGTCCTAGCGGCTCAACCAATCTAGAATTAGAAGAATGGTCTTCACCAACCAGAATAAGGCAACGGCGATTTTATCAATCCAGGGGAGGATCGAACGCCGCTGTCTCTTTTTAGTGACCCTTTTGCCTCTCAAGTTCGGCATGGAACTTCACCTCAAATCTACAGGGCGGCTCCCCAATGAATGACGAACCCTGTACCTCGTCTGGAGCTTCCTCTGAGGCTTATTATAGCATTGTGTTACGCCACTGTTATTTCCTTGCAGAGATAGACATCTTGAACAGCATTGATGATCTCTACGCCCTCGCTCATTGGACGCTGGAACGCCTTACGGCCTAGTATCAGTCCCATGCCTCCGGCTCTCTTGTTGATCACTGCGGTACGGACAGCCTCACTCAGATCGCTAGCACCGCTTGACGCTCCGCCCGAGTTGATAAGACCTGCGCGACCCATGTAGCAGTTAGCGACCTGATAACGCGCCAAATCTATTGGGTGATCCGTCGTGAGCTTGTTGTACATCTCTTTCGATGTCTTGCCGTAGCCTTTGCCCATGGCGATGTAGCCGCCGTTGTTCTCGGGGAGCTTCTGCTTGATGATGTCGGCCTCAATGGTAACGCCGAGATGGTTAGCCTGTCCCGTCAAGTCCGCCGAAGCGTGATAGTCCGTTACAACATCGTCTTTCTTGATCTTGAAAGCAGAGTTGCGGAGGTAGCACCACAGGATCGTCGCCATGCCACGCTTGTGAGCCTCGTGGAACGCTTTCGAGATCTCTTGGATCTGGCGAGTTGACTCCGGGCTTCCAAAATATATCGTAGCTCCGACAGCGACAGCTCCGAGGTTGTAAGCCTGCTCGACCGACGCAAACAGAACCTGATCGAACTGATTGGGATACGACAGAAGCTCATTGTGATTGAGCTTTAACACGAAAGGAATTTTGTGAGCGTACTTTCGCGACGTTGCGCCCAACACTCCGAGCGTAGTTGCGACAGCGTTACAGCCAGCTTCCATTGCTAGCTTGATGATATTCTCGGGGTCAAAGTAAATCGGATTGGGCCCGAATGACGCACCGGCGGAGTGTTCGATCCCCTGATCCACGGGAAGAATTGAAATATAGCCGGTGTTCGCAAGTCGGCCATGGCTGAAGAGGGTCTGCATTGCACGCATCACGGGGACGGGGCGGTCTGTCATGCTCACGACGCGATCGACGAAGTCCGGGCCGGGCAGCGAGAGCATGTCTTTCGAGATTGTCTCGCAGGTGTGAGTCAAAAGATTCTCGGCTTCCTGTCCGAGTAAGGCTTCAAGTTTTCCAAATTCCATTCCGAAAACACATCTCCTTAAAAATTTTTCAACACCGGCGTATTATATAACAAATATAAGTATCGAAATTCAACTTAGCATATAATTAGCAGTGAAAATTTTTTTGAAAGAGTGAATTTAACGTGCGTTTCTTTGCCGCGCTTATAAAGTATTTTATATATTTGTGTCTGATCCTGATCGCCGCCGGGGTCGCTCTGTTCTGGTTTGACACTGGCTCGTGGCTCGTGCAGCCGCTGGCTTTGAGAGCCGGGAATTTTTTCCTCGCGCCGATGAAGCTCGAAATCGACAGCATCAACGGATCTGTTCGTAATGGCTTCACTGTCGACGGGTTGAAGCTCACATCAGGCGACGAAGCTCTCTTCACGCTCGACCATGTTGCCGCCAGTCCCGATTGGGATTTAGCTCTCGCGGGTATGGACGGTCTGCCGTTCATTAAGTCTTTGAACGTTCGCGGCCTAAGCTCGGACTTGGATAGCGTCATGACGATCGTCAACCACTTCGCAACCTCCGACGACAAAGAGGACGAGAGCGAGGACAAAGCTCCGCTGAAGATTGCGCTCAATCCGTTCGATCTCTCTATTGAAGATGTGAACTTCGCCACGCCATACGCGAATTTGAAGCTGAACGCGCTGACGCTCGACGAGGCCGGAAAATTCTTCTTGGACTCGAAGATCGTTTCGGGCGAAAATATTTTCCCGCTGAAGGCTGACGCTCTCATAAATCTAAATCCAATCGAAATTATCTCTTCTGATATGTCGCTCGGCAATGAGGGCAAAGCATCGTTGAGCGCGACCCTCGAACCTCTGAAAGCTAATTTGAACTTCGCTGCGCTGTCGCTCGATGAGCTTTTGAAGTTCGCGCCGCCGATGGATATCAAAGCGTCGGGGAGGCTTGACGGGAAGATTTCCGCGCAGGCTGACGGCGATTACATCAAGGCTTCGGGTGTCGTCTCGATGCCGCGGGCTAACGTTATGGATATTCCGCTGAATTTCAGATTGCCATTCAACTGGAACGGAAAGAATTTATTTTCGCTCACTGACGCGACATTGAACACGAACGCGGCGAAATTGGCTCTGAGTGCGTCGGCAGACATCTCGACCATGAAAGTTTTGGCGAAAGGCGCGGCACGAAATATCTCACTCACTGAGATCGGCTCAATGTTCGCCCCTGATATCAAGCTCGTGGGGGACGGCGGCAACGTCGACTTCGACATCGACACCCTGCTCAGCGGCGACATACTCTCAAACACGCGAGCTGACCTCAAAGCCGACATTCCTTCAGTCTCGGCCATGGGTATGAAAGTCGTGAGCGACCTCGCGGCCAAGATCAAATTAAATCGCAAAGAAGCTCCGAAGCTCGATCTCAGCGGCAGAATGTTTGGAGGAAAGCTCTTTGCTCGCGGCGAAGCTGTCCAAGACTCACGAGGCAACATCAAGCCGCAAGCTGTCGTGTCAATCGTAAATCTTGACGTTCCGACACTGCTCAACACGTTCCCGCAGGCGGCCAAGTCCGTCAAGAAGCCCTCGGGCAAGATCACGGCGCGTACGATAATCTCGGACAATCTCAACATCAACACGACTTTAACGTCAGAGAAGCTCTCGGCCAATGGCGTAACCCTCTCGAATATTAAAGCCGTCGCGGATTACGACGTGAACGACAGCAGAGCCGATCTCGAATCCTTCTCGGCAAACCTCGGCAAGGGTCTCATCACGGCATCAGGAGGCGCGGACATCAAGTCGGGAGCTTTCAACGTCATCGCGTACACGGAAAATCTTGAGCCTAAAGTTATCCCGGAGCTGAAACAGGTTATGGGAGCGTTCAACACCAAGGCCGAGGCTTCAGGAAACTTCAACGACCTCAGCACCATCAGAGCCGCCGCGAATATCAGCGCGAAGAACCTCGGCTATGACGGAATGAGAATAGGAAATGTCGACTTGCCTGTGAGCTTCGCCAACAATCTGCTCGATATCTCAGGCGCACGCGCAACGCTCCCGGGCGGGATCGTAACCCTCAAAGGCAACGTGAATTTGCGCAACGCAGCTAACCCGGCTATAGATATGCTAGTCTCAACGCAGGGCATCAATCTCGCCGAGGCAATGAAAGCTCTGAAACTTCAAAATAAATCCATGCCGATATCCGGGAAAGTTTTAGGAGCTGTAACGGTGAGAGGTGCGGCCAAAAATCCCGCGTTCAATGCCAGCGTAAGAGCCGAGAACATCAAAGCGGGGTCGCTCGTCAACATGCCGCGGGGCGTGGTCGAGGTCAAGGGGGACATGAAGAAGATCACCGTCAGCAAGATCGACGCGAGGATCAACAGTGCCGACATCAAAGGCAACGGACTATTCACGCTCAATCAGAAGAATTTCAATGACAGCTCGATAGCTCTCTACACGAACGTGAAGCACTTCAACATCAAGCCGGTTCTGGTTTCGGCTATGGGGTCGGCTCCCGTAACGGGAGTGATTGACGCGGTGGCGAGGGTCAACGGGACGATCGCGAAGCCCGAAGCTGACTTGAAGATCACGCGGCCAATATACTACGGCAAGACGGAAATTAAAGATATCGCTGTGAAGCTGAAATCTCCGTCAGCCAATCACTATAAAATTAACGCAGGCGCGAGGGTCGAGAACTTCAAGCCCGAGGCCGATATCGACGTTCAGGAGCGCGGCGGCGTGTGGTCATATCGAGTTGACACCAAGCCACTTGACATCAACAGCGCGATCGAAACTCAAATGCCGACCATGGCCGGGATCGCCAAAGGCTTCGCGAGGGTCAGCGTGTCCGGCAGCACCAAGCCCAACGCGCCTATAAACATCAACGCTTCATCGAAAGAGATTAAAGTCATGGACAAGATCAGCATCACGGATATCTCGTTGCCGGTGGTTTTCTCGCAGGCCAAGAACAAAATCGAGATGAAGAAAGGCGTAGCGTACCTCAGCGGCGGCGTGATAAATTCCGGGCTTGATGTCGACCTGACGAAAAAGAATTACACGGGCAAAGTGAAAGTTTCGGACTTGGATTTTGGAAAGCTCGCGGGGAAATTTCTTGAAGAGGGTGAAGTTGTCGGAAAGGCTAACGCGGAAGTTACAATGAAAGGCGGCTTCGGAGTGATGCCCACGAGCTTCGCGAACGGGAAATTTTCAACGACGCCCGGCTACATTCACAAGATGGCAATCATTGACAAGGTCTCGCCAACGAAGAAGATCGGCTTCGAGAACATCAGCGGCTCATTCTTCTGGGACGGCAAGGACGTATTTCTCAACCCCGGAACGGGCGCGACGGCTGGACGCGATGAACCGTTATACAGATACGTCCATGTCAACGGCTCGATGGGGATACCGGGCAAGGGCTTGAACCTCTTATGCGAGGGTCGCTTCGATCTGAAAAATTTGGATCAGCTTTTGGGCGCGATGAAGGGCGTGTTTCAATACGTGACGGGCGGACTTGCGCAGGGGAATTTTCTCAAGGACGCGGCGGGGCGCGTGTTCGGGGTCAAGCGCAGGGACTATCAGAGCGTCTCATTCACACTAGCGAACTCGTGGCAGTCGCTGAGACTTCTGAACCTCACGATCACGAAGCCAATCGAGGACTTCCTGCCGCTCGACCTGCTCAACAAGGACGAGGAAAAGCAGCGCGACGATACGCAATTCAAATTAAATCTGAAATTCCCGGTCGGCAAAGGCGACACGAGCGTAGAGGAAGACTCGACGAGCGATCAGTTCAAACAGCAGCTTATCGATAATATTTTCAACATTGGATTTTGATAGAAAACTCTCCGTAGCTTCAACGCCCCGGAGAGCCATCTTCAATCCCTAATTCCTAATTCCTAATCCCTCATCACTCAATCGCGATAATATTCCGGGCATCGTAAGGCGTTTGCTGGTACACGAAGTAATTCAGCCAGTTTGAATATAGCAAATTCGCGCTGGATCGCCATGTGCAGACGGGTTTCTTTGTGTCGTCGTCGTACGGGAAATAATTTTGGGGAACGTCTATCGGCAACCCCGCATCTTTGTCGCGCCTGTATTCAAGCTCCAGCGTCTCCGGGTCATATTCCGAGTGTCCCAACACGAATATCTGCCGCCCCTCATTGGTCGACACGACATACACGCCGGCTTCGTCGCTCTCGGACAGAATTTTCAGAGCCGGGACTTTCTTAATGTCGCGCTTCATTACGGTCGTGTGCCGCGAATGCGGAACCATGAACACATCATCAGACCCGCGAAACAATATCGAGCCTTTGTGAGTAACCCTGTGGCGAAACACTCCGAACAGCTTACGCGCCAAATGAATTTTAGGGACACCGTAATGATAGTAAAGTCCCGCTTGCGCACCCCAACATATATGAAAGGTACTGTGAACGTGGCTCTTACTCCATTCCATGATGTCGCACAGCTCGGGCCAATACACGACCTTCTCGAACGGAAGCTGCTCAACCGGCGCACCCGTGATGATCATGCCGTCGAAGAAATCGCCCTTGACGCTGTCGAAATTTTTATAGAACGCGAGCATATGCTCGATCGGAGTATTTTTGGGAGTTCGTCCGCTCATCGTGAGAAGCTCGATCTCGACCTGAAGAGGCGTGTTGCCCAGAAGACGCGCCAGCTGAGTTTCAGTGGTGATCTTCGTGGGCATTAAATTCAAAATCAAAATCCGGAGCGGGCGGATATCCTGCGACTTTGCACGCCGCTGAGTCATCACGAAAATATTTTCGCGCTCCAGAACATTGACGGCCGGGAGATCCCCGGGAATATTGATCGGCATCGTTTACTCTTCGGCTTTTGGCGTGAACATCTGCACGAAAACTTTATGAGTCTCGCGCGGCAGAAGCCTGTAGCCTCGCTTCTCTTTCGTCATCCAGACCGAATAATCTTTATAGAACGACGCCGCCATTGCGAGCAGAGATTTCTTTTTGTTCTCTTTGATGCCCTCGTAGGGTGTTTTGAGCTTCCTGTCCTCGTCGCTGTCCCATCTGAACGTCCCGAGCGCGTAACTCACGGCTTTGTCCTCGCCACCGACCGGGAACGCCGGCATAATGAGCGTGTGATCCGACCAGTCGTAAGTTCCAAGCCCCTGACCGGGCACGAAGATAACCCGCGGGATCCCGTACATTCTGACGCGAGGCACGTTGAACATGTCCATGTCGCCGGAGTTGAACTCGCGGAAAATCTCGTAATCTTTCGCGTAATCTATCGGCGTTGAGTCCGGCTGACACAACAGCGACGTATCGCAGCGCGCATTCTTGGCCGGGACTGTGAGATATTCGCGCTTCTTGGCGAGCATGGCTTTAAGCTCTCCGCGTCTCATCTGAGGGGACATCTCGGCGCAGTTGTCAGTGATTTTCTTTGTGCGGCGAGCGATCTTCACCGCGTCGATCTGCGAATAGAGAATTTTCTTCGCGATCGTCCTCGTCTTCTCGTGGAGGGCGTTGAACTTCTCAACCTGCGGCAGTGGCAAGGGCTTCTCTTCGTTCTTGTTCGCCGATGACACGATCAGCTGAACGCTCTTTTCAGCGTCGAGGTAAGCTTTTCGCTGCTGAGCGAGCTTCTGACGGGTCGCCTCATCACCCTCGCGATATTCCGGGACACGCATAATAACTTTCATGGCCGGGATCAAGAACTCGTTCATTATGCTGATCGCCTGAGCTACGTTGATCTTTGACGGATACGCGGCGGCGATCTTCTTCAAAAACTCATTGCGCTCGTCCTGAGCCGCTGCGAGCATTTCATTAAGCCCTGCGATCCTGTCATTGAGCGACATGCCGATAACCGGGTCAGGGATTGGATTGCCCGTGATCATTGCCCAACATTCGGCGATATAATCCGAGAACGTCATGACGGGGAGAATGTCGGGAGCGCATTTCGTCTCGAAATATTTTTTCACGTCGAAGGCTTTGTTCAGCGACAGCACACCGGGCACGCAGCCTAGATCAATGAAGAGTCTTTCTTCGGCATCGAAAGTCAACTTCGCCGGAGAGTTTTTCGTCTGCGCGTCCACGAGAGCGAAGACGATGTCCCAATATGATGATGACATACCTGCCCAGACTTTTTGAGCCTGCGCTCTGTCCTCGTTGGTGCCTGAAGCCAATAACTGCGAATATTTCCGCGATGATTCCTCCAACTTTCCGAAAGCCTCTTGAACCTCCGGAACGTCTTTCCATTTTTTGAATGCCATTATATGAATTATTCCTCCTTTGATCTCTGTTCGTAGCGTGTCTACATTATTCCTAACTCCTTTAACAATTCGTCCCTCATGATCGCCGTACCTTTTGAAGCGACTTCGCGAATGACTCTGAAATTCAGCCAGCCGGGCACGTCAACCTCCGCAGGGTCAATTAGGAATGATTTTGTGCTGCTCCGCAGGTCATGGACGAGCCCCGCCGCAGGATACACGACCAACGACGAGCCGATTACCGCGAAGATATCCGCACTCCTCACGAGCCTCGACGCTTCGACAATCGCCGGGACAGCCTCGCCGAACCAGACAATATGAGGCCGCATCAGTTCACCATCAGAATTTTTTTCATCGTAAGCCATGGCTCTGTAGCCGATGTCGATTATTTTGTCTTCATTGTTGACGGGTCGCGCCTGTGTTAAGAGTCCGTGAAGGTGCAAAACGTTCGTGCTGCCGGCGCGTTCGTGGAGGTTGTCAACGTTCTGCGTGATGATCCTTACGTCGAAATATTTTTCAAGCTCGGCTAAAATCTTGTGGCCATCATTCGGCTGAGCCTGTTCGAGCTGCTTTCGCAAGTCGTTATAGAAGTCCGTAACGAGTTTTGGATTTCGATACCAGCCTTCGATGCTCGCGACATCTTCGACGCTGTAAGTCTCCCACAAGCCGCCGGAGTCTCTGAAAGTTTTGAAGCCGCTTTCCGCGCTGATGCCGGCACCTGTAAGAACCACGAGACGTTTTTTATTTTCTGCCATGAAATTTTATTCTCCCTGTATAATTAGAATGTGTGGTTAAATGATAACACAAAGACGAAATGAAATTTTATCTAGAAGGGGAAAGTTTTAATTGCGTTTCAAAGAGAGTTTCACATTTCTAAAGCGTTTTGCGGAGCAGCCGCGAAAGATTGGGAGCGTAACGCCAAGCTCGAAATTTTTGACAAAAGCCATGCTCGAGAGGGTCGATTGGGACAACGCGAACTGCATCGCCGAGCTGGGAGCTGGCACGGGAGTCTTCACGCGTGAGATAGTCAAACGCGCC
The DNA here is from genome assembly GCA_017449415.1 of Synergistaceae bacterium. Lineage (GTDB taxonomy): Bacteria > Synergistota > Synergistia > Synergistales > Aminobacteriaceae > JAFUXM01. Next base: position 29,799 of record JAFSJO010000153.1, read on the forward strand.
AAGCCTGACGCAAAAATTTTGGTCTTTGAGATTGATCCTGCCCTCCAAAAGATGATACGCGACGAACACCCCGAACACCAAGGACTGACCTTGCACAGCGACGCGCAGGAACTCTACAGCTACATGAAGAGCAACGGGATCGAAAAACTCGATTTTATAATTTCGAGCTTGCCTTTCACTGTGTTGCCTCCGAAGATGACAGTGAGAATACTCGACGGCGTGATGAAGTCGCTGAAGCCCGGCGGACATTTCGTGGCCTATCAATATTCCTCGATCATGAAACATGTCTTGAAGAAGAAGTTTTCGCACATAAAGACGCGATTCGTGGCGTTCAACATTCCGCCTGCGTTCGTGTACGACTGCTGGAGGTAAAAAGTTGCAATAAAAAAGGAAGTCCCTCTGTAAGGACTTCCTCTCTTAAATCTAAACTGGCAGTGGTCTGCTCTCCCGTGCGTACCCCGCACAGTACCATCGACGCTCACGGGCTTAACTTCCAGGTTCGGCATGGATCTGGGTGTGTCCCC
>JAFSJO010000016.1 GCA_017449415.1 Synergistaceae bacterium
CCGGACTGAAACGCGAGGTCATGAACTCCTCTTCGTGAAGTCCGGGTTTAATTTCGCTCTTGATGAATTGATCTATGAATGCGTCTATTCTGACTGAAGCGCAAGCGTCGAGAGCAAGGCCGTCGAGCATGTTCTTTTGTTGGAAGATCGTGATCTGCCTGTCAACCTCATGACCCAGCGTAGCCGCCAGCATGTAGCACTCGTCCGATCGAGCCGTCAATCTCGCGATGTCGTTGCTGTAGATGTACGCACCCTCGATCTCGATCCCGCCATCGAACTTGACCATATGAAACCTCCCGAACACGCAGCGCGGCGCAATGAAACTTTCGAGCCTCTCGAAAGCCTCTTTGACTGTCGCGACAAGCTCGGGGGTCTGCGATCCGGGAGGAACTTTCATATAGCGCAAAGCGTCTGTGATTAATTTATCCGTTGGAACGAACTGCATAGCGTTTTGTGTACAGCACCGAGCGTATTCCCGCGTCAATGCGCCGAACTGTGTCAGCCTGGTTCATCGTGTACAGGTGAATACCTTCAACGTCTCGCGCCAACAGGTCGATGATCTGCTCAGTCGCGTAAGCGATCCCGGCCTCCTTGACTGCTCCCTGATGATGTCCGTAAGCGTCCACGAAGCGTCGAACTCGTGTGGGGACGGAAGCTCCGCAAAGCTCAACAACCTTGGAAATCTGAGCCGCCGACGTTATAGGCATGACCCCGGCGATGATTGGCTGAGTGATCCCGATCGCACGAGCTTTCTCGCGCCATTCGCAGAAAATATCATTGTCGAAGAACAGCTGCGAGATCAGACCCTTAACGCCGAGGTCGCATTTCTCTTTCAAGTGCCGCAGATCCTCTTCGAGGGACGGAGCCTCCGGGTGCTTCTCGGGATAGCAGGCCGCGAACACGTCGAAATCATTTCCGTATTCCTCTTTGATGAACGCGATAAGCTCCGAAGCGTGATGAAACTCTCCGAGGTCGGACTCGTCTTTGAGATCCCCGCGCAAGGCCAAGATGTTTCGGACGTTGTTGGCTTTCAACCTTTCGAGAATGTCGCGAAGCTCTTTGCGGGTTGTGCCGACGCATGTCAGGTGAGCCACTCCGCAGACGTTGTATTTGTTCTGGATCCCCGAGGTTATCTCGACGGTGTTGTCCCGGCTGGAGCCTCCAGCTCCGTAAGTTACGCTGATTAAATCAGGGTTGAAGCTCACGAGGCTGTCAATCACCGCGTAAGTCCCGGCCGTGCTGGCGTTGCCTTTGGGCGGGAAGATTTCAAATGTGTAGCTCGGCGCGAGCTTCTCAAAAAAATTTTGCATAATCTCTAATCCCTCATTCCTAATTCCTAATTGCTTTTGAGGCCGTCTACTCTGTTTTCTTCCCATGTGATGAACGAGTGATAGAACTTCTCGTCATTGTCATCAAGCCCGCGAGTTATCTCGGTGATGTGAATGTGATCGGCCTTGACCTTTTCGAGGACGTAATCGACGGCGAGCATCGGCTCGGTGTGCGCTCCGCACGTGTAGATATCCAGAGCCATGTAATTGACCTCCGGCCACGTATGAACAGAAAGATGGCTCTCGCTGATGACTACGACACCGCTGACTCCGTTGGGAGGGAATTTGTTAAACGACACTGACCAGACCTGAGCGTGGGCACGCTTGGCGGCTTCGACGAGAATATCTTGAAGCTTCGGGACGTTGGTTATTGTTTCATCACAGCCTGAAACTTCGACAATGTAGTGAACACCTTTAGGGGACAAAATGAAATCGGCCTCCTTATAAAATATTCTGTAATTGTATCACGCTAGATCATTTTCTCAGGGTGAAAAACCTCGTCGAACTTCTCGCAACTCAAAAATCCGAGCGCAACGCAAGCCTCCCTCAGCGAAATATTCTTCTCGAAAGCAAACTTGACCGTCTTGGCCGCGTTCTCGTAACCTATGTGAGGATTGAGAGCCGTCGCAAGCATGAGAGAGCTGTGTAAGTTCGTGCGCATCTTCTCCGCGTTGGCCTTGATGCCCTCGGCGCAGTTGACGTTAAAGGATCTTATTGACTCCGCGAGGAGCCGAGCCGACTGCAAAAAGTTATACGCGATCACCGGCATGAACACGTTAAGCTCGAAATTCCCCTGAGAGGCCGCGAAGCCTATCGCCGAGTCGTTGCCCATCACCTGCACCGCCACCATTGTAACCTGTTCGCACTGAGTCGGGTTTACCTTTCCCGGCATGATTGAGCTTCCCGGTTCGTTCTCGGGGATCGAAATCTCACCAAGCCCGCAGCGTGGCCCGGACGCAAGCCATCGGATATCATTAGCGATCTTCATCATGTCAGCCGCCAGAGCTTTCAAAGCTCCGTGAGCGAAGACGATTTCATCTTTGGAGGTGAGCGCGTGAAATTTATTCCTCGCGGTTATGAAATTTTTTCCCGTCAGCGTCGCGACCTCTTCGGCGACTTTCTCAGCAAACCCCGCCGGAGCGTTCAATCCCGTCCCGACAGCCGTCCCGCCGAGCGCAAGCTCTTTCAAAGGTTCGAGAGCGAGCTTTATCAGTTCGATGTCGCGTTCGAGGGAGCTTCGCCAGCCGCTGATCTCCTGCGCGAAAGATATCGGCACAGCGTCTTGAAGATGAGTGCGTCCTGTCTTGACGATTGAGCTGTTCTCGTCTTCGAGCCGCCTGAATGTCGCGACAAGCTCACGAGCCGCCGGTATCAGATTATCATCGAGCGACATCACCGCCGCGATGTGCATAGCTGTGGGGAATGTGTCATTGGAAGACTGCGACATGTTCACGTCGTCATTTGGGTGAAGAATTTTTCCGTCCGCGATCTCGTTGCCCTTGTTGGCTATGACCTCGTTGGCGTTCATGTTGGACTGCGTGCCGCTGCCCGTCTGCCACACCACCAAAGGGAAATGATCGTCGAGCTTGCCGGCTATGAGTTCGTCCGAAGCTCTTTCGATCGCGAATAATTTTTCGTCAGTCATCTTCTCGGGCTTCAGAGCGTGATTGGCGCGTGCCGCAGCTTTCTTCAGTATCCCGAATGCGTGAACGATCTCGCGCGGCATTGTCTCGATCCCCACGCCGATTTTGAAGTTGTTGCGGCTCCGTTCGGTCTGCGCTCCCCAATATCTATCCGCCGGGACTTTTACCTCGCCCATAGTGTCGTGTTCAATTCGATAATCCATTTGCGAACCTTTCATTTACGAATTTAACCTCGTCGTCATGATTTTTAATTTCGCCGTCGATGATAGCGAGCTTGATAGCGTTGAGAGCTTCGCCGATCGCCTTGCCTTTCAGTCCGACAGCCTGCAAGTCTTTGCCTGTGTACTCGCCTTTAGCGTTCGTCCAGCTCTCCATGTGCTCGATTATCAAGCGTCTAGCCTCGGGAGTGCGCAGGCACGTGAGCCAATAAAGAAGCTGAACGGGGCCAAAATCTTTGAGGAAGATATAAGCCTCGGAATTTTTCGCATTCTTGTGATTGGCGCAGAACTTCTCGACGTTCGGCCACTGCTGAAAACATTTCGTGAGCTGCTCGCGCTCGTTGGGGTTGAGGTTCATGCGATCCATGGCTGAGAATTTTATCTCGTACTTCGACTCCGTGAACACGACGGCCATTTTGATAAGCCACTCCATGCC
>JAFSJO010000154.1 GCA_017449415.1 Synergistaceae bacterium
AATAAAATCCCTCGCCGTTAAAGGCGTAATTCATCTTCGGGGTCTGCGATTTATATTTTTGCCTCAGCTCCCGCCGTTGCCGCCCTGCCTGATAGTCCGCGATATAGCTGACCAGAAAGATATACAGCGCGTCCCGAGCCTCCTTAAACTCCCGAAACTTCGCCCGCAGCTGTGCCTCCTGTCGCTTTGTAATGTGCCCTGTCCCGTTAATTGCGCTCGACTCCTCCCAACTGTTTTCGCCAATATTACCATAATGAGAGGATTTTTGCGTCGGCGTGCGCGAGAGGTGCGTTGAGTGAGGACGGGTCTGATGTCAGTTTTCGTGTCCTCACCGAACGCCATCATAAAAATTTCACGCAATTATGTAATTCTGCCTACAAATTTTCTACGTTATTTTGCTGACTTGCGTAAAATATTTCGTTATATATATAAAATTTAATGAACCTACGTAATTCTCCGGATACTCGATAAAATTTTTGTGGTACGCCTCACTGTTATAATAACGCCACTCCTCACTCCTAACTCCTCACTCCTAACTCCTAACTCAAACAGGAGGCTTTAATGTCTATGAACGATTTAGAGATCGCAATGTCCCGGACATGGGCTGAGATAAATCTCGATGACCTCGCTCACAACATTCAAACCTTGCGAGCTGTCCTCAGACCTGACGCAAAATTTTTGGGCGTGTGCAAGGCTGACGCTTACGGGCACGGAATGACGGAGTGCGCGAAGAAACTTGCGGCCTGCGGAGCTGACTACATAGCCGTCGCAAGCGTAACTGAAGGCGCGGAACTTCGTAAGAACGGGATCCCCCTCCCTATATTGTGCCTCGGGCAGGCCAACCCGCAGTTAGCTCCCCTGATGTGCGAGCATGACATCACGCAGGCGGTCGGGGACTTCGAGAACGGCTCCGAGCTTTCAAGCTACGCGCAGTCGGTCGGCAAAAAGATAAAAATTCACGTAAAGATCGACACGGGCATGAGCCGAACAGGCTTCTACTGGCCGGACAGCGACGACGAAAAGGCAGCGACAGCTCAGACAATAAAAAAGCTATGCGAGCTTGGCGGCCTCGAATATGAAGGAATGTTCACGCACTTCGCAGTAGCTGATGACGATGAGAATTTCACGCGGCTTCAGCTGAAAAAATTTCTCGACGCGAAAGAAGTTTTGGAGGGTCTTGGCCTGTCGTTCAAGGTGGCTCACGCGGCGGCGAGTGTCGGAGTGTTGAATTACCCTGAGGCTCATTTGAACATGGGACGGTTCGGGCTTGTGCTGTACGGATACGCCTCGACCGACACGGGCAACGAGGGCAGCACGCTGGGTTTGAAGCCTGTGATGACGGTCAAGAGCAAGATCACGGCGGTTCGACGCTTGCCAGCCGGTACGACGATAAGCTACGGGCGGACGTACACACTCAAAAGAGACTCGCTGGTCGCGGTGTTGCCGATCGGGTACGCTGACGGCTTGCCGAGAGTGCTGTCAAACAATTTCAGCGTGAAAATCCATGACACTCTCTGCCCGATCTTGGGGCGAATTTGCATGGATATGACGATGGCGGACGTTACGGACTTGCAAGACGTGAAGCCCGGCGACGTTGCGACAGTCTTTGACGGCGATTTAATTCCGTTGGCGGCGAAAAATTCCGGCACGATAATTCACGAGATCGTGTGCAGCCCCTCGCCTCGCGTCCCTAGAGTCTTCATCGAGAACGGAGGGAAAAGACTGTGAGGAGTGAGGAGTTAGGAGTTAGGAGTGAAAGATGCTGCCGTTTAGATTAGAGCCTGTCTTCAAAAATTATCTGTGGGGTGGCGAGAAGCTGATCACGTCGTGGGGGAAAAATCCGCCCTCGCGTCCTCTTGCCGAAAGTTGGGAGCTGGCCGCGCACGTGGACGGCGACAATGTCATAATCGACGGCGAGCTGAAAGGTCTGACGCTGAGTGAAGCTGTGAGGCGAAATCCCAAGCTCGTCGCCGCTGGGAGATCGGCAACGCCGACGCAGAATTTCGATCCCGAAAATATTTTCCCGCTCATGGTGAAGCTGATCGACTCGGCCAAGCCGCTTTCCATTCAAGTTCACCCCGATGACGCTTACGCCGCAGCTGTTGAACATTCAAAAGGCAAGACGGAGCTGTGGTACATTCTCGATCATGAGCCGGGCGCGTTTCTATACCTTGGCTTCAAAGAGAAGATCACGCACCGCGAGTTCGAGCGCGCCATTGAGACCGACAACCTTTTGAACGTTCTCAGGAAGATCGAAGTTCATAAGGGAGATTCGTTCTTCATTCCCGCCGGGACAGTTCACTCGATCGGAGCCGGAATAACTCTGGTCGAGATACAAGAGAACTCCAACATTACATACAGAGTTTATGACTATGGAAGGGTCGGAGCCGACGGCAAACCGCGCGAGCTTCATATCGCGAAAGCTCTCGATGTCGTTCAGACCCGCCCGGCCTCGCTTGAGATCCCCGGAAGCTCTGAGGACTTCATAGCTCGATGTGCTCAATTCAGCGTCAGGAAAATCAAAGTCGCAGGCTCGTTCGTTGGGACGCGAGATTTCACGAGCTTCAGATTTCTATTATGTCTGTCGGGGAGAGTGAGCTTCAGATGCGGCGGCTTCGAGTGCGAGATCTCACGCGGGGAAAATGTTTTCGTCCCTCCGGCGTTGCCGGTTTCCCAGCGAGCCAACTGCGAGGAGAATTTTCACATTGACGGCGAAGGAGAGATTTTAGTAGTGAGGAGTGAGGGGTGAAAGAAATCTTTTAACCCCTAACTTGATTAAAGAACGCCCGACTTCGCGCCGAAATTTATTGCACAGTGAGAAAGTCAGATAAATCTTTGCAGAAGGAGGAGCGTAGAAAATGATTGGCAGAATATCAGGGCAGTATAACTTAGATGCTCTGAACAGTAAAAAATCAAGGCGGAGTGTATCTTACAACGGCGGCTCGGCGGCTGAGTCAGACAACGCGAATTTCAGCACGTTCGGCACGCTGCTCGCGAAAGTCAACGCCGAGATCAAGAATATTCCCGATGTCCGCGAAGATGTCGTGGCGAATTTCAAGACGCAGGTCGAGTCGGGAAAATACAATCCCCCGCTGGATAAGCTGGCTGGTGTGCTGATAATGGCCGGAATGTTGGACGTTGCGGCAGAGTAATCCGGAACAATGCGAGCTGAAGTTGAGAAATTAATCAGGGCGATTCTTGACGAAGCCGACTGTATAGATGATTTGATTGACGCTATGCGCGAACAGCGCGAGGCCATGCAAGCACGAGACACCGAGGCGGTGAACTCCTTGATGGACGAGACGCGGGATATTTCCTTTGAAGTCCAGACGTTGGAGAACATACGCGCCGACGTTGCTAAGAAGCTGGCTGCGGGCTTGGCCTGTGAACCGAATGTCAGTTCGCTCGCGTCAATGATGGAAAGTGAAGAACGCGAAGAATTTAACAGGGCTGCTGATAAGCTGTCGCAGTCCGTTTTTTTGTTGAAGTCGGAAATAATGATATTAAACGGCCTCATTGACCAGAACGAAAGATATACTTCGATGCTGCTTTCTGAGTGGCGCAGGCTCAACGGAGATACCATTTCGCAATCTGGCTCGGCTGATTTCAGGGGGTAAAAAGAACATGAGCAGCACTTTCGGCGGTCTCGAAATGGGCAAGTCCGCATTAAACGCCTTCAGGCTGGGTATGCAGACCACCGGGCACAATATATCAAATATGAACACGGAGGGATATTCCCGTCAGCGTGCAATTTTTTCAACCGTTACGCCGGAGGATATAGCCCACGTCGGACAGCTCGGGCAGGGCATGTACGCCAGCACTATTGAGCGTATTCGCGACGAATTTTTAGACTTTCAATTTAGAGATAATCAGGCTACATTAGGCTATTGGGACAAGATAAATGATTTATATGACTCCATTCAGAATTACATAGCCGAGCCAAACTCTACGGGGCTTCGTGCCGCTATGGATACGTTCTATACGAATATGCAGGCGCTGCAGAAATCCCCCGAGGACACCAGCACCCGCCGAGCCTTGGTCGAAGCCGCGAACTCGATCGGGGGCATGTTGTCGAATTTAATCTACAACTTCAACACCTACAACGAGTCTATAAATATGCAGGTTCAGCAGTCCGTTACGGAAGCTAATCAGATGCTGCATGACCTCGCCGCCCTCAATAAGAAGATCACTGAGGCCGAAGCCTTGGATCAGAACGCCAACGATCTATATGACAAGCGCGATTTGATTTTAGACAAGCTCTCGAAGATGATGGATATTCAATACAACGAGCCGATGGAGCATAACGGCGTGAAAGGCGAATTTTTCCTCTCCGTCAATGGCCGCGTGCTTGTTCAGGGCGTTCATGTCAGGGAGTTGAAAGCTCATGCATTCATGTGGGACAATCAAGTCTATTACGATGTTCAGGTCGCTGAGAACGAATTTGACATCGTAGACAACATCAACGTAGCTGAGGCTCTCGCTACAGGCCCCGACGGCACATATCAGCTCACCGTCGACAGGATCGCCAACGGCGTTGAATGGACGACAGGCGGCGGGAATGCTCACTGCCTCGAAGCTAGTGTTGCAGTAACTTCCGAGTTCGACGCGAAGATCACGGCGGGCGGAGGCAACAAAACTCTATTGCCATTCGTGGAGATCGAGACATCGAAGTTAGAGGGCGGGATCATCTTGGATAAAGACTCCCCGAGTGGCGCGAACACCTTATCTTTTAGCATGACCGACAGCAGCGGCGCAGCCTCAAATCTCGACATTACGATCACGAAGACGCAAACGGTCGAGATCCAGACCACCAGACTAAAGACGACAATCACCGACATCGGCGACGATGTTATTTTACATAGATATTCAGACGATGGGCCGCACACTCTGACATTCACGACGGACAGCGGCTCTGCGACAATCACAATGCAGCGGACAGCTGACGGCGAGGGCTGGGACTTGACCTCCGGGGCAAGCACTACGACAGTAACATCGAAAAATCTCACTCTAAACTCGCTAGCTGACTTCATCAATGGCCTTGGAGCAGGCTTCACCGCAACAGTGAACAGAGCTTCCAACACGATGACATTCAAGCGCGATGATCCTATCGACGCTGCGGCCTCATCAATATCACTCAGCGATCCGGCGAGTCTGCTCGGGACTGTTACGGAGAAACAATATTGGGAGCTTGATGACGGCACGAACAAGGCCATAATCACTGATGACGACTTGACTGCTGCGCGGCTTGCCGCGTTCATCAACAGCTCCGACGCACCAATGAAAGCAACTGTAGACGCTGACACGGGAGCTATGACTTTCAGAGTTGACAGCCCGCTGAGTTTGGACTCTTCGCTGTCTCTGACTGACTCCGGCGCGATACTTGGCGACCTCACGAACGTCAGGGACGCTGATAAAACGGCTTTGGGGTTGGCTGGTACATTCAACATTCAATACGGGACGAAGACGATCTCAGTAGAAGTTACGGCCTCGGATACGCTCGCGACAGTTCGCGACAAGATCAACAGGCGAGCCGTCTCGGTCTTCAACGAGAAAAATCACGAGCTGACCGCCTCGATAGACAGAGGCTATTTGACAGTGAGCGCGGACTCGGGCGATGATTATGAGCTTACATTGTCAGGCGATACGACACTGCTCGGCGAGCTTGGTCTCCTCACAACGCAAGAGGATAGAATTGTTTTGGATTCGTCGGCTGAGGATATGCCTTACAAGCTCTCGTTCAGAGTTCTTGATGACGATAGGAAACCCTCAGTGCTGACGATAAAGATCGACCGAACGGATTACATCGATGACGACAACAGCCGCATCACGGGTTGGCAGCTCAGAGCGGAGCTTGACGGCGAGCCTGTCTACTACGACACTGACGCGAAAGGCAATGTAATCTATCATCACACCGACGGCGCAAGCCTCACCCTCGATGAGCTGAAAGACTTCATCAACAACGCAGCCAGCGAAGCAGATGTAGACCTTGAAGTCAGCGAGAGCAACAACGCGCTTGTCTTTACGCCGACAGCTGATAACTCGCCAATTGAAGTTACGGATTATTCGGGAATGTTGGGAGTGTTGACCGAGGTCAAGAGGGAGCTAACCGGTGTGAACATGCGTGTTGAGCCTGTTGAGCTTACTGACGCGCTGAACATTTCCGGCTCGTTCAGGATACAGGTCGGCACACAAGGCACTCGCGTAACGTCCGAGGTCTTCAGGGAGAACAAGGCTAAGGGTCTCAGCGAGGGCGATATCCTTGCGGAGGGCAAGGCCGGCGAGAAGCACACCTTTAGGATCGGTGTCTCTGGTGATCAGGTAGATTTTTCCGCGACATGGAACAGCTCCACCAAGAAATGGGTTTTAAGCTCGGATCTTGGCACGACAGCCACGGCGGGCGAGACGCTGACAGTCAAGGATCTCACGGACTTCATGACGAAGACTCTTGCGAAAGCTTCGCGCTCCGATAATCCCGCATTGACCGGGCTAAACATCACGACGGGGAAGTCTTCAAATGGCACGCTTACTCAATTCTACGTTGAAAGCAGAGATAATCATCTGCTATCGGTGTCGGACGTTGAAGGCAACTTGGCCGAGCGTATGGGCATCGTGAACAAAAATCCCGTCATCACTATAGATGTTGAAAGCTCCGACAGCTTGGTAACGATCAGGAACAAAATCAATGAGAAATATCAGGCTGAATTTGGCTTAACGGAGCCTGAGCAGTGGGTTCATGCGTCAGTCGATAACGGCTACTTGGAAATTTCCGCCAACGTCGCCGGAGAGGCTCAGCGCATCACGTTGATGGGGTCGGAAGATGGCAATATGCAGGTGTTGCGCCGCCTTGGCCTCACGCGAAATCAGCAGATAATCACGGACATCAAAAACGATGATGACGAGAACATCATTAGCTTCCGAGAAGTCGCTTATATTCCGGACTCGGGCATTGCTCACGACGCATCATTCAGCCTCAACGGCGTGCGCTATCTCTCGTCGGACAACAAATTCAACATGGCAAGAAGAGTTCCGTCGCTCATCGGAGACGCACAAAGCCGCTACACAGCTACGGAGCTTACTGAAGTCAGTGAGGGAATGTGGCTGAACCTCAAAGAGGCCGGAAGCGCGATTATCACGGTCAGGCATCATATCAGAGACGGCTCGATTAAGGCTCTCGAAGAGTCTCGCGACGAGATGATCCCGAACCTGAAATCAGAGCTTGACGAGCTTGCTTACGGACTTGTGAAGCATATAAACGCCTTGCAATACTCGGGTTACGGTGTCGCGGGCGATATCACCACGACGGGCGTAGCTTTCTTTGATGTCCTGACGACGCAGTCGGGAGCCTCGGAGAAGTTGAACGTCAACGAAAGAGTTGCTATAGATCCGTCGCTGATCGGCGCAGCTATGGGCTTGAAAGATGACAGCGGACGTGCACTCAAGGGTGTCAGCGGCGGCTCAGGTGATGGCACAAACGCTTCGAGAATGAACGATCTGAATTTCGCGAAAGTCCTCGAACATGGAACGATGACGATCAGCGGGATTTACGACGCTATGCTATCTCAGATAGGCACGGAGGCCGGACACGCGAAGCTCATGTACACGACACAGGCCACAGTCAGCGAGCAGATAGATAGCCAGCGTCAAGCGGTCAGCGGTGTAAACCTCGATGAGGAGCTTATGGACATGGTGATACTGAACCGCGCATTCGGTGCAATGTCGCGCTACATCACGACCATGGACGAGATGCTGAACACGATCATTAACGGCATGGGGCTGGTTGGCCGATAGTTTAGTCAGGAGTTAAGAATGAATTTTTAGGAGTGAATTAGAATGTACAGCCGTCTGACAACAGCTACAATGTACGGGAGCCTGATGGATACTCTGCAAAAGAGCCAGAGAAACATTCAGGACTTGCAACAGCAGATAGCATCAGGGAATAAATATACGAAACTGTCTGATAATCCTGCGGCTATCTCGCGTTCGCAAACCGTTCAATCTGCTCTCAATGCCAACACGCAATATCAGGAGAACACTCGGGACGCTCTGACGATGCTTCGATATGCCGACAGTGCGCTGCAGAATGTTCTCGACGCTGCGAAGACTATCAGAAACCTAATAATCGAGGCTGGCGACGCGGCTTTAGACTCCAGCCAACTAAAGGACATCACAGCACAGATAGAGGCCAACAAAAAAATAATGCTCGACAACCTTAACACTAAAGTTGCCGGGCAATATCTTTTCGGAGGCACAAGCTCAGGCTCTGCGCCTTTCGTTGAGAAGTCCGACGGAAGCATCGAATATCAAGGCTCCGACGAGCGAATTAAATATGTTCTGAGCGAAAGTCTTTTAGGCGATATATCTTTCGCAGGGAGCGACATTATCCCCGAGAATGAAGACAGCTATTTTATATGTTCTCACTACGTGCCGCTAGATTGGAAATGGACAGGGCGCGAGGAGAAAGTTCAAATCACGGTCGGCAACCGCACGATCGCAGTGTTTATCCCGGAGGACTGGAGCGACAACGACACAAGCAAGACCAACAAGCACACAGACGAATACGTCGATGAGGAGAACATACAGAGCCTGAATTTCACTGACGGCAACGCTTTCAGAGACCCCAATGAGCTTTCCGGGATAAGCCTCGATGATCTTGCGACTATCATTAACCGTTCGTTGGAGGAGCAGGGCGCGGATATGCTCGTCAACGCTTACATCGAAAGAGATTACGACAGCGGCACGCAGCAGCTGATCATAAAGTCCAACACCGGCGAGAAAGTCGGGATCACAGGCTGGCCCGATACTGACTACATGCCCATGCGTGCAACGATACGAAGCCTCGATCTGAGCAGTGCCGACTGCAAAGGTTGGAATGACGAAGGCTCGAAGCTCACGATCTCAACGCTTGATGGCTCAGTTAGTCCCGTAACGATCGACATAACGGAGGAAGACACTCCCGAGAGCATCGCCGGAAAGATCAACGCCATCGAGGGCATCTACGCGCGCCATTCAGCCGATGGCAACAGCATCGAGATAGTGGCCGAACGCATAGGCGACATGCCAGCAGACAGGCTCAACATCAACGAAGCTGAGGAAGCTCGTCATTATCCGTCGCTCGTTGTGAAAGCTGAGGGCGGAGCTTTGAAGATGTTTGGCGAGTTCAAGGACGACAGCGGCGAGATCACGAAAGACTCCGTAATCGTCAAATCCACCGTCAGAAGCACAGATCAGAGCCACATAGATATCTTTGATTATCTCGGCATGGAGACAGCCACCAAGAGCCGCGAGTTCGCTCCGAATGAGACGCTGACCGTCGAGGAGGGCACACAGCTTCATTGGCGAGCCATCAGCGGAGGCCGAAGTGTCGACGTGAAATTAAACTCCGGCGAATACACCATCGAACAGCTGGCCGAGAGGCTCAAAAATGCCGGTGCTGGTTGGCTCGAAGTTACGGTAGAGCCGGGCGGCCATGACGTTACGGAGTCGCTGCCAAGCAATCACTCGAACGATTACGAGGGTGAGACGAAACGCATCGTCATGCGCGGATACGACGGCGAGCAGGTCATCTTCCTAGACATGAACGAATATAACTACGCAAGCAAAGTAGGTATCTCGACGGCGTTGAGAACGGACGCTTACAGCGGCTCGGCCGGAATGGGCATGAAGTGCGTGAATTACCCGTCAGCTCCGTGCGTTGATGACAATGTCGGCGTGCCTATGCGCGTTCAGATGAACTGCGGAATGTATTACGATGTCAACATCAAGAGAGCTGATGTCGTTGATGAGAAGACGGGCTTCGTAGATCGAGCGTTGTTGATGCGTGAGATCGTCGAGCAGGTGAACGACATCGAGGGCCATAATATCATGGGATTTGCTCAACATGTTGACAGCACCGGGCAGGACATAGACGGCTCTTGCTCAATGTATTTCTTATCCGGCGAGGCTTTCACGGTCGTCGATATGCCTTTCGATGATCCCGAATGGAACGATTACTCGGGTGGCTTGGCCGTTCAGCTCGGCATTCATGGCGGAGTATCTTCAAATTTGAAGCAAACTCACGTTAAGATGCTCGATAACGCGACTTTCGCGGAGGCTTACGCTGGAAACTCCAGCAAATACGAGGACATCGAGTCCAATCCCGACAATCTCGACTTTCGACAGGGCACAATACGCTTCTCGAACCTTGCTCACAGCGTCGAGATCGACGTGAACGCCAACGACACAGTGAAAGATGTCATGGATAGATTGAGGGTGCAGGCCGGAGATTGGCTCTATGTGAATTATTACGATGAACACATGGGTCAGGACGCGATACGCAACACGGGCGATTTTCCTTTGATTTCGATTTCATCTAAAGACGGCTCGGCGGTCAACGTCCTCGACATTAAGGGGCACATTGCCGAAGACGCTCTCGGGCTTTCAACGGGGATTCAGGGACGCTTGAATTACGACGGCACCGACGAGGGCATAATGTGGCTCACGTGGGACGTGAACGATCAAGAGTACGACGGCTCAGATGTCGACTTCCCGGCGAATGTCCTTAATATAACTGTCGCGGGCTACACTCACACGCTTGACCTTACGGCGATACGCGACGTTACCAGCGACGACGAGATCAAGGCCGACGATATCGCAGAGTTCATCAACGCTCGTATGCAGGATTACGATGTCAGAGCTGAAATCAACGACGATAACGAGCTGATGATTTACTCGCCTCGCGGTTACTCGATTGATATCGCGTTTCTTCAGAATGTCAGTGATGATTTTCTCGGCAATGTCGCGTACAGCGCGGGGAGGGTCGACAAGTCCGGCGTGTCCTCGAACCTCGAAGAGACGAGCGTCAGAATGAATAAAGATGCAACATTCGCTGATGCCTACGGCGCGAGCTTCCGGGACAGCGTCATAAAGTTCTCGAACTCGTCCCGCAGTGTTGAAGTTGACGTAAAAGCCACCGACACCGTCGAAGACCTCATGAACAGAATAAAGACTGAGGCGGGCGGCTGGCTGAAAGTCAATTACGATGACACGGGCGACTATCCTGTGATCTCATTCGCTTCGTCCGATGGCTCCGCGCTCAACATAATCGACATGAAAGGACACGTAGCTGAAGACGCGCTCGGCGTATCGACGGGGATCCAAGGCAGGCTTGGCGGGGACGGAGCTATGGCTCTCAGCTGGGATCTTGAGAATAAAAAATTCCCGGCCGAACAGGTCAACATCACTGTCGACGGAGTTACTCACTTCGTGGATCTGACGAAGATCGGCGAGTTCACAGGCGACAGCGACATTACAACCGACGATATCGTAGATTACATCAACAACGAGATGAAAAGCTACGATGTCAGAATGGCGATCAACGCCGATAACGAGATGGTTATGTATTCGCCCGGCGGTTCGTCAATAAGAGTTATGTTCCTCGACAATGCCAACGAAGATTTCATCGGGGACGATGATTACGTCCTGAGCAGGACGCACTACCGCGGCGGCTATGACCTTGAAGGCCAAGCATATTACGACGGTGAGAGCGACCCGCGGGGCATTGACAGCGACAACCTGTATTTCAGCGGCGTTCACACGCAAAACGCAACAGTCAGGAGCGGAGCCAACACGATGCGCCAAAACGCCTTCGGGACGATCAACGACGTTGTGGCGGCTATCGAGTCCGGCAACAGAGACGACCTGCTCAACAAGATGCTTCCGCGAGTTGATGACATGATAAATAATATTTTGAGTGTCATGGCGGAGGACGGAGCTTTGCAGGCGCGATACAACTACAACACCGAGAGGCTCGTAACGGAGAGCGCAGTCATGACGGAGGACTACGACAACCTCATGAAGATCGACCCCGCCGACGCGATCTCGCAGTTGATGATAGCGGATTACATGTACCAAGCTAATTTGGCGGTCATAGCGCGCCTTGTTCAGCCAAGTCTTTTGGATTTCCTTCGATAATTTTCAGCTATTAATTAGGAGTGAGGAGTTAGGAGTGAGGAGTGAAGTCCTTGCTCCTAATTTTTTTATTGCCGAAATCTTAGGGGGGTAAACTAAATGAAAATATTTTCGTTTAGGAGGTAAAGTTTCATGCGCAAATTCGTTTTATGGCTGACGCTTTTGGTGTTGGCTTTCGCTCCGTGCGGTGCATGGGCTGGAACGACAGCTCCGTTTTCGGAGTTCACGTTTCAAGGTTTCACCCACAACTACACGCCGGACGGGTCAGTTATCTTGCGTCAAGACGGAGGCAGCTTTTATGGAATGCTGACGGGCTACCAAGAAAGCGGCTCCAGACAGTTGCATTTCGTCGGACGAGTCGAGGGCACCGTTGCCAGCAAAGACATACCCTACGGGACACTGACACTCATTGATGAAGCGGCTGACAACCCCGGCAAGCGTCTCACAATGGCTCCCAATCTCGGCAACTGGACAAGCTCAACGGTCTCTGTTGACTATTTCGTCGGAGATTTCCCGGTGGAGGGCGGCTACGGCTACTACGGCGGCGAGCGTGAAAATCTCGGCAAGAGCTTCCTGTACAACATATTCACCTCTCCTGGTGTCATAATCGGAAGTGCCGACATTTCGGGCGAAGACATGACAAGCACAGGACGAGGCTTCGCGGCTGATGAAATATTGCCTTACGTCAAGGTCAATTTCAACGCGAGCAATCCTGAACTTGCTGACAGCGTGGAGTTTTATTTCATCAGGTCGGGGGATATTTCAACGCCTGTTGAGGCCGGCGCGACTAACGTCAATGTCCATATTCATGGCGGCAACGGCGGCGAGGGGCCTGAAGGTTACTACGGCGGTCAGTTTGTGAGATACGCGACATTCAGCGGCAAGCAGACTATCGAAGTCAACGACAACATAAAGTACTTGGACGGTGTCAACGTGTCCTACACCATGAACGGCTCGTATTATGGCTGGAACTTCACGAAGCATTTACCCGGCGGAGATAACTTGATGGTGTTCGCTGATTGGGGAGAACTTGATTACAGCAATGGCCCGCTGGAAATTCCCGTTGGCACCACGAAAGAGATAACTCTCAAAATCCCCTCTGAGGCAACAATGGAGCTGAGATACTACGAATATGATGAAAATGGATACGTTGACCAAGACAACTACGAACGTGGAGGACGAGCCTCAGCCGAAGACCTTTTCTTTGTCGGCAACAGCGAGATATTGTCCCTCGATCACAGTTCTCTTAAATTTACTCAGGGCGAAGGCCTCGATGGAAACGCTTTCGCGTATGACTACTCGATCCTCTCGGTGAAATTCCAAGCCAAAAAGCCGGGCAAAACTGCGCTCAGGACATTCATACCGTTCTATGTTGAAAAAGGCGGTCAATTCCTTGAGGGAGACGTGCGCATGTTTGAAGTCCACGTAACGGACACTGATGGCAACTTGCCGACAACCGGGCCGGATACCAGTGTCAAAGTTAAGGTGAAAGCTCACACATCGCAAGTTCTGCTCATTGATGGCAAGCCTCGTTATGATACGGCGGAGTTCACGCGGTTGGGTTTCACACGGGCGAGGTTCGGTCTCGGCTACTTCGAGAATGATCAGGCAGTCAATGTCCCCGGACTGTTCTTTGAAAGAGAGCCTGTAAGCGATACGGGAGATGACGGAGAGGATTACCCGTATACTCAAATGTTCGTTGGATTGGTTCACGATGACATTTCCGAGGTGTTTTGGGCTGAAGCAGGCTACGGCGACAAAGAGCTGTCTCTTAACGAATGGGTCAGCGTGCGATACACTTCCAAATACAATTATGGAAAGTACGACGGATCAAGCGGCCGCGGAGTTGAGGGCATCAGAGAGACGCTTTCGGATTATTATGTGTGGTGGGAATTTCCTGACGATCCATCGAAAAACCTCGTGTCGGCCTCCCTCAGCGCAATGGTCGACTCGCATGTCGTAACAACGGCGGAACAGCTGAATAATTTCGTCCCGTATGTTGAAGTCAAACGCGATGACTACGGCAACCCCAAAGAAGTCGAATGGTCATTCGTTGACTCAAAGACATTGGAAAAGAAAACTCCGAGCGGAGTAACGAATATCTCAGTCGGACGCGCAAATATCGAAGACGGCGTAATGTCCGGGGCTGTCGATGTCGGAGAGTGTGGCTACGGTTACGATACAATACTCTTCCGTTATGACTATGACGGCGTAACGTACTCATGGTGCTTTGTGAATGCCTCCGGTTATTATGGCGATTGGGGAACGCCTGTCGCTGTCGGAGAGAGCAGAAACTTCACGGAGAGATTGCAAAAAGTCATATACAGCATCGACGGCACTAACAAGGTAATAAAGCCCAAATCCGTCTCAGTCATAACCCGAGATGATGGCATAGCTACGGTTGCGCCATTGAGTTTTAATTCCGACACTGGAGAAATCTCCTTTGAGGTCAGGGGCGTTAAAGCTGGCAGCACTGCCGTACATCTCCTCATCGAATGGGATATTACGGTAACAGGCGAAGGCGACGTTTGGGAAAAATATGAGGTCAGACCGTTCCCAATGCGCGTGTATGATCCCGCCAATCTCAACACCACGATCGGCAAGAGCGATTTAACTCTCAAAGTCAATGAATACATCGTACGTGCGAATATCGTCGAAGGTGAGCCTTATTACAAGGGCGCAGTTGGAAACGCAAATATCTCTCTCAGCCGTAGCGGAAAAGTCAGTCCTGCGGATTTCGATAACTTAGAAAACTGGATTGCCCTCAATGGAACGTTGCACATGTTCGCTGACGCTAAGGAGTTGGGGACGGAGGCTCTCACGCCAAGCTACCACTACGAAGATGAGATTGTTGCTTACTTTGATAGAGAGTTTGACTTTGAAATAGGGTTTGAGCTTGACGCTGACGCGACTCGAGTCTCTTGGGAATTTCCAAACGAGATAAACACAAGCGGCAACTTTGACCTCGCGGCGAATGTTCGTCTCCTGTCTCGGCAGCTCACGGATTACAAGCCTTACGTCAAATTCAACCGCTCAGGTCTCAACATCGCCGACATTGAATGGTACTTCGTTGATGGAAGCGGCAACAGGATCGCCACGCCTTCAAGCATCTCGTCGGTGAATGTTGATGTCTACGATCAGTCGGGTCAGTCGAGCTTCAGTGATTATGCTCAAAGTGGTTTAATCACCGTCAACAAGCCCGAAGTTACTGTTGATCATATCGCGGTCGCGTTCATCGATGGCGGCGTTAATTACTATTGGCGTTTCCAATGCGCGAATAACGGCCAGAATGACAAGATGCTGAAATCCGATATCAAGCCGCAGCCTATCATCATGTACGTCGGAGATGAAAAGACGATTACGCTCACGGCTGAAGATGCTGACTCGGTTGAGTCTGTCCTCGGGGACACGGCATTAGTGTCAGGTGGAAATCCCGCCGTAGCGTCGGTAGCTGTCTTGTCAGTCTCCGCAAACACCATGACGGTCAATATCAAGGCACTGTCAGCCGGCATGACCGAAACACTCAGTGGCGCAAGCCCCTGGCTTTAGACATGGGGATAAGCCGCCGTTTGCTATAATCTACGAAATTTGTGAAAGGAGGTTGTGAATAGGTGAAAACGTATTGTTTCAAACTGTATAATTCGAGACGAAATCGAATTTTGAAACACAAGATCAACATCGCTGGGATCATTTATAATCACTGCGTTGCGC
>JAFSJO010000155.1 GCA_017449415.1 Synergistaceae bacterium
ATCGCCCTGTCCGAACGTTTAGCTTCCTTGCCGGGCATGTAGGCCGACGGGTCGAAATTCTTTATCTCAGCTCCGAATGTAACAGGGCAGTCGCCTAAATCAAACGTCGTGATGTGGCCAATGCCGTTCTTGCCGTCGCGGAGTGCCTGCCAGTAATCTTTTTTGCCAAGCGCGATCGGGCTCACCGGGCCAAGACCCGTTACAACGACTCTGCGTTTCTTTTCGCTCATTCTTTCATCTCCCTATATATTCATAAAAAAGTGAGGAGTCGGGAGCCGGGAATTTATTCTATCAACTCCTAACTCCTAACTCCTCACTCCTAACTAAATTCTTATTCTTCCACGTCGATCTTTTCAAGCGTGTACTTAAGTGCTTCGCCGACTGAAGTTAATTTCTCGGCATCTTCGTCAGGAATTTCGATTCCGAACTCGTCCTCTATTCCCATGATAAGCTCCACGATGTCGAGAGAGTCCGCGCCGAGATCCTCAACGAATGATTTCTCTTCAGTAACCTGATCCTCTTCAACATCAAGACGATTTGCCACTATTCCTTTAAGTTTTGCTACGACTTCTTCTTTAGTCATGTCCAGTTCACCTCCCTTATGAGATAGTTGCTTAATTTAATACATCGTCATGCCGCCGTCAACTGCCAACACCTGACCAGTTATATACGAGGCCGCCGGGCTGGCAAAGAAAGCGACTGTCTTCGCAACGTCTTCGGGGCTTCCGATCTTTCCGAGAGGTATCGACTTCAATATCCCCTCTTTGACTTCGGGCTTCAACACTCCCGTCATGTCCGTGTCGATGAACCCCGGCGCAACGGCGTTGACGGTGATCCCGCGCCCTGCGTATTCGCGAGCCGTCGATTTCGTCAGGCCGATTATACCAGCTTTTGAGGCCGAATAATTCGCTTGTCCGACATTGCCAACGAGACCCACGACCGACGCGATATTGATGATACGTCCAAAACGAGCCTTCGCCATGTCCCGAAGAGCTTCGCGAGTGCAATAGAACGCCGCGTTAAGATTCGTGTTAATGACGGTCTGCCAGTCCTCGGGCTTCATTCGCATCAGGAGCGTGTCGCGAGTAACTCCGGCGTTGTTCACAAGCACGCTGACAGGCTCGCCCATGAGGCTGCTAATGCTCTTGAACATCTCCGCGACTTCATCATAATCGCTGACATCGGCTTTGAACATTCCGGCTTTGACCCCGAGATCCCCGACCTGACTGAGAACCTCCGCTCGCTCTGTTCGCTTCGATTGTAGTTGATGGCAACGTCAAAATTATTCTTCGCAAGCTCGAGAGCTATTGCGCGACCGATGCCCTTACTTGCGCCCGTAACCAGTGCTAACATTCACTCGCCTCCATTGCTTCACGAATTGCCTCGACTTTCGCCGGTGTCGCTCCTGAGAATAAATTCAAGCCTTTCTTGCAGCGTTTAATCAATCCCGAAAGGACATCGCCGTTGCCGATCTCAAAGAAATTTTTGATTTCGAGAGTGTCGGCCATGTAGCTGACGCTCTGAGACCACAGCACCGGGCTGAACGTCTGAGCATAAAGCGAGCTTTTAATCTCGTCAGGAGTTTTAACCGGCTTCGCGCTGACGTTTGCAATGATATCAAATTTTGCGTCGTTCCACGAAATTTTTTCAAACTCGGATTTCAATCTCTCGGCGGCGGGCTTCATATAGACGCTGTGGAATGGTGCGCTGACGTTGAGTTTGACGGCGCGTTTAGCTCCGTAGGATTTCGCGCTCTCGATGGCCTTGTCGATGAACTCGCTCAGTCCCGATATGACGACTTGGCCGGGCGAGTTGAAGTTAGCGGGCTGGATCTCGCCGTTGGGGGCGACATTGTCGCAGAGATTTTTAACTCCGTCCTCATCGAGGCCAAGCAGAGCCGCCATAGCTCCCTCACCCTCGGGGACAGCCTCCTGCATGAAGATCCCGCGCTTGTGAACGAGCTGCACAGCGTCCCGGAACGCCAAGACACCGCAAGCCGCCAACGCCGTATACTCGCCGAGGCTATGACCTGCGCAGCACACGGGCTTCAACTCCGCGCTCATCTCGTCAGTCAGCACTTTCAACACCGCAGCGCTCACGGTCATGATTGCGGGCTGTGAATTTTTTGTGAGCGTCAGCTCTTTCTCGTCGCCCTCAAAGATTAATTTCGTTAGGTGAAAGTTCAGAGAGTCGTCAGCCTCATCGAAGACATCACGAGCCGACTTGAAAGCCTCGTAAAGCTCCCTGCCCATTCCGACAGCCTGTGAGCCTTGGCCCGGGAAACATAAAGCGTAAGACACTATCGTTTCACCTCCCCGACGTTCGACAAAACTTTCTCGGCCTCGGCGAACATGTTCTCGATGATGACCTTCGCCGGGAGAATTTCATTGACCATTGCGGCACTCTGACCAGCCATGAGCGACCCCCACTCGACATCGCCATTAACGACGGCGGCGCGTAACTTTCCCGTCCCCAACGCTTCGATCTCACTGGCGGGAGCGCGATCAGCTTCGAGCTTTTCAAATTCAGCTGTGAGCTTGTTGCGCAGACACCTCACGGGGTGGCCGAGTGATTGTCCTGTTACAGCGGTGCTTCTGTCGCGAGCGTCTAATACGGCTTTCTTGTAATTCGCGTGGACGGTGCATTCTTCGCAGCATATGAAGCGCGTTCCGACCTGCACACCCTCGGCTCCGAGAGCGAACGCCGCAACCACTCCGCGACCGTCAACGACACCTCCGGCGCATATGACGGGGATTTTGACCGCCTGCGCGATCTGTGGGGTCAGCACCATGGTAGTAAGCTCTCCGATGTGGCCGCCAGCTTCCATTCCCTCAGCTACGACGGCATCAGCTCCCTGCTTCTCGACTCTCTTGGCCTGAGCGACCGACGCGACTACAGGAATGACGATCGTTCCGGCGGGTTTGAGCTTTTCCAGAAATTTTCCCGGGCTTCCTGCGCCTGTCGTAACTACCGGGACTTTGTGCTTCAATGCGACTTCGAGCGCACTCTCGGCGGTCGGCGACATCAACATGATATTGAGACCGAAAGGCCGCCCCGGCTCGATGAGCTTCTTAGCTTTGATGATCTCCTGCTCCAAAATTTCCGGCGGAGTTGCGGCTGCCGCGATTATTCCAAGCCCTCCGGCGTTGCTGACAGCCGAAGCGAGTTCAGCGTTAGCGACCCACGCCATGCCGCCTTGAATTAACGGATATTTTGTGCCAAGCAGCTTGCATATTCTATTGTCATCTCTCAAAAGCATTTTATCTAGTGAGGAGTGAGGAGTGAGGAGTGAGGAATGTTTTTGCAACTCCTAACTCCTAACCCCTAACTCCTAACTGTTTATTCCCTCCTCTATGTCTTTGATTTCCAACTGGTCATTTACTTTTTCTCTTATAACATTTCTAGCGACGGATATCGCGCTCAATATCGCCGGAGACTTTGAACGTCCGTGAGCTTTAATCACAGCTCCGTTGACCCCAAGCAGAGGCGAGCCGCCGTACTGTTCATAGTTGAAGCGTTTCCAGAGCTTCTTCACGACAGGAGCCATCAAGACCATTCCGGCTTTGGCCATGAACGATTTCCCGACCTCCTCAGTCAGCAGAGACTTCAACGCCTGCATGATGCCCTCGCCGAGCTTCAAAGCGATATTCCCGTTGAAGCCGTCGCAGACGATAACGTCAGCTTTGCCCCAGACAACGTCGTTGCCCTCAATGTAGCCACCGAAATTTATGTCTCCGTGCTTCTCGATGAGTTCACGCGCTCCGAGGACAGTATCGTCGCCTTTGATCTCTTCAGTGCCGTTTGAAAGCAATTTTATTTCCGGGTTCTCGACGTTCATGATCTTGCGCGAATAAAGCTCTCCCATCAAAGCGAACTGCAAAAGATTTTTGGGAGTGCAGCGGACTGTCGCGCCAACGTCGAGCATCAACGAAACTTTTTCGACCGACGGGATCGGAACACCGAGCGCGGGTCTGTCAATTCCGGGTAAGCGTCCAACGACCAACACGCCGCCCGCAACGATCGCCCCGGTGCTTCCAGCCGAGACACAGCCCTGAGCGTCTCCGCGCCTCACCATCTCCATAGCTACACGGAGGCTTGAATTTTTCTTTCGGCGAATGGCGTTAGCCGGGTGCTCTTCGGGGTCTATTATCTCGCTGGCGTGTTCGATATGGATTCGTGGGTGATTGACTCCGCAGGCTTTGATCTTTTCGCTGTCGCCGGTCAGGACGATTTCGATGTCGCTGTATTTCTCGCAGGCTTTGACGGCTCCCAGACATATCTCGCCGGGGGCGTTGTCTCCTCCCATAGCGTCGAGAGCTATGACGATATTTTTCTCGCTCATGATGTTCTATTCTTCGTTCCTTGCCTCTATTTCGCGCCGCAGAAGCCACGTCCCCCAATCGAATTTTATGAGGCCGCTGGCGATGTACATCGAGAACAGGAACAGCGGAGCACCGCCCTTCAATATGATGAAAGCTCCGACGAACAGCGTGAACAGAGCGAAACACTTCACCGGGTCAGCCGTCTTCTTCGTAAGCTTCTTCATGTTGGCGTAAGGTATGCTCGAAATCATGAGACCGCCGACCGCCAAAAGTATCACAGCCGTAAACACCGGAGGCATGTTGACCCTCGCGATCACGAACGACGAGACGAAAAGTCCGCCGGCCGGGCACGGAAGCCCCTGAAAAGGTCCGGGAACATGAACGACGTTGAACCTCGCGAGTCTCAGAGCCACGCACAGCGCAAAGAAACACGCCGCGACAGCTCCGAAGAGATTCAGGCTTCTGACGGAGACCTGATAGAGCAAAATCGCCGGAGCTACACCGAAGCTCACAAGGTCGGCCAGACTGTCGAACTCAAGCCCGAACTGCGAGCCGCCGCCGAGCATTCTCGCGACCTTGCCGTCGAACCCGTCGAACAAAACCGCGAAGAACACCAGCCACGCCGCGACGATATATTTCTCGTTGAGCGTCATCATCAGCGAGAACAGGCCGCAAAGCAAATTCCCGCTCGTTACCATGTTAGGGACAATGTGCCGAAACTTCAAAGGCGTTCTTCCTCCCGTCTTTCCCATCTTCCTGCGAATCTTCAAAAAATTTTTCAATCCTCAATCACTCCTATACACGTCAGGCCGGCTTTTACATTATCACCGAGCTTTATCTTTAATACTGTATCATTAGGCAAATATAAATCAACCCTCGAACCAAGTTTGATCATTCCGCAGCGTTGTCCGGCCTCAAGAATTTCTCCGCGCCGAAGCCTGCAAACAATCCGCCTCGCGACAAGCCCGGCAATCTGCGTTATCATGACTGCGCCCCACTGTGTCGAGAAGCCAATGAAGTTTCTTTCGTTAAGCTCCGACGCTTTGGGAGCGAAAGCCGCGAGTTTCTTTCCGGGAATGTATTCGAGATAGTCGACCCGTCCAGTACACGGCGCACGATTGACGTGAACGCTGAACACGTTCATGAATATTCCGACCTTCAGCGAGTTCCCTGTGAAGTCGTGCGAACACGCCGAGATCTCTACGACCTTGCCGTCAGCTGGCGAGTAAAAATGTCCGTCCTGATAGTCAGCTTTGCGCTCGGGGTCTCTGTAAAACCACACGATCAACAGCGTCAGCGCGAGCAATATCAAAGCGGGAATGAAAGAGATAAAAGCAAAGGCTCCCGTTATGAGAGCCATGTAAGCTATAGTTGTGATACCGTCCTTAGCTATTTTCATCTTCGTCAAAATCTTCAAATGGAATGTCGGCTGTCATGTCGGGATCGTCGCTGCCGCGAATGACGCTGCAGTCAGCCACCGTGTCGCCCTCGTCAAGCCGAATAACTTTATTTCCCTGCGCCTGCCGTCTCAACAAAGAGATCTCGCTGGCAGGGAGCCTTATTGTGCGCCCTTTAGAGGTTATGGCGATGATGTCGTCGTTGTCTTTTATTGCGATGCTCGCGGAGAGCCGTCCGGTCTTGTAGCCGATGTTCATGATGGTTACGCCGCCTGTCGCTCGGTGATGCGTGGTGAAGTCCGAGAAGTCGGAGCGTTTGCCGAGACCGTTCTCGCTAAGAACAAAAATCTTCTTTGAGTCGTCGACGACATCACAGCTCAATACTCTGTCATCTTTCTTCAGCTTCATTGCGTGAACGCCGCGTGCGGTTCTGCCCATCGGCCTGAACTCCCGTTCTGAGACACGGAGAGCCTGAGCGTCCTTTGTGATCAGGAGCAAATCGCTCGTCCCGGTCGTCAAACACACCTGAGCAATCTCGTCGCCCTCGTCAAGGCTCATAATTCTTCTTGGCCTGTTGGAGGAGTCGAGCGTCTCCATCGAAATTCTCTTCGCTATTCCGAGCCTCGTTATGAAGAATGCGAACTTCCAGCCGCTTGAATCTTCTCCGGCGATGTTCACGATCCTTTCATTTTCGAGCAACGGCAGGAACTTCGCGACGGGCTTGCCCTTGCCTGACTTCGTCTCCGTGATCTCGTAACCTTTCACCGAAATCATGCGGCCGAGGTTTGTGAAGAAGAAAATTTCCTTGTGAGTGTGAGTAACACAGAGCAATTCGATGCTGTCGTCCTCATGAACTCCCGGCCCCTTGCGGCCTTTGCCGCCCCTTGCTTGCGACTTGTAAATATCCAGCGGAAGACGCTTTATAAATCCGTCCTTCGACAGCGTTATAACAATGTCTTCCTCTTGGATAAAAGCCTCGTCGGGGATCTCCTCTAACTCTCTCACGATGTCAGTGCGTCTCTTGTCGCCGAAACGCGCCGCGAGATCTTTCAGTTCGCTTTCGATCACGCCGTCGAGGACTTTGCTGTCGGCGAGGATATTCTGATACGACGCGATATCGGCGAGCAGTCTCTTTTGTTCTTCGTCGAGCCTGTTGCGTTCGAGACCCGTAAGACGCTGCAGCCGCATGTCCAAAATCGCCTGAGCCTGACCGTCCGAGAAGCCAAGTTCATTTTGAAGCGAGAATTTAGCTTCGGGAGCTGAGTTATTAGCTCTGATGATCTTGATGAC
>JAFSJO010000017.1 GCA_017449415.1 Synergistaceae bacterium
CAGCCCGTCGCAACCGTCAGCGCAAAAAAATCATCACCCTCAAAGCCTCAGCCAAAATACGAGACTTTCAAGCTCAGCGACTCCAAAGGCGACAAGAGTGAAACTTACAGCGGCACCATTCAAGGCATACGCTGGACATCTCAGGAGGGCACTCACAAGAAGATCCGCGCGGTCGTTATGGTCGATGATGAGGCCGAGCCTAGCGTCTTCATGAACAGAAAGGAGCTTCACGCTCTCTTCTCGTCGAGCCTCGAAAACTCCGCGAGCCTCGCGTCTCCGTTCTCCAACGTCAAAGCCGAAGCCCGAAAAACTCACGGCGGGGTCGATCTGGTGTTCACAGCCGACAGGATCACAAAGGCCGAGAAGATCGTGTTGACCAATCCCAAGCGAATTGTTTTCGATTTCTTTTTGCCCGCCAATGTCGCGATAGTGAACTCCGCGCCGTCAGCTCCGACACAAACTCAGACAGTCGCGCAGACTCCCGCAACTCCGAGAACGTCAACGCCGGTTGCAATCACGCCATCGCCGCTGACACCTCAGAGACCTGACCCAACGCCTCAGCCTCCGACCACGATATTTATTCCGACCTCGCCGACAGCTCCGCGCAATCTCAGAGCTACAGGCAAGAAGACGATCGTCGTCGACCCCGGCCACGGCGGCAAGGATCCCGGAGCTTCCGACAACGGCGTAACCGAAAAGAATGTGAACTTGGCGATCGGCCTCGAACTCGAAAAAGTTTTGACAGCTCGCGGCTACAATGTCGTGATGACGAGGCGGACTGACGTGTATCTCAAACTTCAAGAGCGCACTGACATAGCCAACGACGTCAACGCAGATTTATTCGTCAGCGTCCACGTGAACGCCCTGCCGTCCAAGAAATCCATGACGGGCTTCGAGATTTACATCATGGCTCTGCCAACCGACAAGGACGCAATGAACTTGGCCAAGATCGAGAACCGCGAGTACGTCGAGGGCAAAGGAGTTGATGTCGAGAACGTTGACAGACGCACGGAGATGCTGCTTCGGATTTTGGGCGACATGCAGCAGAACAACAAGATAAGCGAGAGTACGGACTTCGCGGCGGCTCTGTACAATGCCGGAGTGAGGAACGGGCTTCCAATGCGACGAGTGGCTCAGGCACCTTTCTTCGTGTTGAGGGGCGCAGGTATGCCGGCGGTGCTGCTCGAAACGGGCTTCGTAACCAACGCGAGCGAGTCTCAGCTTTTGACTACTCAGGCTTATCAGAATAAAATCGCTGTGGCAATGGCCGAAGGAATTGTGAATTACATAAAGTAAAGGAGCGTGAAAACATGCCTACAGTCAGACGAAGCAACGGAGCATCAGGCGAAAGGGACTCCTCCTCGATCAGCTCGCGGGGTCGCGTGCCAACTCCTCGCCGGAGACAGATCCAACAGGCTGCCATGGCGGCCAAGAAACCTCCGCGTCAGAAGCCTGCACCGCGATATGAAGTTGATGACGACAGGCCGGCACCGCTGCTTCTGAAAGTTTTATCGTGGCTCGGAATTATTCTTCTATGTTTCGTGCTTGGATATCTGGGCACGTCGTGGGTGGTCGAGTTCCTCAACCGCAAGCTGCTGCTGAAACCCGAGAACAGGATCGAAAACCAAGAGGATCTCTCGACATTCGAGGCCGCCGAGCAGGAGAGGATCACGAAAGAGAAGCTCAACTCCGGCGCAGAAGTTCAGCAAGTGTCGCTCAATCTCTATCACGTCAAGAATGACTCGATCGTTGAGACACGTCAAAATTTCGTCTCGAAGGTCGAGGAGGACAACATGCGAGATGCGATCATGGCGGTGGTGCTGTTGAGCGAGATGCCCGGGGCTGACAAGATCAAACTGCTTCACGTGTTCAAGATGTCCGACACGGCGTTTCTGGACATGTCGGGGCAGTTTGCTTCGGCGCTCGACTCGGCGGGTCAGCGAAAGAGCCTTCTCCTACTCACGAGCATCGTAAGGACGGTGCAGGAAAATTTTTCGCCCCTCTCGCAGGTCAGGTTCCTGATCGACTCCAAGCCTCCCAAGCAGGGCGGCACTGTTGACCTCTCGGCTCCGTGGAAGATGCCGAAACGAAGCTGATGAAAAAGTTAATCATCGCCACAGCCAACAAAGGCAAGTTCGCGGAGTTCGAGTATCTCGTCAGGACGTACGGGAAAGATTTTGCCGACGAAGTTATCTTTGCGCCGGAAGTCTCGGATTTAATCGTCGAGGAGACCGGGGAGACTTACACCGAGAACGCGACGCTGAAAGCTCGGGCATGGGCTGCGAGGTCGGGGCTTCCCTGCCTTGCTGATGACAGCGGACTCGAGGTCGAAGCTCTGGACGGCGCACCCGGTTTGTACTCGGCGAGGGTCGCGGGAGATAAAATTTCGTGGCTCTTGAACTCGCTCAAAGACTCTCCGAACCGTCGCGCAAGATTTGTAGCTTCGTTGGCGTTGTGCGAGCCCGGCGGGGCTGTCTTGACCAGCGAGGGTTTCTGTCCCGGCGTGATCGCTGACGCTCCGAGAGGCTCGAACGGCTTCGGCTACGACCCTGTGTTCATACCTGACGGCTTCAACGAGACATTCGCGGAGCTTCCGAACGAGATCAAGAACTCAATATCCCACCGACGAATTGCTTTTTCTAATTTAATTTCTTCCCTCGTGAACCCTTAGCACCAGCACGATAAGCCCAAGTTTTTGTAGTTGCAAATGTAGTTGAAAGTGTCCTCTCCCTCCGGTGGGGCTATGTTATAGTAGCCTCGGAGGTGTTTATAAACTTTGGGAAATGAAAGGCATCGAAAATATTTCGGAACTGACGGAGTGAGAGACCTCGCCAACAGTGGCAACATGACTCCCGAACTCGCTTTAAGTCTCGGACGTGCGTTCATAAAGTTTAATCGCGGCAAGCGCGTTGTCGTTGGACTCGATACGAGGCTCAGCGGCGGAATGCTCGAAGGAGCTTTGTGTGCCGGCATGACCTCGGAGGGCGCGGAGGTCTTCTCGGCAGAGATAATCCCGACCCCGGGCGTGAGCTTCGCAGTCAGAGAGTTGAGGGCCGACGGAGGAGCTGTCATCAGCGCGTCTCACAATCCAGCCGAGTACAACGGAATAAAATTTCTTGGCGCGGACGGCTGCAAGCTCTCGGACGATGAGGAACTCGCGATCGAGGAGCTTATCCCCACGGCCAACAGCACCGCGAGCAGCGTCGGAATGATACATCACAGAGCCGACCTCGTTGAGCTTTACGCCAAGCACATAGCTTCGTATCTCAATGACGAGTCCGTCGTCGATGGCGTTGTGTTCGACTGCGCGGGCGGAGCTTCGGCCAAGAGTGTCCCGGTGCTGGTGAGAAATTCCAAGCTCGCTGACCTCAACACCGTCATAATCTCACGCGACTTCGACGGCCTCAACATCAACAGAGACTGCGGCGTTATGCACATGGAAAACCTCACGAGCTACGTCGCAAAGAATAAAATGTCTCTCGGGTTTGCGTTCGACGGCGACGCTGATCGAGTTCTGATCTCGGACTCGAAAGGCCGCATCATCGACGGCGATATCATTCTATGGGTGCTGGGTCGATGGCTTCACAAGCGCAAGGCCGCCGGCAGCGACAAGGTCGTCGTAACCGTCATGAGCAACATGGCTCTCGAAGCTCATCTCGAAAGCGAGGGCATTGAAACTCTTCGCTGTCCTGTGGGAGATCGCTACGTCCTCGAGACCATGAGAGCTTCGGGCGCAGGACTTGGGGGCGAACAGTCTGGGCACATCATCGCGAACGAGTTCACGGCCACGGGCGACGGACTTTGCACCGCGGTACTGTTCTTGAACGCGTTGAAGGAACTCGGCGAGGACGTTTCGACTCTCGTGGATCGGTTCGGACGCTACCCGCAGAGGCTCACCAACCTGACCCTCACGAAGCCGCGCGAGCTTGTCGACATGGCCGCCGTAGATGAGATCGTCGAGGCTTACAAGTCCAAGGTCTCGAAAGGAAGAATTTTTGTACGAACGTCGGGCACGGAGCCGCTGCTCAGAATTTTGGTTGAGGCCCCGGAGAGGAGCACTGTCGAGGAGATCTCGGACGCGCTGGCGGAGAAGCTCGAAAAATTTTGCGGTTAAGACAATCCCTAATTCCTAATTCCTAATTCCTAAATGCCAAGCCGTTGTGATATTATTTCGCGGAGAGGTGAAATTTTTTTTGAACGACATTAAAGAGATCCTTCACGAACTCCGCGACAATAAAATCACGGTCGATGAAGCTTACCTAAAGTTGAAAGAAAAGCCCTTTGAAGACATCGGCTACGCGAAAGTCGACTTACATCGAAAGATACGGCAGGGGGCTTCTGAAGTCATATATGGAGCTGGCAAAACTCCCGAGCAGATCGCCGGGATCATTGCCGTAATGAAAGAACATCATCAGGGCGCGATACTCATCACTCGCCTCTCCCCCGAATCCGCTGAAAAATTAAAATCCCTCGGCTGTGAGGTAGATTACCACGCTGACGCTCACGCTGGAATATCCGGCGCAATCCCCGAGCCTGAGGGAAAAAATTTTATCGTCGTTGCCACCGGCGGCACGAGCGACATTCCCGTAGCTGAAGAGGCTGCACTCACCGCTGAGGTCTTGGGCAATCGCGTCAAAAGATTGTATGACGTTGGGGTCTCCGGGCTTCATCGAGTACTCTCGCATATCGACGACATCATGAGCGCGTCAGTCATCGTCGCAGTGGCTGGCATGGAGGGAGCCTTGGCTAGCGTCCTCGGAGGGCTTGCGGACTGTCCTGTTATCGCTGTCCCCACGAGCGTCGGCTACGGAGCTTCGTTCGGCGGTGTGGCGGCGTTGCTTGCCATGTTGAACTCGTGCGCCAGCGGCGTGTCCGTCGTCAACATCGACAACGGGTTCGGAGCTGGCTACCTCGCAGGAATGATTAATCGAGTGAGGAGTTAGGAGGTAGGAGGTAGGAGTGAAAATGAAAAAATATTTGCTTGCGATGTTGGTTATGTTGGCGGCGTTGTCGGCTGAGGCTTCAACATACACGGATACGGTGCTGCCGGGCAAATGGAATATTTACGGGACGAGCTTCGTCGAGGAGAAAGGGCTTGAGCTTGTGCGGGTGTCGTTCAAGCTCGAGGGCGAAATGAACCAGACGACGGAATTTTTGAAGAATATCGACGAGGACATCGACAAGGTCATCGAGGACAATCAGGAGAAAGCTCGCGGCACGATCAACGAAGACAGAAAAGTTTTGAACGAATGCGTTATTAACTTGCGGATCTACGCGCTAGACAAGACAGGGTTCGATATAAGAGTGTGGAAAGAAGAGATCCCCGACGTAATAGAGATCCCGGTGTTGCTCCCGGAAGTCAGGCCGACACTCAGCACTCCGTTCACTCTTCCGACGGTGAATTACAACGGGCTGGATCTCACAGTTACATTCGAGTCCGAGAAGTCCGGAAAGCTTCGTGTGAAAGGTTACGTCGATGTCAGCAACGTCGGCAAATGCGAGGTCAACGCGGACTGCACATTATGGAAGGACGGGACAGAGAGGCCGGCGGTCGATGAGGAGACCAAGAGCGGCTGTAACACGGGCGCGGGGATTTTATCGCTGATGGCTCTGCTGATATTGGGAAGGAGTTTTAGATTTTGTTCGGGACGGATATAGGAATAGATTTAGGGACAGCGACGGTGCTGATTTACGAGAAGCATCACGGCGTTGTGTTGCGTGAGCCGTCAGTGGTCGCGGTGGATCAGGACACGGGGGACATTCTGGCGGTCGGCTATGACGCTAAAAGCATGGTCGGACGAACTCCGGGCAGTATCACCTCAGTGCGGCCTCTGCGCGACGGAGTCATCGCCAACTACGAAATGACGGAAGCAATGCTTCAGCACTTCATGCTACGAGTTACGAAAGGTTCT
Source organism: Synergistaceae bacterium (assembly GCA_017449415.1). GTDB lineage: Bacteria > Synergistota > Synergistia > Synergistales > Aminobacteriaceae > JAFUXM01. The sequence continues at coordinate 5,913 of JAFSJO010000017.1, forward strand.
CAGCGATTTTTCCGCAACAGAGCTATGATCTGCGTACCGTCGGGAGCTACTGACGTTGAACGTCGAGCAGTCCTCGAAGCGGCTCTGCAGGTCGGGGCGCGTGAAGCTTACCTCATAGAGGAGCCAATGGCCGCAGCTATCGGAGCGAATTTGCAGGTTGAAGAGGCTCGCGGAAAGATGATCGTTGACATCGGCGGAGGCACGACGGACATAGCCGTAATATCTTTGGGCGGTGTCGTCGTATCGAAGTCGTTGCGAATAGGCGGCGATAAGTTCGACGAGGGCATCATGAGATATCTGCGCCGTCAATATAACCTCGCTATCGGAGACCAGACCGCCGAAAATCTCAAAATCATGATCGGGACGTGTCTGCCGCTTGACGAGGATCAAAAGATGATCGTTAAGGGTCGGGATCTCGTGCAAGGTCTGCCGCGTCAGATCGAAGTTACAAGCTCGGCTGTGAACATGGCGATCGGCGAGATGGTTCAGAGCCTCGTCGACGGGATCCGAAACGTGTTGGAGCTAACCCCGCCGGAATTATCAGCCGACATAATTGACAGAGGAATAGTCTTGACGGGTGGCGGAGCTTTGTTGCGCGGACTTCCCGAGCTTGTTGCACAGCAAACCGGGATAAACTGCTTCACGGCGGAAAATCCAATGGAGAGTGTCGCGCTCGGGACGGGAAAAGCTCTAGCCGAGATCGATAACATAAAGAGTTCAGGCCGAAGCAACATGTTAGTGAACTTGAAACGCTCAAGCCGAAAGAGATACTGAATTATAGTGAGGGGTTAGAGGTGAGGAGTGAGGGGTTAAAAATCCTCGCTTATCGCCAAGATTTGAGTAGAGTTAGGAGTGAGAAGCGAATAAATGCACAGAGGACTATATCAGGCCGCGGCGGGAATGATCGTGCAGGAGACAAATCTCGATGTCGTAGCGAACAACCTCGCCAACGTCGACACGCACGGCTTCAAAAAGCGAGTGAGCGCGAACGCGGATTTCTCGGCATTGATGGATCGTATCGAGAAAGTTTCTGAGGACGGCGAGACGAAGCTAACGACAGTTCTGCCCGCGGATATGCCTTTCAAGGGGCGGCAGATTATCGGATCGTTTGCTCTTGCGACGGTCTTCTCGGAAGATGTCATGGACATGAGCCCCGGGGTCGTGAAGACGACCGAAAGCCCTTTCGATATGGCGATAGATGGGCCGGGATTCTTTGCGGTAGCGGACTCGAATGGCAACACGTTCTACACTCGTGAGGGAAATTTTCAGCCCGACAGCAACGGAAATTTAGTTACACCCAACGGAATGAGCTTGCAGGGTGAGGGCGGTGCGCTGTCGATCGGCAACGCTACGAGGGTCGAAGTCAACAAGACCGGGCAAATTATCGCTGATGGCGAAGTCGTGGGGCGCGTGGCTGTCTTCAACTTTGAAAATCCGACGTATCTGAGGCACGAGGCGCGAAACCTTCTGACACCTACGCAAGAGTCCGGCGAGCCTGAGGGAGTTGAGAACGTCCGAATATGGTCGGGAGCGTTGGAGATGTCTAACGTGAGTGTCGTTGAAGAGATGGTGCGCATGATTGAGGCTCAGAGAGTTTATGAGGGCGCGTCGAAAGCTCTGATGACCCACGACGAACAGACGAGCAGATTAATAACATCATATAGTAGAGGCTAACCCACCG
>JAFSJO010000018.1 GCA_017449415.1 Synergistaceae bacterium
CTATGACGAGAAGCCGCGACGGAACAACAAGCGATAACATGTGAGCAACGAAGCCCGCGATCATCATCTGACCAGATACACCGATGTTGAAGAAGCCGCCTTTCAACGCTATCGCCACAGATAGTGAAGCAAAGATCATCGGAGTTAGCGCATCGATAAAGCTCATGAAGTCAGTGAACATGTTCTGACGGCCTGCGTATTTGAGCTTCTCCATCAAGCCCGACCCCTGCAAGAGGTTCATATAGGCCGAAAGAGGATCTTTGCCCATCAGCCAAAGTATAAGCGCAGTGAATATCAAGCTGATAATTATTGCCAAACATGATGTCCGCAATTTCTTCATGCTGTTTTCCCCACTCCCATCATGTAAAGTCCGATCTCATTGACGGTCAAGTCCGAAGCTCTGGCGATCTTGTTGATAGTGCCATTGTAGATTACTGCTATCGTGTCTGCGCAGTCCATGATCTCATCGAGATCCAGCGATATCAGCAAGACTGCCGCGCCTCGATCACGTTCTGCGATTATCTGCTTACGAACGTTCATGACCGCGCCGATATCAAGCCCTCGTGTCGGCTGCATGAACACGACCAGCGGAGCTTGCATATTGATTTCGCGAGCTATGATAGCTTTCTGTTGGTTGCCGCCTGACATTGAGCGCGTCATCGTGTTGATGCCGTTGCTGGAGCGGATATCGTAAATTTTTTCGAGCTGTCGAGCGTAATTCTCGAACTCCGACATGTTGATGATGCTTCTGCGTGAGAATTTTTGATCGTTGTATTGCCTCAGCGGGAAGTTATCGCGGAGCGCGAAGTCAAGCACAAGACCTACGTTATGTCTGTCTTCGGGAATGTAAGCGATGCCGGTATTAATTCGCTCTCTTACGGAGTAATCAGTTATGTCGATGTTGTTGAGATAGATCTTGCCGCCCGATGGGCTTATCAATCCCGCTAACGAGTCGACAAGCTCATTCTGACCGTTGCCGGAAACTCCAGCGACAGCGAAGACCTCGCCCGCATGAACTTCAAACGAGACATCGTGCAGAACATCGTTGCCCGTAACGCCTTTCGCGCTCAGGTTATCGACACGCAAGACGACCTCACCGAACGTTGCCTCTTTCTTCTCCGTCGTGAATTTAACGTCATGACCGACCATAAGACGCGCCATTTCGTCAGTCGAAGTTGTCTTCACGTCCAGCACGGAGATTAATTTTCCTCGGTTCATGATTGCGCAGCGGTCAGCGACGGCTTTAATTTCGTTGAGCTTGTGGGTGATGATTATGATGGTCTTCCCGCCCTCGCGCAGCTTCTTCATGACGTTCAACAGCGACTCGATTTCCTGAGGTGTCAGGACTGCGGTCGGCTCATCGAAGATTAATATCTCAGCTTGGCGATACAGCATTTTCAGAATTTCGACGCGCTGACATGAAGCAACGTTCAAATTTTCGATCACGTCCTCGGGGTTGATCTTCAAGCCGTAGCGTTCGGACAACTCTGCGATGTCGCGGTTAGCTTTCTTCATATCGACGCAATGAAAAAGCCCGAGAATTTTCTTCTCAGGCTCGCTTCCAAGTATGATATTCTCGGCCACGGTGTAATTCGATACCAATCTGAAATGCTGATGCACCATGCCAATGCTTAACTGTGTCGCGTAACGCGGAGAGGAGATACGCTCTTTCTTGCCTCTGATGTAAATCTCTCCCTCGTCAGGCTCGTACATTCCGAACAAGACACTCACAAGCGTCGACTTGCCGGCACCATTCTCACCGAGGATCGCGAAAATTTCACCTTGTCGAATTTGCAGCGAAACATCATCGTTAGCGACAATACCGGGAAAACGTTTTGTGATGTGTCGCATATCGACGATGAAGCTCTCTTGATTGTTGCTATTCATCAGTCAATGTCAAGCCCAACGAAGTTATCCGGCTTTGTGCCGCTGTTCGAGGACGCGGGAACGATCTTGCCATCTCTCAGCAACGCAAGAACGGCATCGAGCTTCGATATCGCTTCATCGCTGAGGCTGCTATGATCTTTCGACTTGACGTAGCCAACCGAGTTTTCAGCCACTCCGAGCAGATAATTTCCGCCCTTGAAATCTCCTGCGGCTATCTCGTTCAAGATCCTTTTGTTGTTCACTCCCATGATCTTCAGCGAGCTTGTCAGGATTATATTCGAGTCTCCGTTCACTCCGTCTTTGAACTGGTCAGCATCACAGCCCACGATGTAGACATCTTTTGCCTCTTTGGCCGCAGTGAAGACTCCCATTCCGGCGTTGCCAGCAGCCACGAAGATGACATCACAGCCCTCGCGGATCAACGCTTGCCCAACGATTTTCCCGTTAGCTTGGTCGGTGAACGAGCCGACGTAATTCCCGCCGACGTTCTGCCCTGTAACATCGACACCCGAATATGAGGGAAGCTCAACGATCGTCGCGTCAGTTCCGTAGTGCTTGTTGGCATAATTCACGCCCGACATGAAGCCGTATTGATAATTGACATTGCTCGGGTAGGCGATGCCGTTCACCACAGCGACTTTCTTTGTCTTGGAACTCAGAGCCGCGGCCACGCCTGCGAGAAATCCGCCCTCCTCTTCGCGATATGTCATGGCGTTGATGTTCTCGACCTGAACGACTCCGCCGTTGGGATCGCTCGGCCACGTATCGACAAGCACGAATTTCAAGTCCTCATTGTCCTCTGCGACCTCGGAGATCCCGGAGAATTGAAATCCTACGCATATGACAACGTCGTAATCTGCCGCAACGTCCTCAACAACTTTCAAGCACGCCGCAGGGTCGCCGGTCTTCTCTACAACGTTCACTGCGGAAGCGTCCGGGTGATCTTTGATGAAGTCCAATATCCCGTTGTAATTGTCCTCGAAAAATCCTCCGTCATGAACATCATTGGGAGATGTTACGATGGCGATCTTGAGACCTTCAGCAAAACATGCGCTCGAAAACGCAAGAAGCACGAACAGCAAAGCGAGAAACTTTTTCATGAATACACGCCCTCTCGAGATAATTTTTCTCGATTATAGCACGGGCTACGGGGCTTTACGGCGGAATGTTTGTCCTCACTATGCTTTGAAAAATTTCCTGAATAAGTAATCGTTCATGTTTTCGTATTCTCTGACGCGCTCGAAGTTGTCGATGACAGCGGGGAGCCTGCGTTCGTATTCTTCGGCAGTGCATTGAGCCAAAATCTTTTCGATGTTGTCAATGTCCTTCAGCGAAATTTGAATGATGCCGTCCGTGTTGAAAAACTCGCCGATCCTCTGCGCTCCGAGATATATCGGAATGGTCTTCGCGGCGAAGCAGTTCGTGATCTTCTCAGTGAAGTACAGCTGTGTGATATCATTCTCAACCGCGATTGAGAAGCGGTAATCTTTCAGAGTGTCTTCGAGAACAGCATACGAGCCGCCGTCGAACGTTCCGAATGTCTCAACAAGGCCGGACTTCTTGCACTTCAACGCCAAATTCTTTTATAGCTTTTGCTGCGAATGTATTTGGCGTAATCTTTCGGCGTTATCGCGCACGACTCCGCAAGTACAGTAAATCTGCGATCAGGTTTCCCGACGGTGTTAAATGCTTCGTCGTGGGTGTAAAAGTGCGTTTTCAGCCCAAAATTGTACCTGTCCCACAGAATATAACGCGGCTGCGGAGAGCCAAAATCATAAGGACTTAACGCGCACATCACATCAGCCAGAAAGAACACGCTCATCTTCTCGCCATATTTATTGAAGACCTCCGGCGGCGTTGAGCTAGGCAGATGCTCCCGTTCATAGTATGGAGTGTAATACAGTTTTCGGCGCACGAAACGTTCCAGCTTTGTCAATGTTCGAGTCTTGAAATCCACGTGAAACTCCCTTTCAAAAAATCTTTATCGTATTATCTCACATGAGACAAGGAAAAAACTTGACGGTCGATTGTTACGTTGTAAAATTTTTCCAACTTAAAGATCAGGAGCAGACAATGAGAGACTTAGAAGAAGTGAAAGAAGAAATACAATCGCTGATCGAAGCCAAAAACATCAGAGAGCTTCGTACGCTCACGGAAGACATGAACGACGCTGACCTCGCTGACATACTCGAAAACCTCGAAGCCGAACAGCGCGTGATACTTTTCAGAGCTTTGAGCAGGGACATGGCCGCCGAGGTGTTCGCACATCTCATTCCAGACACAAAGGAAGCCCTCGTCTCACAGCTCACAGCCCCCGAACTCGGAAGGATCGTCGATGAACTGTTCTTAGATGACGCGGCTGACTTGGTCGAAGAGCTGCCCCCCGACGTTGTGAAGAGACTGCTCGAAAGCGCAAGCCCCGAGACCCGGCGCGGGATCAATCAGCTCCTCCAATATCAAGAGGACTCGGCCGGGAGCATAATGACCACCGAGTACATTTCACTCCGTCCCGACATGAACGTCGAAGAGTCTTTCCGGCATATCCGCGAGGTCGGAATGGACAAAGAGACCTTGTACACGTGTTACGTTACAGACCCCAAGGGAGTTTTGATCGGAGTCGTTACGGTTCGCACGATGCTCCTGTCTCAATACGCCGACAAGATCGCGGACATCATGACCGACACGAATTTAATCACCGTCAACACCAACGACGACCGCGAGAAAGTTACGGAGCTGTTCCAAAAATACGACTTCATGGCGATCCCCGTCGTTGACTCTCAAAATCATCTCGTCGGGATCGTAACCGTCGATGACGCTATGGAGGTCTTGGAAGAGGAAAGCACCGAGGACTTTCACAAGATGGCGGCCATTCTCCCGATCGACGAGCCGTATCTCTCTATGGGGGTCGTGGAGCTTGCGAAGAAGCGCATTATATGGCTGATGGTCTTGATGATCTCGGCGACGCTCTCCGGGCAGATACTCACGCACTATCAATCAGTCTTCGCGGCACTGCCGGCACTCATCGCGGCGATCCCGATGTTGATGGACACGGGCGGTAACGCAGGCTCGCAGTCCTCTACGCTCGTCATTCGCGGGATAGCTGTCGGCGAGCTGAAGATCTTCGACGCTCTGAAAGTTCTTTCAAAGGAGCTGCGCGTCAGCTTGATGGTCGGGGGCGGGCTGGCGGTCGTGAACTTCTTCTACAAATACGCGATGAGCGGCGACTTCCTGTTGTCCTTGACCGTCGGGATAAGTTTATTCGCGACCGTAATATTCGCTCAGACCGTCGGAGGAATGCTGCCGCTGTTGGCGAAAGCTCTTGGGTTCGATCCGGCTTTGATGGCTGCGCCGATTGTAACGACGATCGTCGATGCCGGAAGCCTCACGATGTATTTCATGGTCGCGAGCAGGGTCATGAGCTTGGCGTGAGTGAGGGGTTAGGAGTGAGGAGTGAGGAGTTGCAACTCGAAGAGTTTGTGATATAATACAGGTCAGACAGCTTCCGTGAATGTGCGGGAGCTGTTTTTTACAACTACATTTGCAACTACAAAAATCCAAAAATTTTTCAGACTTCGAGACCCTCCACAGAGACATCACGAAAAATAAATCCGCGAGATTTCGAGAGCTTCGCAGTTCGTAAGGCCAAAAAATTTTTTGAACTTCGTAACCCACGACCCGGCGAGCGAGGTCAAAAAAAACAGTGCCGCGAGAACATCACGACACTGCTAAATTCTCTTGCGATTGTGGTTAGCGGCCTGCGGCCTCCGAAGCTGCTTCACGACCCGCGATGAAGCCCATGTATGAGCAAATTCCAAGCGCCTCCATGCCGGGATAGAAATCTCCGAGCAGCTCGCCCGACGAGATCAGACCCGCCGCGTAAAGTCCTTTGATGGGCTTGCCCTCACCGTTCACAACCTGAGCTTTGTCGTTCGTCACGATGCCGCCGTACTCGCCTCTGGTGAGGTCGTACTCTTTCACAGCGTAGAACGGACCCTCGTCGATCGGATCAAGGAACTTGATGTCCTTGCCGAAATCATCATCTCGGCCGGCCTTGCAAAGCTCGTTGTAGCGTTCGACCGTCGCGCTCAGAGTTTTGAAGTCGACTTTCATGTCCTTGGCAAGAGCTTCGAGCGAGTCTTCTTTGTAGGCTTCGATGTAGGGGCTGCCCTGCTTGGTCGCCTGAAGATACTTCTCGAGGTTCAGGAAGCGATCCGCGACAGCTTGATCCATGACAACCCAGCCGAAGTCGGGCGCGTCAGGCTCGATGAAATATTCGGTCTGGAAGTGGCTGCCGGCGGTCTCGGAAACTTTTCTTTCAGCCTTGCTCGTTACAAGCAAGCAGTTGAACGGGTAGCTATTCGAGGGCTGTCCAACGACGGGCATGTCATAAGGATCCGGGGCGAAGACTCCGCTCATCTTGTGCTGGTAAGGATAGAACACCGCGCCGAGCTTCCTTGCTACGACGATGCCATCTCCCTCGTCGCCTTTTGAAGCGGCTGTGAAGTTGTATTCCGAGCCGGGGTCAAGCTCCTTGGCGAGTTCGGCATTACGCGCAAATGTTCCAGTCGCCAACACGACAGTCTTAGAATGGAAAGTCTTCACTCCGCGCTTCGTGTTGCAGATAACACCCTCGACTGCGCCGTCTTTGGTTATAAGCTCCGTCATCGGCGTGTTCACGAAGACATCAACGCCGTTCTTTTCAAGTCTCTTCATCAGCGTGTCGATGAGATACTCGCCGCCTTTAGCGTGAACTGCAACATCAGCGAGCTTGACCGTCGAAGCGTTCTTGATTGCCTTTTCGGAAGCGTCGATGCCCCAGCCCGTGCCCTTGTAAGGCTTGCCGTTGATGCCCATTTCGGCGTACAGAGCTATGATCTCAGGCGCGTTCTCCATGGCTTTGTTGAGCTTGTCGCGGTCGATCTTGTTGAGGAACTCCGTGTTGCGGTTGATCCATATCTGGACTTTCTCGGGGATCTCTTCCTTTGTGAACGCGGCCACGAAAGCTCCTGACGAGAAGATCGAAGTTCCGCCCACGATGCCGAGCTTCTCAATCAACGCGACTTTCGCGCCGTCAATCGAGGCTTTCAAGGCGGCCTGTATTCCAGCGTAGCCGGCTCCGACGATGACGACATCGTAAGTAAACTCTTCATCTTTGACTTCCGTGGGGATTGCGCGGGCTCGCCACTCCTTGACATCAGCCCCGGCCTGTTTCAGAGCGTCTTCGAGAGCGGCTTTCATAGCTGCTGACGAGACTGTAGCTCCCGATATGCTGTCGACAGCGAGCGACTGATGCTCAATGACCTGATCCGCGATTATCGCGAGTGCTTTATCACCGACGCCGGCGGTCTCGTTGTCCTCGATGTCGATCTTCTGGACTTTGTTGTCCTCGATTGTAACCTCGATTTTA
>JAFSJO010000019.1 GCA_017449415.1 Synergistaceae bacterium
ACGGTATGCCCACAGTCGTTCAGAACGTCGTAGAGATGTCCAACGTCCAAGTCGTTGAGGAGATGGTCGAGATGATCGTGGCTCAGCGAGCTTACGAAGCAAACTCGAAAGGGATCCAGACCGCCGACGACTTGCTGAGGATCGCGAACGGACTGAAACGTTAAATGAAAACGAAAATTTCTTGGGGGCAAACGATATTGCTCCTTTTTTTTGCGCTTGTGTTGGCGGCGGACGCCCACGCGGCTCAGAATATCCGAATCGAAGTTCCTGAGGTAATCTACACGGCCAAAAATATTTTGACGTTAGGCCAAGTCGCGAAGATATCCGGCGGAAATGTTCAGACCCGGCGAATTTTGTCGGCTCTCGAGGTCTACCCCGACGGCGAAAGGCTCCCGCGTGATGAAGTTCTGCGAGCCATCAACGACAGCGACGCGGCTGACGCTAGAATAGAGCTTTACATGCCGACATACTCGCGCATAGAAGCTCCCGGCTACGAGGGGAATTTCACGGAGACCCCCGAGCCTTCGTCTCAGAAGTCGCGTTCACCCGGTGAGCTGATTCCGCTGATACGATCGCTTGCGGCATGGCATGGCGGCCTAGAGATCTCGGCGAGTGCCCCCGTACCTGACGGGAGATTAATTGACCCCGCGAGCATCGTCCCCGGCACTGGCGCGGTAACGTTGAGATTTCAAGATAAAGACGGCAAAATCAAATCTCTGCCCGTTCGTCTCAACTGGACTCAGAACGCCATGATCGCCTCGCACAATATCCGCAAGGGAGACAGGATCGAAGCCCGGGACATGTTCTCACGACCCGTCAAGATCACGAGGCCGGGAATGTACGCAAGCTCGCCGGACGAGATCGCAGGTTACACCGCCAACAGGAACATCAAGCAAGGCGAACCGATCTTGCTGAACGCTCTCACAAGCTCGAACATCATCAAACGAGGCCGACAGGTGAAGATCATTGCGCGTTTCGGAAGTGCGACTGCGACGGTTGACGGTGTCTTAATGGAGGACGGACGGCCGGGCGAGTGGGTGAAGGTGCGGCGGCTTGATGACAGAAAGGTTGTCTTGCGGGCGCGGATAATTAACGAGAATATGGTTGCGGTTGAAGTTGAGTGAAATTCGAGGTGAGACTTTATGAACGCTACTGCGATAAAGAAAGATTATCGCGTCGATTATCAGAACGACGACGGCGAGCCTGAGCCGTTGTTCGATGCTTTTGGCAACCCAACGCCGGAAACTCTAAGAGCCATATATGAGATTGAAAATGGCTTGACGGAAAGAGTAACTCTTGACGAGTTTTTTGCTGAGTTAGATAAAATCTGTAATCCAGTCTAGAGACTTTAAGCGGGATCTAAAACATCTCGCCAGCGGCAAGTATCGTAATATCATTAACGGCAAGTTACGTGTCGTTGTCGGTGCTCTTGCCAATGATGAACAGCTAGATTATCTCTGCCACGATCATGCCCTTATCGGTAATTTGAAAGGTTATCGAGAGTGTCATTTGGCCTTTGATCTTGTCCTTGTCTATAAGCTGGAAGATGACGCAGTCGAGCTGGCTAGGATAGGTAGCCACAGCGAAGTGTTAGGGCTTTAGGAGGTCTCTCCTTTTGTGCATCGCGGCGTTTGTGAGATAATTACCGACACAACGCTACATTAAAACGAGGTTCAGGACAATGAAAAAATTTTTTGCGGCAATAATTTTTATTTTCGTTATATCCTCTTCGGCTTCGGCGCAATCCCTTTGGGACGACAACGCGAGCTGGTACTCGGACGCACGACCCGGCAAGGTCGGAGACATCATCACGGTACTGGTCAACGAGCGCACGGACGCTAAAGACGAAGCCACCATGGACGTTAGCAAAACTTCCAAGAACAATATCAACAACGGCAACGACGGCACGGGAATATTAAAATTCATTCGCGGCCTCGCGGAGTTCACGACGGACAACTCATCGAAAGGCGAAGGCTCAACCGAACGCAAACATCACGCGACTGCGACGCTCGCATGTATCGTTACGGAGGTGTTGCCTAATGGCAATCTCGTCATTGAGGGAACGCGCGACATTCGTACCAGCGAAGAGATCTTGCAGTTCCAGCTCTTCGGGGTGATCCGCCCGCAGGACGTGAACGCTGACAACCAGATCAACAGCTCACTGATAGCTAACGCCGAGATTGCTGTCAAAGGCCGCGGCATAATCTCGCGCACTCAGAAGGTCGGACTCGTTACGCAGATCTTGCAGACGGTCTTTTAATGGTGAGGAGTTAGGAGTGAGGGGTGAGGAGTTGAAGATGAAAAGATTTCTGATTGTGTTAATTTTTGTTTTTGTGTTGTGTGAAGCTTCCTTCGCGGCGGTGAACCTCCAAGATATGGACTTCTCGCGAGTCAATCCCCGCGTCCGTATCAAGGACATCACCGAGGTCGAGGGCGCACGCAACAATCAGCTCACGGGCATCGGGCTTGTTACGGGGCTTAATGGCACGGGCGATAACTCTCAAATGGCCGTCCAGATGATGCGCAACATGATGAGGAATTTCGGCGTAACGCTCGACGCTCGATCCGTCCGTACGCGCAACATAGCCGTCGTGGCTCTCACAGCGAATTTGCCGCCATACGTCAGGCCGGGTCAGAATATCGATGTGAACGTCAACACCATGGGCAACGCTTCGAGCCTTCAGGGCGGAATGTTGATACAGTCTCCGCTGCGTGCTGCTGATGGTCGTGTCTACGCTGTCGCGCAAGGGCCTGTGATCGTCGGCGGAGGCAGTGCCCAAGGTGCGGCGGCTTCTCGAACTCAGAATATCCCAACGGCCGGGCGAGTTCCTAACGGCGCAATAGTTGAACGCGAAGTCCCGAGCGATTACACGATGGGCGGCTCTGTGGCTCTGTTGCTTCGAGATCCTGACTTCACGACAGCTCAGCGAATTGCCGACGCTATCAATCGCGCTTATGGTGTCGTAGCTTACGCGGTCGATGCCGGACGGGTCGAGATCAATTTGCCCGGGCAGTACGTTCAAGCTCCTGCGGCGTTCCTCGCGAACATGGGAGGCATTGAGATCGAGCCTGACACACCCGCCAAGGTCGCTATCAACGAACGCACGGGCACGGTCGTAATGGGAGGCAACGTTCGCATCAGCGCGGTCGGGGTCGCTCATGGCAATCTCGTCGTTGAGGTCGCGGACGATCCCAACGTCATTCAGCCCGAGAGCCTCAGTGAGGGTCGCACGGTCGTTACACGTCGGACTGACATAACGGTCGACGAGGAAGGCGGGAGCATGATCGCCATGCCGGCAACTACAACAGTGAGAGATCTCGTCCGTGTCATGAACTCGCTGGGCGCGAAGCCGAGAGACATCATCGAAATCCTGCAAGCCATCGACCGAGCCGGAGCTTTGCATGGCGAGTTAGTTACAATGTAAGGAGAAATTCAAATGTTAAGTTTCAATGGCGTACACGGGATCAGCTCGTCGAAGATCGTCAACACGAACATAGATCCCGAAATTCACAAGACCGAAGACGCAATGAAGCTCAAAGAGTCCTGCCAGCAGTTCGAGAGTATTCTGTGGGCCAAGCTCTGGAAAGATATGAAGCAGTCGGCAATGTCAATCAGCGGAGCTGACAAGGAACGACCATACAAGCAAATGGAAGATCTGTCGCTGGAGATGGCGACGGACGATTTAGTCGAAAGCTCCGGGGGCGCGGGGCTGTGGAAGATGCTCTATGACAGCATGATAGGAAAAGTCGCCGCCGACAAGGAAGCCACTGAACGCCGTCAAGCTGACGAAGAGGCCGCAAAGCTGTTCGATGTTACAGCGTAAGGAGAGATTTTCATGAGAGCTTTTATGTTAATTCCGCTCGCGGTTTGCATATACGAGATCGCGAGTTTGATCTTGCCGCTGAAGTTGCCTTTGTGGCCTCGGCTTCTTGCCGGGTTGCTGCTGCTGTCGGGGCTTGCGAAGTCCCTGCTCTACAAGCCAACTCCTGAGGGCTTTGAGATTTATGAGCTACCTTACGGGGTCGCGCTGTGGTTCGCGGTGGTGTTTAATTTTGTTGTCGTGTCGTTCTTTCTGTTGCTGGCGAAGGACGCGATTTGGATTTTGTGGAAGATTTTCACTCGCGAAAGTTTCCCTGATTATTACGCGGCTCTGTTCGTGTTCAGTCTGTCGTTGTGCGCGACGCTCTACGGGACTTACGAAGCTCTGAAGCTCCCGCCGGTCGCCCGGCATGAAGTCGCGATAAAGGGATTGGGAAAGGATTTTGACGGTATGAAGATCGCTATGTTGGTCGACATTCACACCGACGAACTCACCAATCACAACGCCGTCAAGAAGATCGTAGACCGAACGAACGCTTTGAACCCGGATTTAATCTTGATGCCCGGCGATTTCGTTGACGGGACTGTGAAAGCCCGAAGCCATGACCTCGAACCGATACGAGACCTCAAGGCCAAGCACGGAGTTTTCGGCGTAACAGGCAACCACGAATATTATTTTGACTTCAACGGCTGGATGAAAGAGCTTGAAGAGTTCGGCGTGAAGCTCCTCAACAATGAGAACGTCGTGATAAGCTCCGGCGACTCGCGCCTGACCCTTGCGGGGCTTCCTGACAGGACGGGCGGCATGATGGGCAAGACAGCTCACAACATCGACGAGGCATTGAAAGACATTCCCGACGATGTCCCTGTCATATTGATGGATCACCAGCCCGGCGCGGCTCGCGAGAACGCCAAACACAACATAGCTCTGCAGGTCTCCGGGCACACTCACGGCGGTCAGATCCCGATCATGTACTCGCTGGTTAAGAAAATCAATAACGGCTTTGTCCGAGGCTGGTACGATATCGAAGAGATGAAGCTCTATGTCAGCCCCGGTACGTCGCAATGGAACGGCTTCGCGTGCAGACTGTTCGATCCGTCGGAGATAACGCTCTTCACTCTGCGCTGTGATTAGCCGCTCTCTCCGACCTCCTCAAATTTTTCTTTCAGAATTTTTTCCAAAGTGTCGAACGCGTCGATGAAGCTGTCGCGTATTGATGAGATTAGTTCGTCGGCATCGTCTTCGCTGCAGACATGGGCGAGTGTGTTGCGCCTCTTCAACATTGCAAGCCATGCCGCCGAGTCCTCAATGAAGCCGAATTTATAGCCAAGCTGTAAAATTCATTGTCGTTAGCAAAGTTGGCACTCTTCAACACGCGAAGACACCGCGAAAAATTTTCAAGTTTCTTCATAGATTACAACTCCGTCCCGCTCGATCTCCTGCTTCAAGGCTTGTGATATCTTGCTATCAAGCTTCACTACATCGAACATCAGAAGCGAGTTTATGTTCTCGTCCATGTCCCAGTAAAAATTATCAAAGTCGCCGCCAACTATAGCAACGTCAACGTCGCTTCGTTCAGTGTTATCGCCGCGCGCGCGAGAGCCGAACAAAATCACTTTCTCAACGTCATGAGCCTCAGCTATTCCGGCGATATCATTCACAACTTCGTTACATAGGTTCATGCTGTCGTGGCGCGATCCTCAGCGTCCCCGGGTTGGTGTACGTTACCAGCGCGATCGTCCCCGGCACTGAGCGAATATATTTCCTTTCGGTGTAATCAATAGGCACCGAGCCTGCTCCCTTGCCTGACGAGTGGCCAGCCGCCAAAGCCGCCGCGTATTCAAGAACATCACGCCGTGAGGTTTCAAGCTCTTCGCGAGTTGCTCCCTTGACGATGACATGAGCGCCCGGCATCTCGTGAGCGTGCAGCCATATATCATCAGGCCGAGCCATCTTGAAAGTTACGTGTCTGTTGCCGCGTGCCGACAGTCCCACGAGAATATTAATCCCGTCCATGTTGATATTCAGGTGCGGAGGGATCTCGGGCTGTCTCTTTTTGTGGGGTTTGGCCTTCCTGTCGTTTTGTGGCGCGAGCCATTCGTTGAGATCCTTTACGGCCTCATTGAAGCTCTCGGGGTCGTCGATAGCGTCAAGCAGTGCGCTCTGCTCCTTGATCTCTCTTATGGAGGCGTTGATAGCTTCGAGAGACGCGTTAATCTCGTCGGGGTTGCCCTTGGCCTTGCGGTAGCGTTTGAAATATTTCTCAGCGTTTCGCGACGGCGTTAAATTGGGATCGAGCGTTATGTCGAACTCCTCACCGTCCCAATCCGTGATCTTTATGTTCTCGGCGCGTTTGGGGATCTCGTAAGCATGTGAGAGGATCGCTTCGCCCTTGCGTCTGAAAACTTCGGCCTCCTTACATTCTTTCAACTGCTTCAATAGTCCGTCGCGGTGTCGCTCTTTGGACTTCGCGGCTCGTTTCAGTTTAGCGTCGATTGCGTGAAGAACTTTCTCGCGTCCTTTTCGCAACAGCGGTTTCAGAACTCCGTGTCTCGACGCTCTCATCACATCGTCACCGAGCGAGATCGTCTCGGGGAAATCAAAATCAAATCTCGTCAGATAATTGCTCTTCGCGACGAGCTGACAATTCCTAACCCCTAACTCTTCACTCCTCACTGCGATTAACGCCGACAGCCACGAGAGAGGCTCACGCTGTTCCCAATGAGACTGAATGAGACGCGCCAGCGGCCGACCGATGCCCTTGATGTTCATAACGTCCTCGAACTTTAATGAGGTTGCGGGAGTCAGTTCCATTCCGTCAAAGGCTGGCGGAGGTGTGTAAGCGTGTCCGGGCAGAATCGTCCTGAACGAGTTCACGTCGGGGGTCGAATGTCTTGCGGCCTCGTCGATCTTGCGGGTCTCGTCAAGCAGCAGGAAATTCGCAACCGGCTCAGTAACCTCCAACACAAGGAAGTAACTCACGCTGACCCCGGCCGACACTCTTCGACGCGCTTCAAGCTCTAATATTCTGTCGTGATTGAGCTGTCTCACCGCGACGATCTCGCCCCCGTGCATCAGCCTGCTCTTCAGAGCCTCCGAGATCGAAGCCTTAGCCGGTGAGATCTCTTTGAGCGCGTTTACCTCGCGTTGTGAGGCAGGACACAGACCAGCCGCCCCCGCGGCCCACGACAGCAGAAGCCACTGCTCCGAAGAAATTTTCAGAGCCGCCCAAGCTTCGCCGCCCTCAATACGATTAACTCGCAAGGGCAACATCTTGCGCATCACCCCTGCGAGCCCTGAGATAAATTCCGGTCCAAATGACATAATAAAATTCCTTTATCTCATTAAATTTAGTATGCTTTGAGATTGAATAGCGTTGGATTGTGCGAGCATCGCGGAATTTGATTCCATTAAGATTTTAATCTTCGTGAACTCCACCATCTCTTTAGCGTAATCCGTGTCGCGTATCGTGCTGTTGGCATCGATAAGAGCCTGCATCTCGTCGGTCAGGTTGCCAATGTGATGTTCGAGCCTGTTCTGCGACGCGCCGAGCTTCGCCATCTGCATAGAGACTTTGTCAGTCGCGAGGTCGATTATCGCAACGGAGTGCATAGCGTCTTCGAGGCTCATGACGTTCACGCCGTCGAGGCCAAGCGCGTGTGATCTCATGTCGCCAATGTTGACCATAACGTCCTCGCCCTCGCCCGCGCCGGTCTGAATTATCGTCGTGTTGTCGGCCAAGTGTAACGTAACCTCGCTGACTCGTCCGCCGAGGCTGTCCGTGAACTTGAAATTCTTCGTCGTGTCGTCCCACGCCGCAGTTACTCCCAACATTGGCTCGAACTCTACGTCGACGTTCTTGTGAATGGCTCCGATCAACCTGTTGCCAGCGACTTCGACTCGTTCAGCGATTAATGAATTGTCGTGAGCGTTTCTGACAGTTACGCCGTAGCGGTTTTCGACAGACTCTTGGATCGTGTTGAGACCGAACGCCTTCAACAGCTCCTCATTGCCCGACATTGTGATCTCGCCGCGCTTGCCCGTCAGCACCGAACGCATAACGAGAGTTCCGGCCACAGCTTCAGCTCCCGCGGTCTGACCCTCAACGAACGAAACGAACTTTGAAGCGTCATCGACATAATTCGCCTGACCGAGTCCCGTAGCGATTGCGCTGTTGAACTTCCTTACAACGTCATCAATCGTATCGTCGGCGTAGAGCATTGCTTTAGCTTGTTTGCCGTCGCCTTGCGTCAGAGTGATCTCTTTAGGTTCGTCAATCAGGAAATTTCCCTGAGAGTCCCAAAACTTGTCGATATCTTTGAGCTTCGTCTTGCCAGTGGCGGCCTCGCTGATAAATCCCGTTTTGAGGCTCGCGACGAGTGTCCCCTCCTCAGAGCTGTCGAAATCTCTGAACGTTGCGCCCGTCTTCAAATAGATGTTGCCCTCGGAGATGTCCCCGGTCTTCTCGTTGATGATGAAGTTCGTGAAGCGAAGCTCCTTGCCGGCGATGTGATCTCCATTCAAGACATAGTGAAGATCTTCGTTGTGGAACGGTGCGCCATCCCATTTGTCGTAATAGGCTCCGTCGACCGTCCCCGAGATGTCCAGACCCACTGCGCTCTCGACGGGGCTTTGAGCCGACACGCTGACTGTGAATGCCGCGCCGTCGCTGATGTAATCAATGCCGCTCAGTCCGATGCTGAGGGACTCTGAGCCAAAAAGTTCCGTGAGATTGATCTCTTCGCCGTCTTCAGCGAGCATGATGTTATCAAGAACTGCTTTGCTCGTTGCGCCGTCTTGGTTCATTATGTCCGCAGTTGCACGCAGGGTTACGGTGCCGGTGTTGCGGTTGATGGTCTTGACTTCGAATAAGATGCTGGCGTTATCGACGAGACCGTCGGAGGCGTTGAGCGTGAAGACATCTTCAACGTTGGCTTTCGAGACGTCAGCAGCCTCTCCGATCTTGTAAGAGCCTGTGAACTTCGCGGCCTCACCGTCAGCACTCGACAGCGTCATATTGTAAGTTCCGGGCGGGGTGCTGCCTGTCGCGTAGACATCATCGACTCCCAGAGCCGTGCTGATGGTCTTGCTTGTGGTGGTGTTGTCGTGCTTGATTGCGAAGATGTTCGACTTTTGCGTCTGAGCTTGGCCGACCCTCGTCTCGATAGTCAGCTTGAAATTTCCGTCGACGCTGTATTTCTGACCGTACTGGTCGATTGAGCGCAAGCCGCCGTTGACGATTGCCTTGACGTTGTTGTCGGAGCTGCTCCATAATATTGCGCTGTCGCCGTTGAGGAGGCTTCGGCGGTTGAACTGCGTCGAGTTGCCGATCAGGTCGATATGGTCGCGGATTTCGTTTATTTCGACTTGAATGTAACTTCGATCCTGTTGCGTCAGAGCGTCATTAGCCGCCTGTACGGACAGCTCGCGCATACGGTTGAGCATCGACTGAGTTTGGGACAGACCTCCGACAGCCGTCTGGATCATGCTAACGCCGTCTTGCGAATTGTTGAGAGCTTTCTCCATTCCGAATATTCGAGAGCGCATTGTCTCGCCGATTGCAAGCTCGGCCGTGCTGTCCATGTCGGCGATTTTTGTACGCAGACCAGATGATAATTTTTCGAGGGATCGTTTCATCGCCAAGGAGTTTCGCTGCATGATACGCTGCCCCAACAGCGATGTCATATCGTGGTTCATTATCATCGACATTTTTCTTTCTCACCTTCCTTAGTAAAAAAATTTTTCTTCCTTGAAAATATTCCCCTCCCCGCCGTCATGACAGCCAAAGGAGGGGATAAAAATTTAAGCCTTAATGTCAAGTTTGCGCTTACGCTCTGAATCTTTCTCGCGTACTTTCCTGATGAAACTGACAATCTTATCCGGAGGAACTTTGCGAACAATCGTCCCGTCGGCGGAACTTACCACGCTGATCTGAACAATATCAGCGTCCTCTATCACTTCATACTTTAGGTGGCGCATTTCGGAGGCCTTGTCAAGAATCTTGGCTTTGACCTCTTCGGCTCTGTCGTCCGATTTGTTCTGAGCTTCTTGCCGGGCTATCTTCTCTGCAATTTTCTTGTAATTTTGGCCGGGGGGGTCTCCTTCAGTGCGCCCAAGTGTTTTAGTCCTGATTACCTGACGTTGTTCAGCAGGCTGTGATTGATGATTCAATGGGTCGGGTAAGTCGTTCGCACTCATTCCCATTTTCATGCTCAACCACCTGCTTCCGTTCAGCAAGCTATTAAAAAGGGGAAGAGAGATATTCCCCCCTTCCCCCATTTGCAGCGCTTATAAAGTTTAAGGGTCAGATACTGACTCTATAACTAACGGATCAGGCTAAGGACGTTCTGAGGCTGCTGGTTTGCCTGTGCAAGCATTGAGTTACCAGCCTGAAGCATGATGTTGAGCTTCGTGAACTCCATCATTTCCTTCGCCATGTCGGCATCGCGGATTCTGCTCTCTGCGGAGGTCAGGTTCTCGCTGGCCGTTGTCAGGTTGCTCGCTGTGTACTCCAATCTGTTCTGGTACGCACCGAGCTTCGCGCGCTGGGTCGACACTTTGTCGATCGCGTTGTCGATGATCGTAATCGAGCGGGCTGCTCTCTTCTGGCTCATGACGTTGACTCCGTCAAGTCCGAGCGCGTGTGAGCGCATGTCGCCGATGTTGATGCCCATGTCTTCGCCCTCGTTGGCACCGATCTGAAGAACGGTGGTGTTGTCCGAAAGGTGAAGGACTGACTCCTGAGTCGTCGATGAGTAAGTGTATTTCTTGAGGTCATCATTCCATGAAGCGTTGATTCCGCCAAGTGCGCTGAACTCAACGTCGACGTTCGGAGAGATTACTCCGTGGGCTACGTTGCCGGTTACTTTGACGTTCTGAGCGATTGTCTCGCCGGTGTGAGCGTCGGAAACGTCAACGTGGTAGACGGTCTCTTTCGAGTCCTGAATTGTGTTGAGCGAGAAAGCGTTGATCAGATTCTCGTCTCCCGAAAGCGTGATTTCGCCTGCAGCTCCGGGCACAACCGTGCGGATAAGGAACGTGCCTTCGACTGACTCAGCGTTCTTCGTCGCGCCGTCAACATACGTTACAAACTTCGTAGCGTCGTCGACATACTGGCTCTGACCGAGGTCGGTCGCGATTGCGTTGTTGAGCTTGTTGGCTACGTCGTTGAGCGTGTCGTTGGCATAAAGCGTTACGCTCGCGGTCTTTCCGTCGCCCTGGTTGAGGGTGATCGTCTTGGGATCGTCGAGCATGAACACGCCCTCTGAGTTCCAGAACTTGTCAAGGTCGCGGAGTTTGACGTCGCCGCTGGCAACTTTGCCGATGTAGGCTACATCGCCGCTGGCAAGGACTGTCTCGTCCTCGATCTCTTCGAGTGCGCCGTCGGTAACTTTGAATGTGCTGTCGGTCGTAAGGGTGATGTCTCCCTCAGTCGCAACGCCGGTCTTCTCGTTGAGGTTGAAGTTCTTGAAGTGGATTTCAGTGTCTGCAACCTGGTCGCCGTTGAGTACGTAAATCGGCTCTTCACCCTTGTAGGGGCCGCCGTCCCACTTGCCGTCCCAAGTGCTGTCGAGCGATGCGCTGACTCTGACACCGATGGCGTTCTCGTTTCCGCCTGCGTCGTCAACGTTCGGCGTGATCGAGTAGACGAACTTAGCTCCGTCTTGAACCGCGCTGAGGTTGCCGAGCGAAATGGTTACTGAAGGCTCGTCGTCGCTGCCGCCGAAGAGTTTGTCAAGGTTGACTCCGTCTTCACCTTCCTGAAGGACGATGTTCTCCTGAACTGCTGTGGAGTTTACGCCGTTCTGCGAAAGTTTGCTGGCTGTGGCTTTGAGAGTTACTGTGTTGTTGATAGCGTCAACTGACTGAACCTCGAAGAGTACGCTGGCGTTCTCGAAAGCGTTGTCGCCAACTTCGACTTCAAATACGTCCGTCGCTGCGATGGTCTCAGGATCTTCAACCGTCGTGCTGGTAAGTGTGGGGTTGCCGCCGTCTCCGCCGCCGTCATATACGATCTTGAGGCCGGGTGCGTCGCTTCCGCCCATAACCGAAGCTGTGATGCTGGTGTCAGCCGCAAACTCGGTGTCGGGGTCGATCGTGATGCCCTTCGCTCTCGCGGCCGCGATGATTTCGTTCTTAACGCCTGCGAATGAGTAGGTTACGCCGTCAGAGTTGTCGGCCTCGCCACCCTCAAAGAATGCAGCCTGAACGTCGCCGTTCGCGCCAGTTCCACCAGTTCCGAAAACGTCTGAACCGCTGGTTGACCAAATCTCAACGCCGTCGCTGGTCTGAACGCTGATCTTGGTAACAGGAGCTGTCGTGTCGTTGAACGTAATCTCGCTCGTGGTCTGACGCTGTACGCCGCCGATGCCGTATGAACCGGTCAATCTTGACTCAGCGTCAGTCTCTTCCGTGTAGGACAGAGCGTAGTTTCCTGCGGGCGTTCCGTTGACGGAAATATCTTTGACACCGTACTTAATGTTGGTGGACTTGTTCATGATGACGTTCTCATGTTTGATCTTCATGATGTCGCTCTTCTGAACTTCGCCCTGACCGGGGTCGGCTTTCACGCGGATCTTGTAGTTGCCCTCGACTGACTTTTTCTGACCGAACTGGTCGATCTCACGAAGACCGCCGTTTACGATAGCTTTGGTCTCGTTGTCGCTGCTGCTCCAGAGAACTGCCGAATCGCCGTTGAGGAGTTTCTTCTTGTTGAACTGTGTCGTGTTGCCGATACGAGTAATTTCCTCATTGAGCTGTCCGATTTCTTCCTGGATATAGCTTCTGTCCTGCTGGGTCAGTGTGTCGTTGGCCGCCTGCACTGAAAGCTCGCGCATACGCTGAAGAATTGAATGTGTCTCGCCGAGTGCGCCTTCAGCTGTCTGAATGAGGCTGATGCCGTCCTGAGTGTTGGAGATGGCTTTGTCAAGTCCTCTGATCTGGGCGCGCATTTTCTCGCTGATTGCGAGGCCGGCTGCGTCGTCTGCGGCTGAGTTAATGCGAAGACCGCTTGAAAGTTTGGCTATCGACTTCTGGAGCGCGTTGCTTGTCGCGTTGACAATATTGTAGCTCTGTAAAGCCGGTATGTTGTGCTGAATTACCATTGACATAGTAAAAAACCTCCCTGTAAGTTGGTAAACATGTCCCCTGCCTTCCGTGTGCAGGAGTTGGCTTAATTTCCTCCTCTCGTGTTCCTTGAGAGTCCCCCGCCCGTTTCGCAGAAACCGCACTTCCGGAATTTATCCCACTTCCTGAAACGCTCGCGCCCGTTCCGAGTAGGTACCGGGTTACGAAATTTCTGCGGCGTTGGCTGTGTGCGCTTTGTTACGTTAAACCTTCTATCCTTGTTCGCGAAAAGGTTTCTAAAATTATATTTTATTAAATGGCCGCTAGCTTTTGGCTAATGGCTTTCCCTGTTCAATAGCATTTTCGGCATGGAAATTTTTAGACTTTAATAGCGGCGTGTATCACATGGGAAGAATTTTTTCGTAAAGGAATTTTGCGAAATCACAGCTCGTGTAGGCGGCAAAACGCTGATACTCGTCTGACTTTTGACTGTCGGCGAAATCACAGACGCTCTTCACGATAATTGGGATCGGCCTCGGGTCGTTGGCGTGATTGGCCGCGTAGACCACCGCATAAGACTCCATGTCCAGCCCCGCTGTGTGATTATATTGCGTGTAGATTTGTTTTTCCAGAAGCTCGCGATTAGCTACGACCGTGCTGCCGCAAGCCATTGGCCCGATGTAAGCGTGGCAGGGATTTTGATCTGACTCTACGGCCTTGCGCAGATACGGCATGATCTCCTCCGGGATCCTCTCGGCGGTTGGACGCGGAAGAAAGCCCAAATTCCCGAAATTTATGTCCGCCTCGTCGGGAGCTACGAACTTGCCAGCCGAGTAGTTCCACACAACGTCAGGGACGATGACATCTCCGTAGAGCTGCTCTTCGAGATTGCTCCTGATCACGCCGGCGGCAATCCCAACCATAATTAAATAACGCGGCCTGAACGTATAAATAACTTTCGTGGCGGTGGAGGCGGCGGCTGTCATTCCCATCTCGCTGATGTTGGCATGTATCAAGCTGTGCTTGCGTCCGTCGCGTTCAAACTCAGCCGAGTTATATATCTGGTCGTCGCCGACGATGATCTCTACGCGCCAGTCGTGAAAGTGAGTTACAGCTCGAAACTCCGTCGTCGTGACGGTCAATAACGCTACGTCGGTCTGAAAATTATTCCTCATAATACGAAGCTCGCGCTGTCTCGAGTCTGACCGGCGGCCAACAAAGCCATAGCCTGAGGCCCTATGCGCCCTATAACGTCGTCGGGATTGCTGAGCGTAGGCTCTTCGATATGAGGCTCCTCGATCTCTTTCGGAGGCTCTGGGGTCGGCTTTGGAGGCTTGGGGGTCTTCTTGACACTCCTCACCCCTAACTCCTCACTCCTAACTCGCTTCTTTGGCATCTCGACGTTGAGGTAACCTTGAACTTCGCCGTTCCATTCGCAAGCTCGAAAATTTTTTGAGTTCTTGGACTCAGGAGGGTTCGCGAGACGTTGCCATGTTCCGCCTCGGGCTTCGATCTCCTTGATCCATGTCTGACCGACCGCCGCCCACCACGTGATGTCCTGAGCGTCCGTGAGATCTTCCGTGCAGTCGTCGATTGCGAAAATTCCCGGCCTCAAATTTCTGAACGCTATGAAGCGAGTTCCGTTCAGTCCGTCGAGCCTCACTATGAACTCGTCGCGGTCAGGAAGCTCGGAGGCGTTCAGCTGCTCCAGTCCCGTCCCGAACATCCTCACGGCTCTGTCATTGAGCTTCAGCGATCCCCGCGAAGACATTGCAAACGGAACAGGCGCACCCCACCATACAGGAAACTGCGGCGTGTCAGGATTCAAAGCAAGCTCCAACGACGCTATGAAAGATCCCGTGTTCTTGACATATAGCGCGGTCGCGTCCTCGGGCGAGTCGATCTTCTCGACGTTGAGGGGCCGGAAAATATTTCGCTCGGCGAGCTGAGGCAGCCTCTTTATCATCGCGTCGGCGCAATTGCGTTCAACCATCGAGACGAGCTGACCCTTGTTGATCACGATCGCGTCGCCTGAGTCTGGAATGTACACAGCGAACTCGGCGGCCGTCCCAAAGAGAGTCCGCAAAAAAAATAAAAGCGTCGAGTCGGGAGTTAATGATGTTAAATCAGCGTTGGGAGTGTTCACGAATTTCTTTCCGTTTCCATGAGAGCATCGGCAAACTCGGACGGGTCGAAGTTGTTCAAGTCCTCCGCGCCCTCGCCAAGCCCGATGTAACGAACAGGCACACGAAGTTTCCTCGCGATCGAGATCACTACGCCGCCTTTGGCCGTGTTGTCGTACTTCGTGAGGATTATCGAGGACACCGGGATAATGTTGTTGAAAGTCTCGGCCTGAGCCACGGAGTTCTGACCGAGGACAGCATCAAGCACCAAGACAGTTTCGAGCCTCTCAGCCCCGGCCTCGCGCAGGAGGATCCTATGAATTTTTTTCAGCTCCTCCATCAGGTTATGTTTGTCATGGAGCCTACCGGCAGTGTCAACGATCACAACGTCAGCCCTCGAACTCTCAGCAGCTTTCCAAGCATCGAACGCCACAGCCGCGGGATCGCTGCCCTGACCCTGCGCAATGACACGAACGCCCGAACGCTCGCCCCATATCTTCAACTGGTCGACCGCAGCCGCGCGAAATGTATCAGCCGCCGCCATGATGACTTTCTTGCCCTGAACCTTGTACATCGTTGCGAGTTTGCCCGCCGAGGTCGTTTTGCCACTACCGTTCACGCCGATCATCAGCAACACCAAAGGAGCCTTCGAGAGGTCGAAGCTCTTTCCCATGCCCGCGACTGCGTTAAGCTCGCCCGTGATTTTTTCCGTGAAAATATTTTTGAGTTCGGCGGGTGTCTTTAGACCTCTGCGCTTGGCCTCGTCCTTTAGAAACTCGACAGTCTCTTCGGCGAAGTCTAGCCCTGTATCGCCCGCGATCAGCTGATCTTCGAGGGAGTCCCAAAATTCAGCGTCGAATGTCTTTGCGGAAAATAATTTCGAGATGCCGCCGCTCCATCGTTCGCGAACGCCTTTGAGGCTCTCTTTGAGTTTAGCGAAAAATGCCATGTTACTTCACCGGAGTCTTGCGCATGAAGATGAACTCGTAGCCGAGCTGTCCCGTGATGCTGTCCTGAGTGCGACGCGAGCCTACGACCTGCCAGCCGTCCCTGCCGCGCTGAGACATTCGACCCGACAGATTAGTATCGAAAATAAAATCTATCGCGTACTCGTACGACGGGTTTGTCTCGACCGAGCCGGAGTCATAAGCGACACCCGACATGCCGGAACCCATTGCGAGCCTGTCATTCAGCTGCATGAGCTGCCACGCGATGAAGCCGCCCACAGCCAGCAACAGCATGAGCAACAGCGGCATCAGAAGCCCGCCCGACATTGAGGGTGATAACTTCTTCTTCTTCGTTCCGTCCGATGAATCTTTCGCCATGTTTCCTTTCCTTCCTGCTATCTTTTCGCGTATACCCATTATCTTTTCCTTGTCTTCCTCTTCGCCGGGGTCGACCCTGACGTTGAGAGGAGGTGTTTCACTTTCTTCATATTCGTAATCATTTCCATATCCGCTTTCGACGACGTTATTGTATTCGTATTGCTCTGCCTTAGGTTCAAGCTCTGGCTCAGGCTCTATGGGAGGCGGCGTTACGTCCTCTAAAGGCTCGTCGTAGTCTGGGAGCGACGCGGCCGCGCTGAGTTCACCAAGCGACGAGATGTCAAAGTCCTCGCCGGAGTCTTCAAAATCACTTTCGGGTGAAAGCTCCGTGATCTCGTTCTCGAAGCTGTCTTCTTCATTCAATAAACTTTCTTCGGGCATGTTCTGTTCTTGTATTACCTCCGCATGTTCTTGCTCGTCTTGCTCTTCGACAACTGGCGGCTCAGGCTCAGGCTCGGGAGTTGGCTCTACGATCTCTTCCACCGGTTCCGGAAGGATTTCTTCAACTCCTAACTCCTCACTCCTCACTCCTAACTCCTCACTTAGCTCCGGCTCTGCGACCTCGTCAATAACTTCCGGGGTATCCTCCTCAGCTCCTACCTCCTCAGCTCCTACCTCCTCACTCCTACCTCCTAACTCGTCAAGCTCTTCTGCGGGCTCGGGGTCAGGCTCAGGGATTGGATCGGGCAACGGGCTTTCCTCGAAAGTCGACTCGATCTCAGTCTCAGGCTTCGCAGGCTCATCATCAGGCTGAGGCTGAGGCTCAGGCTCGGGGTCTTCCTCGTAAGGCGACAGATCGACCTCTTGGGTCAAAGGCTCCTCACGGCTCGGATACAGCGACGGCGTGAAGTCGAGGTTATCAAGCTCCCGCTCGAAGTCCTGATTGATATTCTTAGCTGCCGCGTCCAGCGGGGACTCGGTCATAGCCTGCGCGATGTTGGCGATTAATTTCTCTTCGGCGGACTGTTGAGCCGGATCAGCATTAGCGGCCTCGGCCAAGAAATTTTCCGGCAGCTTGTAAGGTTCGGGAGTCTCGCGTGTCTCGAGCGTCGGTGGGCTGCCTGTCATAGCTTCCGCGATGTCGGCCATCAGCTTATCTTCAGCGGTCTTTGTAGTCTCGGGCATGGTTATGGACACGGGCACGGACTCGCCCTCGGGCATGGGGTCAGGCTCTTGGGAAGCGGGGATCTCCTCGTCGACATTCAAAACGATATCGGCATTCGGCGAGAAAGTCTCGGAGCTTTCGTCATCTTCCTCGTCTTCGTCAACGTCCTCGTCAGCACTGATCACGGGTATGTCGGGGAGGTTGCTCTCGTCCTCGTCTTCTTCGAAATATTGCTCGTCCTCATGGTGGTCGTCTTCGATCAGCGGAATGTCAGGAAGTTCGTCCTCTTCGACGGACTCAGGCTCGTTAAGCTCCTCAGGCTCAGGGACTTCCTCGACCTCAGGAGTCGGCTCTTGGGGTGTAGCCTGCTCTTCCGCAACTTCGACCTCCTCACTCCTAACTCCTAACTCCTCGACCGGCTCCGGGATCTCGTCTATTGGCTCTGGAGGTGTCTCCTGCGCTTGCTCAACTCCTAACTCATCACTCCTAACTCCTAACTCATCACTGGGAGCAGGTGCTTCGATGACGCTAAACTCACTCTCCAAAGGTTTGGGGGCGATGACTTTCTCACGTTGTCTCGATGGTGTTTTGAAAGAGCCGTCGACACTGAGGCTTTGCTCGATTTTTTTCTCAAAGTCCTCCATGAAGCTATCTTTAACTCTCGGCTCGCGTGCAGACCCCCCACGCCGAACGCCCCTGCGCGTCCTTGAACCGTCAGGGACACCGCCTTCGAGTGTCTGTCTTAATTTTTCTTCAGCTGTTCTCTCATTCATCTTATCAATTTGTCCGTCCTTCAAACCGCTTTACGGAGAAATATTATAAAACATGACCCGCATAAAAAAAGCCTCCGTATTTTGTACGGAAGCCGTTAGTTTCAAAGTTTCAAATTAATGGTAGCCTTAACGAGGTTCGAACTCGTGTTTTAGCCTTGAGAGGGCTACGACCTAGACCACTAGTCGATAAGGCCACTTGATTTACTACGGCGGAAATATTATCACGAAAGATTTTTTTTCGCAAGTGAGTTTGTGATATAATACACGCATAAAATTTCAAAGACTTTCCAGAAACGCGAGTTTTTCAACTACATTTTCAACTACAAAAATCGTTAATTTATCCCTTATATAACGCGGCGCATAAAAATTTTTTTAAAATTAGTTCAACGACTTTTCACGAGAGGCTCTGAAGAATTTTTTGGCTTGAAGTTTCGAACTTAAAACTTTTCATCGCGTGAGAGACAAAAAAATTTACAACCGACCGCCGCATAATACTACAAAAGACGCAAGGAAATTTCCCCAAAATTTTCTATAATGCTCCCATGTTCCAAATTCAATAAAAATTTTCATTACAGGAGTGATGTATCATGCCCACAGAACGTTACGTCTACAGCCTTAGAGACGGCGACGGCGAGAAGCGTCTGTTACTCGGAGGCAAGGGCGCGAACCTTTGCAAGATGGCTCAGTCCGGGCTGCCTGTTCCCGCAGGTTTCATTTTGACAACGGAAGTCTGCCGCAAGTACATGCAGAACCCCGGCATCATGGACGAGGTCTGGGACGATGTCAAGAAATCCGTGGCTCAGCTCGAAAAGGAGACCGGCAAGGGCTTCAACGACGGCAAGAACCCGCTGCTTGTTTCCGTCCGCTCGGGCGCACCGATCTCAATGCCCGGAATGATGGAGACGATCCTCAACCTCGGACTCAATGACGAGACAGTCAAGGGACTTGCTGAAAGCTCCGGCAACAAGAGATTTGCTTACGACTCGTACAGAAGATTTATTCAGATGTTCTCCAGCGTCGTTGACGAAGTGAACTTCGATTCGTTCGAGGCCGCACTCGCCGCGACACGCAAGGCCGCCGGAGTCGAGCAGGACTATCAGATCCCGGCCGAAGCTCTGGAGAAATTGCTCGTCGAGTACAAAGCCATCTACAAGAACGCGACCGGCAACGACTTCCCGTCAGATCCGTGGGTTCAGCTTCGCCGCGCTATCGAGGCCGTCTTCAAGAGCTGGAATATCCCGCGCGCAGTTACCTACCGCAAGATCAACAAGATCGACGACAATCTCGGGACAGCCGTCAACGTCATCGCGATGATCTTCGGCAACCTCGGCGACGATTGCGGAACTGGCGTCTGCTTCACGCGCAACCCGTCAACAGGTGAGAACAAACTCTATGGCGAGTTCCTGATCAACGCTCAGGGCGAGGACGTAGTCGCAGGTATCAGAACGCCGATGCCGATAGCCGAGCTTGAACAGAAGATGCCGGACATCTACAAGGAACTTTGCAGGCTCACGAGCCACCTCGAAAAGACATATCACGAGATGCAGGACATCGAGTTCACGATCGAGCGCGGCAAGTTGTTCCTCCTCCAGACCAGAGCCGGCAAACGTACAGCAAGCGCAGCCGTTAAAGTCGCGGTTGACATGGTGAACGAGGGACTTATCGACGAGAAGACCGCCGTAACGAGAGTGTCGCCTGAGCAGGTCGAGATGTTGCTTCACCGTCAGGTCGACAAGTCAGCCAAGCAGGACGTAATCACAAAGGGACTCCCAGCGTCGCCGGGCGCAGGTGCAGGTATGTTGGTCTTCTCAGCTGACGAGGCCGAAGAGTGGGCACGAGCCAACAAGCCCGTCATTCTCGCAAGACCCGAGACAAGCCCCGACGACATTCACGGACTTTTCGCCTCCAATGGTGTCGTAACCTCACGCGGAGGCATGACCTCACACGCTGCTGTCGTTGCTCGTGGAATGGGCAAGCCTGCCGTCTGCGGGTGCGAAGAGGCTGTTATCGACGTTGACAAAGAGACCCTAACGGTCGGAGATCGCGTCTTCAAGAAAGGCGACTGGGTAACGGTCGACGGCACGACGGGCAACTTCCTCGCGGGTGAGGCTAAGATGGTCGACGCGACGTTCACCGACGACTTCAAAAAGATTCTCGAGTGGGCCGACGCTAACGCGAAGCTCATGGTCTGGACGAACGCCGACACCCCCGAAGATGCCAAGAGAGCGCGCGACTTCGGAGCCAAGGGTGTTGGACTTTGCCGCACCGAACATATGTTCATGGGAGTCGACAGGCTGCCTGTCATGCAGAGGCTCATCGTTGCTCTTACGGGCAGCGCAGAGGGCAAAGAGGGACGCAAGGACGCACTCGCACAGTTGAAGGTAATGCAGAAAGCCGACTTCACGGGAATATTCAGAGCCATGGACGGGCTGCCGGTCATCATCAGACTGCTCGAT
>JAFSJO010000020.1 GCA_017449415.1 Synergistaceae bacterium
ATTTTCTTATTTTTCATTTTTTTACGTCGGCGGATTTCACCCCAGCTCGACAATGATGATTTTATCAGAACAGATTAAAATTTCAAAGCCTTATATCCCTACGACTAAAGTCGAGGGCTTTACGGCTGATTTTGGTAAAGAAAATTTTGTATGAAAAAAAACTTTTTCGAGTATAATTTTCCGCATGAGTGAGAGTTCTGAGTTAAATTTTAATCTTCTAAGCAAAGGCGAAGCGTCAGACTACGAGACTTTGGTCGCGCAGATCCTCGGCAGGGTCAGCGACCTCTCTGCGGCTGGCTTCGAGCAGCTTATCACCGACCTGCTTATAAGAATGGGCTACGAGGTCTTCAAGAACGCACGGAGGCGCACGAGTGCGTCAGCGATCCACGGCATCATCATCGAGGACGGCCCGGGCTACAGGCCGATTTACATTCAGACTCGGAAACTTGAGCGCGGGAGCATCGTAACGAGCTGGAGTATGCAGAGCTTCGGGGACGCTGTCTCACGCAAGGCTGGGCGCGGGCTTCTGGTTACCAACGCCGGATTTTCGAGGCCGGCTCAGGACTACGCAAAAGAAAAGAAAATAATTTTGATTGACGGAAATATCTTGGCGCGGCTCATGATTGTTCACAACTTCTGCATGAATGTTAAAGAGGTCGTGGAGATCAAGTCGATCGACCCGAACGCTTTCAACGCTTACGAGGCAGTGAGGAATTAGGAGTGAGGAGTGAGGAGTGGGAGGTTAGCGCAACAGAATGAATTTCGCCGTCTCGAACAGCAGCCGCCGAAAGTAATGTATTCGTCCCATGCCGTAACGCTTGTAAATCCCGTAAATTTCGTCGAGCCTCTTCTTCGCGTCTTTGAGCGTCCCGCGTGTGCTGTAGCCGCCGAAGTTGAATGTGCTGATGATCTTGTCGGTCGTAACGAGCTTCTTGCCGTCCAGATACACATGAGTAGCGAAATCGAAATCGTCGTGCATGTTGATTAGCGGGTAGGGATATTCGAGCAGTATCTCGCGCCTTGCGAACGCCGCCGGGTGGCACCAGTGTATCGTCGACCAGAAAAATTTATGTTTCGGGCACTTAGCGTGCTTGATGCGCTCGCCGCTCTTGCTGAGGACGCGGAGACTTCCCCACGCGAGGTCGAAATCTTCGCGCTCGAAAAGATCCGCCATGAACTCGACAGCGTCAGGCTCGTACCAGTCATCGGCGTTGATATTCCCGACGATAGCTCCGTGAGCCAAGGCCGCGCCTTTGTTCAAAGCGTCGTACATGCCTCGATCAGGCTCGGAGATAACTCTCATGCTGCGACCCGGGATTGAGCTAAATCTTTCAACATACGAGCGTGCTATCTCGGCCGTCTTGTCCTTTGAAGCTCCGTCGATCACGATGTATTCTATATTGTTGTAGGTCTGAGCCATCACGCGCTCGATCGTCCTTGCGATTGTGGCCTCGGCGTTGAGCGACACCGTCAGAACCGTAACTGTTATCGCTATGTCAGCTCACTCCCTATCTCTCAGACTGTAACCTCGTCGGCCTTTCGGGTCAAGTTCTCTTCAACCCCCGAGAGCTTCGCTCGCTCACCGAACAGCAACAACGTGTCATCACTCTGAAGCACCGTTCCGCCCTTTGGAATGATGAATTTCGATCCGCGGTTGATGAGGAGTATCGCGACCCCCTCCGGGAATTTCAGCTCACTGACCGTATGACCGACCACGGCGGCTTCGGGTGTTATGTCGACCTCGCGGGTCTCTTCAGTGCCACTGCCGGGGGTTATGTCGAACGCTAGCGGGTAAGTCTTGGCTTCACGTACGACCGCGTCGAGCTTCAGCCACTTCGCAACGTCAGCGAGGGTCTTGCCCTGCAACATGACCGACGTTAGCACGACGAAGAATATTAGGTTGAACATGTATTTAGCCTGCGGGTGTCCTTCAGTCAGCGGATACGTTGCGAGGATTATCGGCACAGCTCCGCGCAAGCCCGTCCATGACACGAATAATTTTTCGCGGAAGTTGTAGCGGCTGAACAAGCTCCCAATGAACACCGCCGCCGGACGAGCCACGAACATTAATGCGAACGAGATTAAAAGTCCGACGTTGATAATCGAGAAGTTTATAAGCTCCTTAGGATTGACAAGGAGGCCAAGCACAAGGAACATGATGATCTGCATCAGCCACGCGAAGCCCTCGTGAAATCTCTGGAGGCTGTACTTGTAAAGGAAATCTCCGCCGCCCATAACGATGCCGCATATGTAGACGGCCAAGTAGCCGTTGCCGTAGACCGTCTCGGTAAGTCCGAATGTCGTCAGGACGATGCAGATCCCCCACACGGGATAGAGAGCTTCGTTGGAGACTTTGAGCCTCTGTATCATGTAACAGGCGAACCGTCCCATAGCGAGGCCCATAGCTCCGCCCGCGACCATCTGAACGACGAACTTTATAGCAAGCTCCGTAACCGGGACATCAGGGGTACGAAGCCACGTTAGAGCCGTCAATGTCAAGAACACCGCCATAGGGTCGTTGCTTCCTGATTCAAATTCGAGAAGAGGTTTCAGCGTCCCTTGAAGTCCGACTTTCTGAGTTCGCAGGATCGAGAAGACCGCCGCCGCGTCCGTCGATGAGATGATCGCGCCGAGCAGGAAAGCATCCTTGTAAGTGAACTGCGGGAGCATTGCGATAGGGATCGCCGCGAAAATTGACGTTAGCAACACGCCCAGCGTCGACAGAACTACGCCCTGAGTTACGATAGGTTTTACGTCCGACCAGCGAGTTTGGAAGCCGCCGGAGAACAGAATGAAAGCGAGCGCGAATGTACCGACCTGGTTAGCCGCGTTGGCATCGCTGAAATCGAGACCGCCCGGCCCATCGACTCCGGCAAGCATACCGATAGCGAGGAACAGAATCAGAGCCGGAACTTTGATTTTTTCCGAAAGCGTACCGGCCACGAGGCTCATGAAGAACAGAAGCCCGGCAACAAGAAAAGGATTGATCACCTGCAGCAAAGAAATTTTTCCTCCTGAATTTTATTTTTTGTCTTTGTATATTGTAATGCTTTTATGTTGAAGAATGGCAAGAGCAATATCGCGCCGAATAATACGAGCATCCAATACGGGAAGTTCCCGAAGTATTCAACCTGCTTTTCAAATCCGTACATGCGAGCGTTCAACGCCTTTATGTCGCCTCTGACTTCGCCGAACTCTGTTTTAACTTCGGTCTTGAAGTTGCTGATTTCGGTTCTCAGGTTGGCAAAATTTTTTTCCATTTGCTCCGACAGCGCATTAATCCGACCGTCAAGCCTGTTGAACAGAGCTTCCATCTTTGCATCAAAGACATCTTGACGAACATAGACATCATCGCTCGCCGCGCCGTAACACGACGAGGACATCAAACACGCTAACGCAACCGCTAAAAATATTTTTTTCATCTCAGATCGTTCCTTTCGAGGTCGTCTCCGTTATTGAGAGAATTAAAACAGTTTTTGAGGTTTAAGGCAAGGAACATTAATAATCATTTGCCGGTTGACAGACGAAAATTTCACGCTATAATGTTTGACATAACGAACAAACACGAATTTGAAATCAATCGCGAAGCCTGACACCTGCAAGAGGGCTTTCGAGACGAGTTGTAGATGAATTGATGACCCTCGTTCTTGTTCGATCGTTTTAGTTTTACCCCCCTCAAATAATGAAATTAAATCTACGGGAGCGCGAAAGTGTTCCCGTAGTGTTTCGTGTGCCGTCCGAAAATTTTATTTGCATATTGTTTTAGTAGGTTATATAATTCGCCGAAATATTTTGTTTTGAGGAGCGATCGTTACAATGTCAAAAGTTTATACGTCAATCGACCAGCTGATAGGCCGCACCCCGTTGCTTGAACTCACGAGGATCGAGAAACATTTCGGACTGAAAGCGAAGATTTTCGCCAAGCTCGAATACTTCAATCCCGCCGGGAGCGTCAAGGACAGAATCGCAAAGGCAATGATCGACGAGGCCGAAGCGTCAGGAAAACTCAAGCCCGGAAGCGTCATCATCGAACCCACGAGCGGCAACACGGGGATCGGACTGTCATCAGTCGCGGCGGCTCGCGGCTACAAGATCATCATCGTCATGCCCGAGACAATGTCCATTGAACGAAGAAAGTTAATGAAGGCTTATGGCGCGGAGCTTGTCCTCACTGAAGGCTCGAAAGGCATGAAGGGCGCGATCGAGAAAGCTTCACAGCTCGCGGCTGACATTCCCGACAGCTTCATCGCGGGTCAGTTCGTCAACCCGGCCAACCCGAAAATTCACAGGGAGACTACAGGCCCGGAAATCTGGCAGGACACTGACGGCAAAGTTGATTACTTCGTCGCGGGAGTCGGAACAGGCGGAACGCTCACGGGCACGGGCGAGTATCTCAAACATCAGAACCCTGCGTTGAAAGTTATAGCCGTCGAACCCGCAGGATCTCCTGTGCTGTCGGCTGGAAGGTCAGGCGCTCACAAAATTCAGGGTATCGGCCCGGGCTTCGTTCCTGAGGTTCTGAATACGCGCCTCTATGACGAGATCATCACAGTAGCTGACGAGGACGCATTCGCTACAGGGCGATTGATCGGAACGTCCGAGGGCTTTTTGGTCGGCATATCGTCGGGCGCGGCGTTGTGGGCGGCTGTCGAGGTTGCGAAGAGACCTGAGAGCGCGGGCAAGAATATCGCGGTGATCCTCCCTGACACGGGCGAGCGTTATCTGTCAACTGCACTCTTCAGCGAATAGATAATGAACTTGAAAGAAGCCGCAAGCTTCGCGGAGAATGAACTCGGGATACTGACTGCCCGGGACGAAGTCAACTTCAACTGCATAAAGTCTCAGGCCGAAAAGGCTTTCATAAAGTTTCAAGCGGCGATGTTTCCTTCCCATATCAACGACGAGGGCAGGAGCATTGCCGAAAATCTCGGAGAGGGCTGCGAGTGTCTGAAGAGCGCGATCGAGAAGCTCATCAGCGACGCAAGCAAAGCCGAAGAGTTCACAGCGAGACTTGTCGCGAAACTCCCGGATATCCGCAAAATTTTATGGACGGACATCACAGCCGCGTACCAAGGCGACCCGGCCGCGAAGACTCCTGACGAGATTATATTAGCTTACCCGGCGTTCACCGCCATAAGCGCGTACAGAGTTGCTCACGAGCTTTATGTCATGAATGTTCCGTTGATCCCGCGGATAATCACCGAGTACGCTCACAGGCTCACGGGCATAGACATTCACCCCGGCGCGACAATCGGCGAATATTTCTTCATAGATCACGGGACTGGTGTCGTAATCGGCGAGACCTCGACCATCGGCAACAGGGTCAAGATATATCAGAATGTTACAATAGGAGCAAAGAGCTTTGCTGTCGAAGCTGACGGCTCGCTGGTGAAAGGCATCAAGCGGCACCCCGACATTGGGAGCGACGTTATCATCTACGCGGGCGCGACGATACTCGGCGGTCAGACCGTCATAGGGGATCACTGCGTCATTGGCGGCAACGTCTGGCTCACTCATTCGGTGCAGGCCGGGCGCACGGTGATAAGAAACGAAGAGTAAAAAGTGTGAGAGGTGAAAAAGAATGACCAGTAATGACAACTACGTTACAATTGAGGTGTTTAACGCGGGTATTCAAGAAATCAAATCTGAAATGAATCAGCGTTTCGAGAAACTTGAAAATCTCATCAACACCGAAATAAGAGTGAACGAAACAGCTCATTCATATCTACAAAGCTCCATAAACACGGGTTTCACGACGATAGGAATAATTATTGGCCTTGTTGGATTAATTATAGCCGTCTTTGGCGTATTCAAAAAAGAAAAGAAGCCCGAATTATCTGAGCGCGATTTAAGGGCTATGATGCGTGAAGAAATAAGAATGGCAAGCTCGGTTGCCGTAGGGAAATAACAAAACTTGAAAAGAAGCAGGGAATCAGGCAATCCTGACTCCCTGTTTTATTTTGTTTAAATCTCGTAGGGCTTGATCTCGCGTACAACGTCGAGGATCGTTCCGTCGCGTGCTTCGAGGATCGCCACAACCTTGTCTTTCCACTGGAGGTCATCAGGTCGGCCAACCATTGAGTAAGCTTTCTCCTGAAGTTCCTTGATCGGTACGTGCTTGATGCCAGCCGCGTCAAGAGCCTCGATGATGTCCTTTCTGTTCGGGTTGACGGCCGTGCCGTAGTCCGTAACGACAACATCGACGCAGTCGCCCGGGGTCGTAACCGTAACGACATGCTCGCAGATCGTGGCCATGCGTCCGCGGGTCAGAGGCGTAACGATGACACAGCACTTCGCGCCCTCTGCAGTGTCGGGGTGTCCGCCGGGTGCGCCGCGCAAAACTCCGTCCGAGCCGGTGATGACGTTGACGTTGAAGTCGATATCAACCTCCAAGGCCGCGAGTACAACGAAGTCGAGCTTATTCACGAACGCGCCTTTGTTGGCCGGGTTGGCATACTCGCTCGCGGTCATCTCGTAGTGGTTCGGGTTGGTGCGAATGTCCTCGATCGCCGCAACGTCGAAGTCCTGAACGTCGATGATCTTTCCGACAAGTCCTTTACGCTGAAGCTCGCATATAGGCCCGGTGATGCCGCCGATGCCCCAAGACATTTTAATCCCGCGCTCGACCATGAGAGGTTCAAGGAACCTATTGACAGCGAGTGAAGGGCCGCCTGCTCCGGTCTGGAACGAAAATCCGTCTTTGAACCACGGCGTAGCCGCCATGATCTTAGCGACATTCTCGGCCATCATGAGGTCGCGAGGGTTCTGCGTCATTCTTGCGGCCGCGCTGGCGATCTTCTTCGGGTTGCCGATCTCGTCAACTTTCACGACGTAGTCGACATTAACTCCGTGAATGCTCGGCGGGAAGTTCGGATATGGCACGAGCGTGTCCGTGATCACGACGACCTTGTCGGCATATTCAGAGTCAACGACAGCGTACGAAAGCA
Source organism: Synergistaceae bacterium (assembly GCA_017449415.1). Taxonomy (GTDB): domain Bacteria; phylum Synergistota; class Synergistia; order Synergistales; family Aminobacteriaceae; genus JAFUXM01. The sequence continues at coordinate 6,948 of JAFSJO010000020.1, forward strand.
CGCCGCAATCTCCCTTACCGCCCAAGGCTCTCGCGTTGCCGTACTCGTCGGAGGTCGGTGCGCCAATGAAAGCTACGTCGATGTGAACGTCGCCCTCTTCAACAGCTCTGACACGTCCGCCGTGTGAACGCAAAATCGCCGGGGTCTTCAGCTTGCCATGCGAGACAACGTCGCCCATCTTGCCGCGGATACCTGATGTCTGAATGCCGGTAACGATCCCCTGCTCGATGTACTCGGCTATTGGGTCGTGAGCTGAGCCGAGGCTCGATGCCGCGATCGTGATGTCCTTGATGCCGAGGTCTACGATCTCTTTCATGACCATGTTGACGATGTAATCGCCGTCTCTGAAATGGTGATGGAACGAGACTGTCATTCCGTCTTTGAGGCCGCAGGCTATGACAGCGTCGCGGATCGACGGAAGAATTTTGCTCTCGATAGGCTTCTGGTAGACTTTCGTCGTGGGGCCGGCCTTCTTGATGTACTTTCCGTCCCTGTAGCCCTTGCCCTGATAAGGTTCATACTGTCTGCCGTTCGTGAGTTTTACGGCCAATGCTTCTTCGGGTATCTCTCTTCCGACTGCGTTTTTCATAATTAAAGATCCCCCTCATAAATTCCGCTGGCTTTTGCCAACCTGATGACCCTCTCGGCACCGGGGACAAAAGCGATATCAATCATCTTGCCGCCCTCGATCGTGAAGACTCCAACTCCCTTGTCAGCGTTCTCACGGTAAGCGCGAACTATCTTCTCAGCTTCGGCGATTTCTTTCTGTGTCGGCGCGAGCATCTCGTGAACAATGTTAATCTGCCGCGGGTTGACGAGCGATTTGCCGTCGAAGCCCATTTCGACATTCTGCTTGACTTCGGCTCTGAAGCCCTCATCGTCGTTGATGTTCGTGAACACTGTGTCGAAGCACTGGATCCCAGCCGCACGCGCCGCGTTGAGCATAAGACCCCTCGCGAACAGCATCTCGATGCCGCCGGGGATAACTTTGACCTGCATACACTTGCGATAGTCGCCGCCGCTCAAAGCAACTCCGAAGAGTCTCGGCGAAGCCTTGCAAATCTCGTAAGCGTTCAAAACTCCCTTGGGGCTTTCAAGAGCCGCCATTAGCAACGTCCTGCCGACTTCAACGCCAAATTCTTTCTCGGCTTCCGTTACAGCTTCGTCAACGATCTGAACGTCTTTCGCGCTCTCGGTCTTGGCGATCCTGATACCGTCGCAGCCGCCAGCCACGCAGACGCGAATATCTTCTTTCCAGTGAGGCGTATCGAGGCCGTTGATCCTCACGATGACTTCGGTGTCGCCGTAGTCGATCGTTTTGAGGGCGTGATAGAGCGAGAATCTCGCGCTGTCCTTCTGGTTCTCAGCTACTGCGTCCTCGAGGTCAAGCATGATCGAGTCCGCGCCGTAGATGTAAGCGTCCTTGATTAATCCGGGCTTCTGCGCGTTCATGAACATCATCGTGCGGCGAAGACGGAATTTTTCGGGTTTCGGTCTTGGAATACTCATTATCTGATTACACCTCCCCAGTCAAACTTGCCGTCCATATCGCACTGACAGCCGCGATAGAACGCACACTCCACACGCGCTTTGATGGTGCAGTCAAGTGCGCCGTGATCATTGACGATTACTTTAGCGTTCTTCACGCCAAGTCTCTCCAGCGAGGCCAGAACTTCGGCTTTGATCTGTCGCCCGTACTGGTTGATTACAGAGCTTTCAAATGAGTCGAAAACAATTCCGCCGCTCGTCGTGGGTTCGAGCGTTATCATAACGTCGCTCGACTCCAGAGTCCCGGCAGTTCCCACCGCTTTTAACTCCATTTGAGAGAACACCTCCTGATTTATTATTAGTGAAAATATCTGTGGAATTTATTTCGCTAATTCTATCACATTATGACGGGAGAGTGAGGAGTTAGGAATGAGGAGTGAGGAGTTGAGTTAGTAGCTAAAGACGAGTTCTCCGGCTTTCACGTCGACATTTACCGTAGCTTTCTCTCGGATCCCTCCGGCGATCAAAGCTCGTGCGAGTTTCGTCTCGACGTTGTGAGTGATGTACCGCTTCAGCGGCCGTGCGCCGTACACTGGATCATAACCTGCCGCAGCTATGAAGCTCAGAGCCTCGTCCGTGAATTTCAGTTCGATCTGACGATCCGCGAGCCTCTCCGACAGATGCCCGAGCAGTATCCTCACGATCTCTTTCACTTCGTCTTGCGTCAGCGGCTTGAAGAAGACAATATCATCGACGCGGTTCAGGAACTCAGGTCGGAAATGTTCGCGTAACGCCTGCATGACCTCATTACGAGCCGACAGCGAGATGATCCCGCCAACGATGCCTTCGAGCAAACTTTGCGAACCGATATTGCTCGTCATGATTATCACAGTGTTCTTGAAGTCGACCACGCGCCCGTGAGAGTCCGTAACTCGTCCGTCGTCCAATATCTGCAACAGAATGTTAAAGACATCAGGGTGAGCCTTCTCGATCTCGTCGAACAGTATCACGCTGTAAGGCCGTCTCCGAACTGCTTCAGTGAGCTGGCCGCCCTCGTCGTAACCCACGTAGCCGGGAGGTGCTCCGACAAGACGCGAGACTGAATGTTTCTCCATATACTCGCTCATGTCTATTCGGATCATGTTGTCCTCACTGTCGAAGAGAGCTTCGGCCAACGTCCGCGCGAGTTCCGTCTTTCCGACCCCCGTCGGGCCAAGGAATATAAACGAACCGATCGGGCGTTTGGGATCTTTGATGCCGCTCCGCGCTCTCAATACAGCGTCAGCAACGAGATTGACAGCTTCGTCCTGACCAACGACGCGCTTGTGTAAAATCTCATCGAGCTTCAACAGCTTCTCGCGCTCACCTTCGAGCAGTCGGCTGACCGGGATACCTGTCCATCGGCTCACGATGTCGGCGATCTCGTCCTCCGTAACCTCTTCGCGCAGTAATTTTTTCTCGTCGGCCTTCTCGGTGTCCTGTTTGACTTTCTCTTTCGCCTTCAAGACATTTTCAAGCTCCGTGAGTTTTCCGTAACGAAGCTCGGCGGCCTTGCTGAGGTCGTAAGCACGTTCAGCCTTTTCAATCTCGGCTTTGATGTTCTCAATCTCGGCTCGTAAGTCTCTGATCCCGGCGATAGCTTTCTTCTCCGTCTCGTATTGCGTCCTGAGCGTGTCAGCTTCCTCGCGAGCCTCCTGCAGCTCCTTTTGAAGAGTCTTCAATCTCTCCTTGCTTGCCTCGTCCTCTTCGTGTTTGAGTGCGGCCTCTTCGATTTCGAGCTGAAGAACCTTTCGCGAGGCTGTATCAAGCTCCGTAGGCTGAGAGTCGATCTCCGTGCGTATCATGGCGCAAGCCTCATCAACGAGGTCTATGGCTTTGTCGGGCAAAAATCTGTTGGTGATGTAGCGATTGGACAGCACCGCCGCCGCCACCAGAGCGTTGTCGCGAATACTCACGCCGTGATGAGCCTGCAATTTTTCGCTGATGCCGCGCAGGATCGAGATCGTGTCCTCGACTGTCGGCTGTTCAACATCGACGGGCTGAAATCTTCGAGCCAACGCCGCATCTTTCTCGATATATTTGCGGTACTCGTCGACCGTCGTTGCGCCGATACAATGAAGCTCACCGCGTGCGAGCATGGGCTTTAACATGTTGCCAGCGTCAACTGCTCCCTCGGCTGCGCCAGCTCCCACGATCGTATGAAGCTCATCGATGAAGAGCAA
>JAFSJO010000021.1 GCA_017449415.1 Synergistaceae bacterium
AACTCTGAGCTTTGGTCGGCTTGTTGGACAGCGTGATCTTGTTCTTTGAAGTCCCGGATATCGTAACTTTCAAACCGTCAGGAACGCCGCTATATTTCCACGTGTATGGAGCAGTTCCGCCGCTGACAGTCGCGCTTCCGCTATACGAGGCACCTTTCACACCCGCGCCAAATGTCCCGGTGATGGCCGGTTGCGTAACCTTGATCGTGAAAGTCTTCGTAACCGTAACGCCGTTCTTATCCGTCGCCGTAACTTTGAATGAATAACTCTGAGCTTTGGTCGGCTTGTTGGACAGCGTGATCTTGTTCTTTGAAGTCCCTGAGATCGCAACTTTCAAACCGTCAGGAAGACCGCTGTACTTCCACGTGTAAGGAGCAGTTCCGCCGCTGACAGTCGCGCTTCCGCTGTACGCAGCACCTTTCACACCCGAGCCGAATGTCCCGGTGAGCGTGAGGGGCGGCACAAAGTTAGGATCAACTTCAGTGTTGTTATAGACCCGACCGCCAGCCCTGCCGCGTTGCCCGTACACGTATCCCGTCTCGCCTGCCTTAAGGGTGGCCTTTACCCAGTTGCCTGTAACTGTGCTGTATTCGCCCCTGTACGAGTTGTCATCGAGACGACCTACGACCCCTCCCGCGATGCCCCAGTCCTTGAAAGATTTGCTGGTTGCGGTTATAGTGGTCGCCGATTTCGAGCCGATTTTGCAGTCCTTTATGTTGAATATGTAGTAATTGAGCCCCGCGCAGCTCACAATGCCACCGACATAAGCCTCGTTCGAACTATCTCCCTGGTTCGAAGCTACGATTTTTCCGTCGAAGTTACAATTCTCGATGCTGCCGTCAATGAGATTCGCGGCGATGCCGCCGACATACATTTTCCTAGCTATCGTTCTCGTGTATACCTCAATGTTGCCCGAGACCGAAAGATTTTTCACCGTCCCGCCTAATATCGTTCCGAACAGTCCGTGATATACGGTGTCGATGTCAGTTACGACCTTGGAAATGTTCATCTTGATCGTGTGGCCGTTGCCGTCGAAATGACCATCGAAAGGATTTTCCGGCTCCGCGAGTTCTGAGACCTGATTTCCACCGATGGGAATCCAGTCCATATACTGCTCGCCGGTGAGGTCGATGTCATTCGTGAGCTTGAAGTAAGCTTCATAATATATTTTGCCGCTGTTGATGTCATCTCTCACACGCTCAAGCACAGCTGCAGAATTAATCTCCCAAGCTGTAGACTCGCTGTAACCGTAGTACTCGTAGCCATTCTTGCCATATACGACAGCCGAGGCTCCTGTCGCCATCGTCGCTATCAACAGACAAGACAGCAGAAGACAACAAACTTTTTTCATGCGAATCACACTCCCTATTTTAGATGGTGATTACTTTACTTTACCCCCCCTTTTTGTCAATCACACCAAAAATTTAATGTTGCGTCCGAGTGATTTCAGATAATTTTTCATGTTGGAGGGGATCTCCGCGCCCCTGTGCTTGATTTTCACCATGCCTTTTTTCACTTCGACGTATTCAATGCCGCAATCCGCGCCGAACTTTCTCACAGCGATAAGCCCTGCCAGATATCTGACCTCGCCGGGCAACTCGCCGAACCTGTCGCGCATCTCGCTCACCAACATGTCAAACTCATCAAGGCCGAGAGCGTTCAACATGCGCCGATAGGTCGTGATCCTTACGTCTTCCTGAGGGATATAATTTTCGGGAATGAAGCCGCTGCCGCGATCCGAATTTATTTCAGTTTCGACATGTTCGCTGATCCCGCGCAGCTTGTTAATTTCCTGTTCGAGCATCTTGTAGAAGAGATTGAAGCTTGAGTTTCGTGTGTTGCCGTGCTGACTCGTGCCGCCGATATCGCCGCCGCCGCGAATGTCGAGATCCCTGCGTGCAATCTCGTAGCCCGAGCCTAAATCCGTCATCGTCGCGATAGCTTCGAGCCTGTCCGCGGTGTCTTGATTGAGCGAAGTCTTGTCGGGATAGAAAAAATACGCAAAAGCCTTCTCGCCACGCCGTCCCACGCGACCCCGCAACTGATACATCTGAGCGAGGCCAAGCTCTTCGGAGTTATCAATTATGATCGTGTTGGCGCGTCCGACATCAAGACCGCTCTCAATGATCGTAGTGGCGAGCAGAATATCAACGTTGCCGGAATAAAATTCCAACATCGTGGCTTCAAGCTCCTTCTCCGGCATCTGGCCGTGAGCTTTCTGTATCCTCGCGTCGGGGAAGAACGCCTTCAGCATCGTCTCATGCTCTGGCATACGCGAAATCTTGTTGGAAAGAAAATAGACCTGACCGCCGCGGTTAAGCTCGTAAGTGATCGCGCGCCTGACGGTGCCGGGGTTCCATTTACCTGTGAACGTCGCCACGGGCAATCGATCCTCGGGCGGTGTCGACAACACGGAGATACTTCGCAAGCCTCGCAAAGACATCGCTAGCGTCCTTGGGATCGGTGTCGCTGAGAGGCTCAATATGTCAACAGATCCATAAGTCTGCTTCAAGCCCTCCTTGTGCATGACCCCGAAGCGATGTTCTTCATCAATTATCAACAGCCCGAGACGCTTGAATGACACGCCTTTTTGCAGAAGTTTATGTGTCCCGATCAGGATATCAATCTTGCCATCAGCGGCTGACTTTATCGCCTCTTTAGATTGCTTGGGAGTGATGAACCGCGACAGCAACCCGACATTGACGGGGAAGCCTGATAATCTCGATTGAAACGTTGCGAAATGCTGTTGCGCGAGTATCGTCGTCGGAACCAGCACGCAGACCTGAAAGCCCGACATCACAACTCGGAAGGCCGCCCGCAAGGCTACTTCAGTCTTTCCGAAGCCGACATCTCCAACCAGAAGCCTATCCATTGGATAAGGACTCGACAGGTCGCGCATGATCTCACTGACTGCCTTTAACTGATCCGCAGTTTCATTGAACGGGAACGAACTCACAAAATCGTCGTACATGCCGTCAGTTGCGCCAAATGCCGGCCTGCGTTCAAGCTCTCGATGCGCGAAGATATCCATCAAGATTTTGGCTTCTTCTTTGGCTCGCTCCTGAGCTTTTTCGACGTTCTTCTTCCATGTCTTGCCTTTGAGGCTGTCGAGCTTGATCTCCTCGTTCTCATGCGCACCAAGCCCCGTGATCTTGTGCGATTGCAACACAGGTATCAGCAGCCTTTGATCACCCGCGAATTCAATCACAAGCACGTCCATCGGCACACCTGACGCGTCTATCGTTTCGATGCCTCTGAATATCCCCGTCCCGTAGTCATCATGTATCACGAGCTGGCCGGGCGATAATTTCTCCGCGTCGTTCCATTCGTTAGGCGCGCGCCATTGCGTCAGTGATACATTCGCGTTGATGCCGGATAATTCCCGATCCGATATGAATGCGAGCTTGCTGTTGCGATCAATGAACCCGGCGGACAAAATTCCACCACAATGCTCATAAGGCAGCTTCTTGAATACAGGATTGTCAGTGTAAATCAGAATTTTGAAATCGTTCTTTTCAAGCTCCGCGCATATCTGCAAAATGCTCTCGGGGCTTCCCTTGAATGCCGGCAGAGCGTCAGTCATGAACTCAGCTTCGGCCTTGCTAGGATCGCCCGTAACTCGCACTATCGGATATGTAGCAAGTTGATGAAAGACGCTGTCCCACATGCTAATCGTTGAAAAAGTTCTGAGCTCATCATAGATTTCATGCCACAACCAACTGAATGATCCGGCCTGCGCTTCGATTTTTTCCGGCTCGTTCATGATGATCATCGTGTCCGGCGGGATAAGCTCGGCGGGCATTTTCATTTTTGCTTCGTTCATGCCGTGGAGCGTGATCTCATCGTTGGCCATGAGTTCGCCGGAGCTTTTCTGAGTGTCGGGGTGATACGCGCCGATGCGCTCAATGACATCATCGAAAAATTCGATTCTTATCGGCATCGAATACCCCGGATCGAATACATCGATGATAAATCCGCGCTGAACGTACTGACCCGGTGCCCACACGAGATTTGAGCGTTTGTAACCTGCGGCCTCGAGCCACGATTTTATTTTATCCGCGTCAAATTTTTCGTCCTTACTGATTTTTATCTCCGAGCTTCCGAGCATACACGAAGACATCAGCGCGCCCGGCGTGGCGATTAAAATTCCGTTGTTAATGTCCCATCGCCGCATCGTCTCGCCGCGTTCGAGCAACAAGGCTCTCATACCCTCATTCTGCGAGCTTAACGGCAGCTCGTTCAACATGAATACGTCAAGGTCGGGATAAAGAGTTTTGTAATCCTGAAAGAACGTCGCGGCCTGCAGCGTATCCGGGAATATCGCGAGGGTGTGGGCGTGCGAACGTGCGAGCCAAGCTCTTGCGGAGAGTCCGGCGCGTTCAAAGACAACTTTGTTTCGCAACGAGCGATTTAGCGTTTTTACTATGGATCTGCTTTTCACTGACTTTTAATTCTTTCTATTTGAATTTGTTCGTGTTGGCGTGAATTATAACAAAAAAATCCCCGCGAGCCGAAACTCACAGGGATCTATTCTCACAATGAAGGATTAATTCCTAATTCCTAATCCCTCATTTCTAATTCTTAATACATTCCGTCCATTCCGCCCATGCCGCCGGGCATCGCAGGAGCCGCGTCTTTCTTCTCGGGCTTGTCAGCAACGATCCCTTCGGTCGTGAGCACCATTGCCGCGATTGAGCCAGCATTCTGCAACGCCGAGCGCGTAACTTTCACGGGGTCGATGATTCCGGCCGCTACCATGTCGGTGTATTCGCCAGTCGAAGCGTTGAGGCCGTGGCCGATCTTCTCGCTTCTGACCCTCTCGACGACCACGTCGCCCTGATAGCCTGCATTCTCAGCGATCAAGTACAACGGAGCTTTCAGAGCGTCAAGTACGATCCTCGCGCCGGTCTTGACATCGCCGGAAAGTTTCTCAACGAACGGTTCGAGAGCTGTCGCGCAATTAAGAGCCGCAACTCCGCCGCCTGCTACGATGCCTTCCTCGACTGCTGCTCTGGTGGCGTTGAGAGCGTCCTCGATGCGGTGCTTAAGCTCTTTCTGCTCGGTCTCGGTCGCTGAACCAACCTGAATGACAGCAACTCCGCCGACGAGCTTGGCAAGTCTCTCATGAAGCTTCTCTTTGTCATAGTCCGAAGTCGAGTCTTCAATCTCGCGTCTGATCTGAGCGGCACGCTTTCTGATCTCGTCAGGATTTCCTGCGCCGTTGGTGATTGTCGTGTCTTCTTTCGTGATCTTGACTTTCTTGGCGCGGCCGAGCATATCAAGCTCCGTGTTCTCGAACTTCATTCCGGTCTCTTCGCTGATGACCTGACCGCCGGTTACGATCGCGATATCCTGAAGCATTGCTTTTCTTCTGTCGCCGAAGCCGGGGGCTTTGACCGCCGCAACCTGCATAACGCCGCGAAGTTTATTCACGACCAGCGTAGCGAGCGCCTCACCGTCAACATCTTCAGCAATGATCACGAGCGGCTTGCCGGTCTGTACAACCTTTTCAAGAACAGGAAGCAGATCTTTGATGTTGCTGATCTTAGCGTCATGAATGAGAATGAACGCGTCATCGAAGTTAGCTTCCATTCTCTCGCTGTCCGTCACCATGTAAGGGCTGATGTAGCCTTTATCGAACTGCAGCCCCTCAACCATTTCAAGCGTCGTTCCGACCGTCTGGCTGTCCTCGATCGTGATTACTCCGTCCTCGCCGACTTTCGCCATAGCGTCAGAGATTAATTTTCCAACCTCGGCATTGTTCGCGGAGATTGAAGCGACCTGCTCGATCTTCTCTTTCTCTTTGACGGGTGTCGACTGCTTTTTGAGTTCCTCAACCACGAACTCAATAGCCTTCTCGATGCCCTGACGCATCAACATTCCGTTCGCGCCCGCGGCTACGTTCTTCATACCCTCGCGAATGATAGCGCGTGAGAAAATCGTCGCTGTGGTCGTTCCGTCGCCGGCTATGTCGTTGGTCTTGGAGGCGACTTCCTTCAACAACTGCGCGCCCGCGTTCTCAAAAGGATCCTCAAGCTCGATTTCTTTGGCGATCGTAACGCCGTCATTCGTGATCATCGGTGAGCCGAACTTCTTTTCAAGCACGACGTTGCGACCTTTCGGCCCGAGGGTTACTCCCACTGTGTCAGCTACTTTATCAATCCCGCGAAGCATTGCTCTGCGGGCTTCTTCTCCAAATGAAAGAATTTTTGCCATGATTATTATCTCCTAACTATTTCTCGATGATAGCAAGCACATCGCGCTCGCTGAAAATTACAAGCTCTTCACCGTCAACTTTGACTTCTGTCCCGGCGTATTTGCTGAAGATGATCCTGTCTCCCACTTTGACCTCGACGGGCTGCTTCGTTCCGTTGTCGAGAATCTTGCCTGTTCCGACCGCGACTACTTCGCCCTCAGTCGGCTTCTCTTTGGCTGTGTCAGGAAGGACGATCCCGCCCTTTGTCTTCTTCTCTTCGCTCAAAACTTTTACAACTATTCTGTCGCCAAGCGGCTTGAGTTTCATGATATCTAACCTCCTAAATTTTAATGTTACTCTATATCAAAGAGTGCTAACCAAACAACGCGCGAAATGATAGACCCGTAACCCTGAAAAGGCAATAGTTAAAATTACGGATAAGTTTTGGCAGTCGCGATTTGGTAGAATAGTAACGAAAGAGGCGATGGAAATCCGAAAGATACGTTTATATTTGGAAACGACGGTCTTCAATTATTATTTCGATGACGACCGCGACGGACACGAAGACGTGTTGAAGCTGTTTGAGGCGATCAAGGCGGGGGAGTTTGAGGCGTATACGTCAGACTATGTTCTCGACGAATTGAAGAAAGCAAAAGAGCCTAAACGAAGCAAGATGTTAGCGTTGGTTGATGACTATGAGGTTACGCTGTTGAGCGATTTTGACAAGGTGAGCGAATTAGCTAGATTGTATATTGCAAGAGGAACTATCCCAGCTTCTCATCTGTATGATAGCTCGCACGTGGCCATGGCTTCTGTTAATAAGCTTGACTGTATAGTATCATACAACTTTCACCACATTAATCGCGATAAAACTAGATACATGACCGCGGTTATTAACGAAGAGGAAGGTTATGGCGAAATCATGATTGCAACAGCAAAGGAGGTGTTAGATGATGCCGAAACCGTTTGACGGTTATCCGTCCTTTGAGGACTGGCTTGACGCTGTTCGTGTTCAGCTTTATGAGGAGACAAAGCATATGACTGACGAAGAGCGGAGGGCGTATGTACATGCTGATGTTGCTCCGATCGTAGAAGAGTTCGGGCTTAAATATTGCAGTCCGGCTCTCGCGGAGGTGTAACAATGCCAAACCTATCATGAAAAAATACAACCTCAAATATTACGAGCCGACCCTCGCGGACGCGTAACGACCCACGCGCCTGACTCCTCACCTGCCACTGACTCCGCCAACTCATCACGCTCAATCCCCAATTCCTAATCAGCATCGCCCTCGCCGTCATTCACCCCTCACTCCTACCTCCTAACTCCTAACTCAAAAAAATCCCCTCCCGATCACTCTCGACCGAAAGGGGAATTATGCTTATCTGCGTGTGTTGTTTGCGTTTTATTCTGTGTGTGTATTACTTACGCTTAGCCTCTGCGCTTCGCGATGAAAAGGCCAAGCACTGCGAGCGCGATTGCCGATGTGCCCATTGCACAGCCGCCGCCGGAGCCACCGAGAGCACCAGGAACTGAAGCACCGGCGATGAAACCAGGCGCAAAAGGAAGCGCATCCGAGGCCGCGACAGGAGCATAATCACCGGTAGCTGAGTACTTGAAATGTAACGCGAGAGCGTCACCCGCTGCAAACGTACCGGCGGCGATACTCGCCCCGTTCGCATGAGTAGTGGTAACTCCACCTCTACCCTGCTTGAGAGACAGCGTGCCGAGAGCAGAGTCTTTATCAGTCTTATCGGCGAGAAGAACCAGCTTCGCTCCGTTAAGAGCCGTAGCCTGAGTCGCAGTCATGGACTCCACAATGAGCAGGTCATAATACTGACCCTCAGTCACCTTAGTGCTATCCACTGTGTAGGTGGGAAGATTCACAACGGTCTGGCTGCCGTCACCGAAAGACTCAACGATGGTAGTGCTGGCTCCACTGGGATTGCCAGTGACACTGACCTCGTCTCCGCTGATGATATTCATCGTGGAATCAAACTTTGCAACTGTCTCTTCGCTCGGCTCTGTTGCAGCTTTTTCAGCTAAATAGCGCGAATACGCACCGTCACCAAACGTGGCATCTACGTGCCCAGCAATGTCACTGCCCTCATAAGACTCTACGAGGGAATCAATCGATTCGTAGCTGTAGTCATCAGCGAACGCACTACCCGCGAAAGCGAGCAGACAAACAACCGAAACCAAAACCAATAACTTTTTCATGAAACAAAAGCACTCCTTTCGGAAATTTGATTAACTTCTTTACTTCTTGTTGATTCTTTTCTAAGTAATACACGCAGAACCACGTTGCACATTTTACACCCGGTAGAGTTTTTGTCAATATGAATTTTTTTCAGTGAGGAGGGAGGTTGCAGTGAGGAGGGATTTCAATTAGGAATTAGGAATGAGGAATTAGGAGGTAGGAGGTAGGAGACAAACAGGCTATCAGTGCGCTCAAATGACAGCAATCTCATCGAGTGAGAGGTCAGTGAGCTGATGAATTTGACCGAAAAATTCGGCGCAAGCCCCTGACTTTAGGCATGGGGATAAGCCGTTTGCTTTTTTGTTTTGTTATTGTATAATTCCTAATATCGAGCTGGGGTGGAATCCGCCGATAAAACATTGGTTGGGGCGTCA
>JAFSJO010000022.1 GCA_017449415.1 Synergistaceae bacterium
TGAGCTAAGGGAGGCTATCGCGTAGTTGTCGTGTCTGACCTTTACTTCGCCCTTACTGTCCAACTTTCCATCGAGGGTTACGACAACGTCGCCTGATGTCGCGTTGCGTCCCACGAGGACGATGGAAGCGTAGCCGACATTCACAACGTCAATAACTACGGGATCTTCTTTGATGTTGAAGTCCTTACTCGTGGGTGCGTAAGTGTTTCGCAGGCCAAGCCCGGCGGTGTAATACTCTCTCAATCCCGTATCGGTCGCGACATACAGCGTGTTGCCTGTCTCAGTCTGAACGACCTTCGGAGTGCCGTAGCTCCCCACGAGGCGGAAAGGTTTGCTGACTTCGTTAGCTGGTTGAGTGAGCGTTGAGGGGTTGAAGATGTAGGCTCTGTCCCCCGACACTGTTGTGTCAGTTGAGAGGTCGGGCGAGATCAAGATCAGCTTCGAGTTTCCGTCGCCGTTGGAGGTGTTGTTCTCCCAGAATGACGCGATGACCGCGCCGGGAATGTTGCTGGTGTATTGAATGCCCTTGTGGGTCGCGCTCTTCGGTGAGGCTGTAATCTCCACAAGCCCCACGCCTCCGCCCGCGTTCGTGTAGACGATATCAGCGCACGCTGTGGCACACGCCGCCATGATAAAAATTATGCTGATGAAAATTTTCTTCATTTCCGAAAAATCTCTCCTTTATTTTTTCTTTTTGACCTTGACTTTCTTGGCCGCGCCGCCCTGCAGCTCTCTGACCGTGGCGAGAACCTTCTCAGCCAGCTTCCCGTTGCCGCCGCTGTAACGCACCACTCCGCCTCGCAAGTCGTTGTTAGCTTTCTTCATGCAGTACGCGAAGACCTCCGTTCCATACAGGACATTAATTCTCACGTCGAGGAAGTCTTTCGCTTTCTTGACCTTGGGAAATTCTTTCTTGATTGCCTTCTCGTGAACTTTCCAACGTACCTGCATGAGGCCGTAATCTCCGCCTTTCGATATCGCGTTGGGGTTGACGGTCGACTCGTGAACGATCAGAGCCGCGATAGCGTAGGGATCTTGCTTGTGCTTCTCGCTCGCGTTGATGACGACGGTGGCGTAGTCTTTGGCTTTCTTTGCGCTGAGTGAGGGATTGACCCTCGTGAATAGCTCCGCGATATTCTGAGCTTTGGAGGTCTTGGCCTCGGCGACACTCGCAATCACCAACAGGAGCAACACGACCAATAAAAATTTTCTTCTCGTTAGCATGAAGTTTTTCATTTCTTCTTACCGTTCTTGGCCTTCAGCTTCTTCATGTCGGTGCGCAAGGTCTTCAGTCCCGTCTCGCCTAGAATGTCGTTGCCCCTGCCGTAACGTTCCCGAGCTTCGCTCCAGCTCCCGTCCTCGTCAGGCGAGTAATCCCCGATAGCCTTCCTCAAAGCCACGAGAGCCACGTACATATTCTTGACCGCGTCGAGGTATTCAGTTTTGACGGCCTGATATGCTGTTTGGGCGTTGATTAAGTCGATCTGTGCGCCCATGCCCTCGGAGTACATCAGCTCGGTGATCTTCAACTCCTCCTCGGAGCGTTCGACTTGAATTTTCTTATCCTGCTCGGCTGCTGAAGCGTTTCGCCAGTTGTTCATGGCTACGGCAATGTCGCGGCGGGTGGACTCTTTGAGGGCTTCCAAGTTCGACTCAGCCGCCTGTATGAGCCTGTCAGCGTTCATAACCCTATACTTGGTCTGATTGCCGTCTGAGATCGGCACGGAGAGCGTCAAAGATGCCCCGGCTTGCTTGCTGTTGGGAGTGGCGTAAGCCTCCGGGTCCGACCATGGCGTGAACTGGAAAGCGAAATCGAGCGTCGGAGACAGCCCCTTAGCCGTCAGACTCTTCACGAGCTTCGCGCGCTCAAGAGTCAGCTTCGCCGCCCGAACGTCAGGACGATACGCGAGAGCTTCATCGAAGTTCAAAGCTACATCGAAGACCGGGACTTGCAACTCCTCCTCGACAGGCTCAACATCAAGCCCGCCCGCCATGTAAGAGAGTTCAGCGAGCAGGTTGAGATATGTAGTCTCGGCGTTCTTGACGAGGCTCCCGGCTTCGACGACCTGCGCATCACTGCGGACGATATCGAGTCTCGGGACTAACTCCTGATTATATTTTTCCATGGTTACGCGGTGGTTTTCGGATCTCTGCAGCAATATCTCGCGCTGGAGCTTCATATTCTCTCTTGCGAGGACGGCCGACCACCAGGTCTGCTCTGCGGCGGCTATCATGGTGTTGACGTTGTCGTCGAAGTTGGCGCGTGAAACCTCATAGCCCAGAATATTTTGTCGCTCGTCGAGCTTGTAACTCCCGGAGATATCTATGCGCTGTGTCAGCCTCAGGCCGAGGCTCCCGACCGTAACGTTATGCTCAGTGGCCTGCTTCGTAGCGTACGAGCCGCTCAGTGTCGCAGCCGTCGAAGGTCTTTGATAGCCCACAGCCGCAAGCACGGAATAGTAATCCGCCTCAACGCCTTTGACCCCGGCTCTCAAAGAGTGATTATTCAATAAGATTTCCTGAACGTATTGCGGAAGCGTCATCGTAACGGTAGCGTAAGAACTCGCGGGGAGGAGAACAGCCGCCGAAATGACAATCGCAACAGAAAAAATTTTGTGTGGAATTTTCACGATATGCTCCTCATTCCTGATTTAGTCTTGCGGCTTATTATACTATTTCAGCTTCAATAAATTCAGCCTCA